>JBAXSZ010000099.1:0-2190 GCA_037130455.1 Actinomycetes bacterium | reverse complement strand
CTGAAGTATTTGGTGCCACAAGGCGATACTTAGGAATCGTTTTAGATATTTGCCATCAATCGGTGCAATTCGAAAATATCGCTGACGACATTGGTCTCTTATCTCAAGCCGGCATCCCGATATTCAAATTGCAGGAAGCTGCTGCCCTTCAAGTTGAACATGTAACTCCAGAAATCGTTCAAGAGTTGAAGAAATACACTGGAACTATCTATCTCAGCCAAACCACCGAACTTCGTGATGGCAAAATAACTAGATATCTCAATCTCGAAGATGCCATCGCAGCATGGGAGGCTGACCCTGGCCCACGCGAATGGCGGACACATTTCCATGTCCCGGTTTTCCTTAAAGATCTAGGGCCGTTCCAAACCACTCGAGGTGGAATTGATGCAGCGTTGAAGGTGCATGCAAAAACTCCGCTATCAACACATTTGGAAATAGAAACCTATACCTGGGATGTTTTGCCCGAGCACTTAAAGAGTGGAGACATCTCAGAATATGTGATTAGAGAACTTGAATATGTGAGAGATGAGTTGGCTAGACAGGTAGCGGCGTTAGCGTAAAGAAATAACCCACTGTCCGACCTAAGGCGCCTGCTCGCGTTAGGTCGGACATAGTTTTACAAAGGGATTCGATCTCCTTCTTGGTAACGATGGGTCGGAGCACCGCGCAAAATGTGAACGCCAGCAAATCCGTGCACTTCCCAAATACCTGCCTCGAATGTCGATTCATCATGAAGACCTGTAACTAAGGCAGTACTTTCGTCGATCCCAATAACAACAACTCCCTCTGGGGCTTGAAGTAAAACTTTTGCCGCTCCATCTGGGATCCATCCAAAAAACTTGTTGTAGTGGGGAATCACCCGAATATTGGAAATGAGATTTAGGCCTGGGTCCCCTTCGCTTTTTAATTTCATAAAATGCGGAACATCCTTTGCCAACGCCATCGCTCCAGCACTGCATCCGGCCAACGAGGATCCCTTATGCCAGTTCTTGACTATTGCCTGCCAAACGGGGGTATCTAATAAAGTTGCTGCTAGGTATGTGGGGTCGCCGCCCGAAAGATAAATTAATCCAGCGCCGTCGATCTGTTCGGCATAATCCTCATTCATGGCATCTTCGCGGTTAAAGACCGGCAAGAAAACCTGCTTGGAGTCTAATCTTTCTGATTGAGCTGCGCCCATTGACTCCCAGTAAGTCAGACTTTTTGTACCCTCTTGACCGGCGGCAGTTGGTAACTGAACGAAGTGATTCTTTCTCCCTCTACTAATAGCGCGATTAAGCAGTGCACCTTCTAGTGGTTCCATTACCGGTAAATATTCACCAGAACCTACCAAGGCCAGCGCACCCACTTTTTCCATAACTTCACTTTAACCATAAAAAATCTCCCAGCAGGGCAGAGAACCTTAGAAATTATTGAGATTTAATCTCACTGGGGCACAAGAGATAAGATTCGCCATATGCGTAATAGGCCCTCGAAAGTGACCGCCGGGCTCTCCATTGCCATCGTATTAGCATCTGCAGGCTTTGCATTTTTCAGCAAAACTGCAACCAGTTCGATCCCTCGATCCAAAGTCCTCCAAGGGGCAAAGAAATCGGTGCAAGGCGATACCAACATATTGCTCTTGGGGCTAGATAGCCGGCGCGATGCCAATGGTGCCGATCTTCCCCGAGCGCTCCTAGATTTAATGCATGTGGGTTCCAGTAGTTCTATCGGTGGGTACAACACAAACACCATGATCGTTATTCATATCCCTGCCAATGGGACGAAGGCTGTTGCCATCTCTATCCCCCGGGACGACTACGTCAATGTTCCTGGTTTAGGAATGAAGAAGATCAAGGAAGCCTACGGCTATGCAAAATATGCCGAAGATTCAAAGCTATACAAAGCGGGCGTAAAAGAACCGCTCCGCGAACATTTAGCAAGGGATGCCGGACGAAAGGCAACCATCGCCACCATAACTGAGTTATTGGGCATACCTATCGATCACTTTGCCGAAGTGAACCTGGTTGGATTTTATGATCTTGCAACGGCATTGGGTGGAATTCAAGTGTGCTTGAATAAAGCAGTTAATGACTCTCAGTACTCGGGAGCTGTCTTTCCAGCAGGGGTTCAAACTATTACTGGAGTAGATGCTCTCAAGTTTGTCAGACAACGCCACGGACTTCCTAATGGTGACTTGGATCGAACTCA
>JBAXSZ010000098.1:0-2259 GCA_037130455.1 Actinomycetes bacterium | reverse complement strand
TTCCATTGAAGAGTTATTGACCTGTGATTTGGATTTGGTCGTTATTGCATCCACAAATATTGTTCACGCCGAGCAAGCGATTGCTTCCATCAAAGCAGGGATTACTGTTGTTGTGGACAAGCCGATGGCCGTCAATGTCAAAGAAACTGAATTAATCATTCAACATTCCAAAGATTATGGAGTTGGGGCCTCTGTTTTCTTTAATCGAAAATGGGATAGCGATGCGCTGACCGTAAAGAAAGTTATCGATGAAGGTATTCTGGGAAACATCTTTAGGTTGGAGTCTCGCTTTGAAAGGTTTAGGCCCGATGTAAATAGTCAGTCCTGGCGGGAACAAACCGCATCGGAATTGGGTGGAGGCAACCTATTGGATTTGCAACCACATTTAATATCTACAGCAGTGGATTGGTTTGGCCCGGCATCTTTGGAGTTTTCCTCCGTTAGGTCGGTGCGAAAGGTATCTGACGATGATGTTCTTTTGATCTTGAAACATGAAAATGGAATAGATTCTTATCTCAGCGCCAGTGCAATTAGCGGCGCTCCCGGCCCTCGAATTCGGTTAATGGGAGATAAAGGGGCCCTAGTTATTCGTGATTTAGATCCGCAAGAAAATCTTCTTCGCGCCGGCAAGCACCCCATCCGGGATACGTGGAATGAAGAAACTCGTTCCACTTCTTTTATCCACCAGGGAGATACGCATTTCGAGTATGCCAGCGAACCAGGGAACTATGCGATCTTCTATGCACAAATCAGGGAAGCGATATCCAGTGGGGCACCTCCTGAGAGTTCGCTTTGGCCGACTTCACATACGGAAGCACTAGTGGTCGCCCAGATTATTGATGAGGCTAGAAAGGTTTCGATTCGCTAATGAAATTCGACCACGAAGTCATCATTGTTGGCGCCGGCCTTGCTGGTCTTTCTGCAGCTAGAAATCAAATTGCCGCAGGCAAGGATGTGCTTCTCCTGGAAGCTTCCGATCGCGTCGGTGGAAGAGTTACTTCAGATATTGTAGATGGATACATTCTAGATCGCGGATTTCAAGTGATAAATCCAACGTATCCAGAGGTGCAGGCTGCTGATGTTTTGAAAGATCTAAATTTTTGCCCTATAAATCCGACCATACGAGTGAGTCGTGATCGTGGGGACCTGATTTTGGGGGATCCCCGAAACTCGCTCAAGCACCTACCCACAATCTTCTCTTCTCATGTCGGAACTTCCTTTGAAAAATTCGCTTTCGGCAGGTTCATGGTTAAGCGATTCAACAACGTAGTCAGTTTCGGGCAAGCCTCAGAGACATTCTCTGGATTGGCGCAACATACGCTTAACCCATTCTTGCAGGGAGTTTTTCTCACTGACCCTAATTCGGTTTCCGCAGAAGTTGTTCGTCAAATTCTCAAGTATTTTATAAAAGGGGTTCCTGGAGTTCCAGCGTTAGGGGTCAAAGCATTTTCCGAAGCATTGGCACGACCAGTGACGAATATCCGGTTCAATCAAGTTGTCCATGAAGTCTCACGTTCACGGGTAAGAACCGACGAGAGGGAATTTTCAGCACATCGGGTAGTTGTTGCAACAGATTTAACAACTGCATCCCAACTTTTGGATTTGCCAACGGGAATGCGAATGTCACAAAGCACGACCTGGTACCACTCAACCTCGGAGGAGATCTTCGCTAGTGATTATTTGGTAGTTGATGAGTCTGCTCCCATAGCTAATTCGGTTGTCATATCTAAGGTTTCTCCTTCCTATGCACCAGCCGGACATAACTTGGTTGCCACAACTACGCTTTCCCAGATTTCAGAGAGTGAAGTTCGCCGTTGGTTATCGAAACTTTGGCGCGCTGATACTCGCAATTGGACTCTCGTGGCGCAGTACCGCATAAAGAACTCGCTTCCAATACATTCTTTTTTTCCGCAGCGGAGCTTTGCATTCATCAACGGGGTTTATGTCGTCGGTGACCACGTTGCATTGCCCTCACAGCAAGGCGCAATGAATAGCGGAAAGTGTGCCGCAGTAGAGATTCTGAAGTCGCAAATCTAGGAATGCGAAATGGTTTGTGAACATTTCGTTTAGAGACTTTTTCAGTTTTCCCTGTTAAATTTTTCCGTCCTGCCAATCAGGTAGTGATCGGATGAAGGAGTTTGGCTTTGGATATTTTTCTACGATTTCGATCGTCCCTTATTATCCTTCTGATATCGGTGCTCTTGCCACTGACTACAAATATTTCCGGTGCACATGCCGTTCCGCCACCTCCACCACCAC
>JBAXSZ010000097.1:0-2508 GCA_037130455.1 Actinomycetes bacterium | reverse complement strand
GGTGCAGGAACAGATGGGGGAAGGACTTTTACGGTATTTAGAGCCCAGACCAATTTTTTTCCGACCCTGGTGCAGATCAATTTCTTGCCATTAACCACGCTCTTAGCGCCAACCTTTGAGCAGACTTTGCCAACGCTTGGTGCGGTGGCAGCCACCGAGTCATTTGCTGCGAAGATCACCATTGTTACAACCAGAGGCGCGATAAATTTGGCGCTTCGATTTCGCCCGACCAACTGATTGTGCATTGCTTCTAGTAACTTTCAGCCATAGCCAAGATTTCGGCAGTGGATTTCACATTTGCCGATCTGCCCGGCAAGTCATAAAAAGCGAAAGATCCATTTTGCTCTTTGATAACTTCCTCGGCGCTGACGCTTCCATAAGTCCAGGTGTAGTCCGAAGTAGTGTGAGCATCTGAAACCAAAGTAATGTCATAGCCACGATCTAGCGCTGCATGTGAGGTAAAGCGAACGCAGTTGTTGGATTCCGCACCCGTTATGACCAAGTGGCCAACCCCTAATTTTTCCAGCGCTTGCTCTAGATCGGTTTCTTCGAACGAACTTCGATATTTCTTGAAGATAATTACTTCATCATCGGCCGGGTGCAATTCTGGAGCTAACTGCCAGCCGGCGCTATCGATCTGCATCCCTTCATCTGAATGTTGCACCCAAATGACGGGGAAATGCTTCTTTCGAGCAGCGTCTACGAGTGAATTAATATGGGCAATCACAGCAGCTCTATCAAAGGCTTCTTTCACAACATTGACTTGAACATCGATTACTAGCAAGGCGACGGCGTTTCGATCGGGGAATGCGCTCATAGACCGAAAGATTACACGCCGTTCCTGAGCCAAGTACATCTTTGGGAAAGTCTTCTTTAACTCTCGAAAACCTTGATGCCAGATGGCAGTTGATTACGAGCAAACTTGCTACTTTTTTCCCTTGGCCAAGCGTAAACTTGCCAAGGTAAGAACTAAATTTCCCGCTCAACGATGAGGACAGAACGGAAGCAAAGAAATGATTAAGGCCAAAGTCGTCGGAAAAAAATTGGATATGCTTTTTCAAATTACCGACAAGATTTTTTCGCTCAGAACTTCGCTCTCTTTCCCTTTGGCACACATTGTTGAGGTAACCCAAGACCCAGAAGTTGCAAAAAAACCCAAAGGAGTAAGAATGCCAGGCACATATATCCCTGGCATTCTTACTGCGGGAACCTATGTATCCAGAGGCAAGAAGGTTTTCTGGTGCGTGCGAAAACCTAGCAATGCGGTAGTCATCACTTTGAAGAACGAACGATTCTCACAATTGGTTTTTGAAGTTAAAAACCCGCAAGAGTTGATCGACCAAATCAATCTCGCTCGAAGTATCTGAAGTCACCCATCTCTTTGAAACCCACAGCTTCATAAACGGCTCTGGCCGGGCGGTTCTTGGACATCACCGCAAGACCCAAGCGGCTGTAGCCGAGGGTAAATGCTCGTCCAACGACTCCGGCCATTAGTTTCTTGGCATACCCCTGACCTCGAAAGGCCGTGGCGGTGGCCACCGAAGAAACCATGCACTCCCCCGATTCCCATTGCGTAATCGCGGCGATCCCAGCCACTTCCTCATCACTCCAAATTCCTACCCATTCCCGAACTTCCGGATTACCTGGGAAAACAGAGGACTCTGGCGCGTGGGTTTCCAAGAACTCTTTTATAAATTCGTCATCAGATAGCGCGCGAATATCAAGAGTAGAAGGGCCAGGCTCCGTACTCCGGGCATAGGCTGCCCACTGTCCTTTTACAGTGCAAGATTCGGTCAGTAATTTCGGAACGGATCTATAGACCGAGAAACGGTTCCATTCGGCAGGGATGATTGGATCAACGCCAAGTGCGAGCCCGTAGAGGCCTTCGTCGCTTCTTGTAAAAGAGATCGAAGCGTCATTGCGAACTGCCTGCAAGAAATTCTGAGGCGGGATCCAGAACTGAGCAACATTGGGGTCACCAAAAAGATCCAAGGCCCATTCTTGGGCTTGCTCAAAAGAGGTGGTCTGCATCTAAATAATTTTAGTCGAAATTGTTAAAACAATTGATTTCGCTAGCCAAGAAGGTACTCTCACAGCATGCCCAAACGACTTATTGCCTTCTTCGTCTCGCTCTCACTTGCTTGGAACGTTGTGATTCTTTTTGCATCACTGACCAACGCGCAGTGGGTACTCCCCCGAGTCTCCGGTGGACAATACACAAGTATCCCCCTTTATATTCGAGGTTTGAATTTCGTCGTAGCCCTATTTAGCCTGTACTTGATCTACTTCGTCAATAATTTAGTGACCAGTGACGGTACCTGGTCGCAAAGATCGGCCTTGATCGCACGTGCAGTAACCCTCGCCTTTGGTCTGAGCACTTTGGTCAATATGATTTCTCGGAGCCAGCTTGAGCGTTGGAATGCCCTTCCGGCGCTGATCATTGCGATAGGAATATTCAAACTCAGCAGGAGCCCACAAAAAGCCTAGGCAATCGAATGGAGAATCGAT
>JBAXSZ010000096.1:0-2509 GCA_037130455.1 Actinomycetes bacterium | reverse complement strand
TCAGGTATAAGTACTTATTAGTCAACGTGACGGTTGCAATATGATTTTCCGTCAGCGCCCTTCTCAATATGTTGACATGGAATGCCTAATCTATCGAAGGCTTGATCACCATATTGACTTCGATATGCCAGCGCCAACAAAACGCGAACATTTGTATCGCCATCAGATTTAATTCCAAAGGCGCGAGCAATTCGTGAAACAGTATTTTCGATAACTTTTTCGGTGTGCGCAGTTTGACGTGCGACCGCACCATTTGACATGCCTTCGCAAAGATGTTCGGCAACAAGATGCTCGAAAGGGGTTAACTCTCGAGTTAAAATCCTTATATCCACAAGGCTCTCCGTTCCTAGTTGAGAGGATTATGCCCTGAAATTAAGACCTGCGTAACTTCGAAAGGCACTTTTAACTAGATAGAATGGTCAAATGCCAGATATTTTGATTGACGCAATGGGATCCACATTACATCTGACCCTAAATCGCCCAGCGAAGAAAAATGCCCTCACTCCGGATATGTACACGGTCTTGGCCAATTCCCTCAATGACGCTGCCGGAGATTTTTCTATTAGGACTGTTGTGATTTCCGGCGCCGGCGGGGCTTTCACTGGCGGAAATGACATTGGCGATTTCTTGAATACTCCACCAAATGGGGCAGATTCACCTGTCTTTCAATTTCTCTACGCAATTCACGCCTTCCCCAAGCCTTTGCTGGCGGCAGTTTCGGGAAATGCGGTGGGCATCGGCACCACCATGCTGATGCACTGTGACCTGGCTTACGCTGGGGCCGATGCACTATTTTCCATGCCCTTTGTTAGCTTAGGTTTGATTCCCGAAGCTGGATCCAGTCTACTTTTCCCAAAGTTGGTCGGACATGTGAAGGCGTCGGAGATTTTCCTGACTGGTCGTAACTTTGGCGCCCAGGAGGCGCTGGAGATGAGATTGATTAATCAGATTGCCGATGACCCTGTCGCGGCTGCTTTAGAAATGGCGCGGATCATTGGTGAACAACCTCCCACCGCCGTTATCAATACCAAGGCCCTGCTCAAGAGTGGGCATCATGAAGCAGTCACCAGAGTGATGGAAGTTGAGGGCGAACTCTTTCGAATAGCGCTGGAGTCGGATGAAGCCAGGATGGCTTTCATGAATTTCTTGTCAAAACGAGCACAGGGATAGGAACCTCATGTCACTTTCAGGGAAAACCATTTTCATTACCGGCGGCTCACGCGGAATTGGACTAGCTATTGCAAAACGTGCAGCAGCTGATGGCGCCAAGATCGCCATTGCCGCCAAAACGACAGAACCCCATCCAAAATTGCCAGGAACTATCTTTACTGCAGCGCAAGAAATACGCGATGTCGGGGGAGAAGCTCTGGCGATTCAGTGCGATATTCGAGATGAAGAACAGATCGCAACAGCAATTGCACTTACCGTAAAAGAATTTGGTGGGATCGACATCCTCGTCAATAATGCCAGCGCGATCAATTTGACGCCCACATTGCACACCCCAGCTAAGCGTTTTGACCTGATGTTCGATGTCAATGTCCGCGGAACATTTTTGACTTCACAAGCTGCAATTCCCTTCCTCAAAGAGAGCGCCCAAGCAGGCCGAAATCCACATATCCTCACACTCTCTCCGCCGTTAAGCATGAAAGCTAAATGGTTCAAATCCAATCTTGCGTACACCATGGCTAAATACGGAATGAGCATGTGCGTACTGGGAATGGCGGAGGAATTTAAGCGCGATGGAATCGCGGTTAATGCGCTATGGCCACGCACAGTCATCGATACCGCTGCCTTAGCGATGGTGCCAGGAGTGGATACAGATTTTGGACGCACTCCAGAAATCATGGCCGATAGCGCCTACATCATTCTCAATAGGGATAGCAAAGAATGTTCTGGCAATTTCTTTGTCGATGATGAAGTGCTTTTTTCTGAAGGAATAACTGACTTAGATAAGTATTCTGTGGTCCCTGGTACTACCGATTTTCTTATGGATGCTTTTCTCGATTAAAAAAGCAGATTACGCAGGTCAGTCCTGAGTCAATTCCAAATTGGTGTGTTGGTGTTCGGTTTCACCGATCCCTGAGGAATATCGCTTTTCGTATTTCTGAGTTTTCCAAATCAACACCGATGCAATCCAGGTAAGCACAAAGGTGGCGACAATAAAGTAGCCAATTTTTCCTAAATCTATACTGGCAATAAAAGTAAAGGGTTGGTAATTGCCGATCGAAGTCTTTTCGGCAAGAACTCCTACAAGTTCAATGGTGCCAATAAAGAGGGCCACGAAGATGGAGAGCCCTGTGGTTGTGAGGTTGTAGTAAATCTTTCGCAGTGGTGAGGTAAAGGCCCATGAATAGGCCTTCGTCATAAAGATGCCATCCAGGGCATCCATCATCGACATGCCGGCGGCAAAGATGATGGGCAAGGCGATAATTGCTAGTGGTGGAAGTGAGCCACCGACGGTTCCAATGGCGGCAGTTGCGGACAATCCCAACAAACCGACTTCTGTAGC
>JBAXSZ010000095.1:0-2695 GCA_037130455.1 Actinomycetes bacterium | reverse complement strand
TACATCGGCTACACGTTCTCCGACCAAGGCGGGAATCGAGGTCAGTTCACCTTGGATGACCAGTTCAATTCTTTTGCGAAGAATTATTCGATCATCGATCAAGTCATATAACCCGACTCCTACTAGGTGAGTTCGAAGATCATTAGAGCCAGATGGAACTGTTGGCGGGAATTGTTTAATCGCAAGCGAACTGTAGGTTGTGTTTTCGATTGTCAGCTCTGGGACGATGGTGTTAACTCCTGCGCTTTGAAACCAAGATTTACCCCAACTACTCAAGTCCTTGCCACTGGCGCTTTGGAGCTCATCAATTAAGTCTTGCAGGGTTGTATTTTTCCAAGCGAATTTCCTGAAATAACTACGAATACCTGCAAAAAATAGTTCGTCCCCTAAATAAGCACAGAGTTGCTTGAGGACTGAAGCGCCCTTTGCGTAGGAAATCCCATCAAAGTTTGTGCTTCCGGTTTCAACATCCGGCGCATCGGTGGCGATTGAGTGAGTGGAAGACAATTGATCGGCGCGGTATGCCCAATTCTTTACATCGGCGTTGAAACTCACCCACGAACTGGAAAAGCGGGTACTTTCGGCAAGAGCGAAGTAGGCGATCCATTCGGCAAAAGATTCATTGAGCCACAAGTCATTCCACCATTGCATGGTCACCATATCGCCGAACCATAGATGAGCCATTTCATGAAGAATGACGCTAGCTCGATCCAAGTGCTGACGGTCTGTTACCTTGCTGCGGAAAACAAAGCGATCTTCTTTAAAAGTTACGGCGCCAGGATTCTCCATGGCTCCCCAGTTGTAGTCGACGACCCCGATTTGGTCATATTTTGCAAAGGGATATTCGATGTCAAAGAGGTTTTCATAAAATGCCAAACCTTGTTTTGTAATCTGGAAGATATTTTCTGGATCAATTTTTTCGGCCAAGGAATTTCGAATATAAATTCCCAGCGGAACCACTTTCTTTCCACGGTATTCATCTTCCACATGGAAATAGGGCCCCGCTATTAAGGCATAAAGGTAGGTGGATATTGGGGGAGTTTTGGAAAAACTCCATTTCGAAGAATCCGAATCAACCGCAATTTTTTCGATCAGCGGATTGTTTGAAAGTACTTGCCAGGAAGTGGGTGCTACGACGCTTAAAGTAAATGGGGCCTTCAAATCAGGTTGGTCAAAGTTGGGAAATATGTTTCGCGACAGCGCTGGAGCGCCTTGGGTGTACATGTAGACCTGATTATCTGCAGGATCAACGGATCTTTGTAAACCTTCGCCTGTTGCGGAGTAGAGCCCTTCCATTTCAATGATCAATTTATTCTCTGCCTGAAGACCATGAAGGAAAATCGATTCACCGTCATAGTTATCCACATCGACCGGTTGATCATTGAGAACAGCGGAGATTACTTTCTTGCCAACCGAATCAATAAATGTGTCGTAACCAATGAGGTTGCTAGAGAACTCAACAATTGTTTTTGAGTAATAAGTTGTCTCGCCTTTAGTTAAATCTAGTAGTACCTCATAGCCATGAACCGTCAAGTGTGAAGCACGTTCTTGCGCTTCGATTCGAGAAATATTCTTTCCGGGCATCAGAAATCCTCCACACTTGTTTTGTTACTTCCCATGAATGAGAGAACTACGCATCCTTCGCTTGGGCCTTGATGGACATTTTCAAATCATCCAAACCATCAACAACCAAGCGGCGAAGAGTTGGGTGGGCATCCTTGCCTGTTACTTCCAGCCAATTAAGAGTCTTATCCAAGGTAGCTTGGCTAATAAAATTATTTGGATAGAGCAGCATCACAAAACGACGTGCGACTTCGTAAGACTTCATGCCCCAAATATCCATGAGCGCGTCAAAATACTTATCGATATACGGCTCCAAGAGATCCAGCTGAAGTGGGCGGACAAAGCCGGCAATGACGGCAGACCTAGTTGAAGTTCCCATCTCTTTAGTCGTGATGTCTTCCCAAGTTTGCGATTTAGATACCGCGGTAGGAAGAGCAGCAATTGCTTGATCATAAGAAAGTTGACCGCTGAAGGTGTTGTCCTTTGCCAGTTCTTCATCTAACTCTGGCTTGCCAAGGAGTCCGCGTTCAACCAAGGTATTGACGAAGTGCCAACGAAGATCAGCATCAATTGCCAGGCCGCTGAGGCTTCCCGACATTAATTGGCGCACACGGGCGCGTTGATTATCGGAGTACGCCATGGCCGCAAATGAGCGAGCGTATTGGAGTTGCAAATCGCTTCCGGCAACAGCGTTATCCATTAGGTATTCAAGTCCATCTGAAACACGAGCCAAATTCGTGACCTTATTTGTCGGATGCGAATATCGGTACGCAGCGGCGCTCAGATTGCCCATGACGCGAGTGACAATTGTGATATCAGTTTCAGTCTTTAATCCCTCGATGGCCAAGGTGATGTAATCGCTGGCCGATAGATCTGCGTAACGCAACATATCCCAGGCAGCGCTCCAGCAAAGGACGCGGGCCAATGGGTCGTGAATTTTACGAAGATGATTCTTTAAAGTTTCAATTGACCGATCATCAAATCGAATCTTTGCGTAGGTTAAGTCCCTGTCGTTGACCAGCAATAAATCGGCAACGGGCTCACCAACAAGCTCGGTAATTGGCGTCAATTTTCCATTGAGATCTAGTTCCACTGACTTGCGAAGTGCTAAGACATCATCCTTTAGGTCGTA
>JBAXSZ010000094.1:0-2799 GCA_037130455.1 Actinomycetes bacterium | reverse complement strand
CCGCTGGTGCAACGGGTTCCGCTGGTGCAACGGGTTCCGCTGGTGCAACGGGTTCGGTCGGTGCAACGGGTTCGGTCGGTGCAACGGGTTCGGTCGGAGCAACTGGTTCGGCAGGGGCGACAGGGGCCATTGGAAATACTGGAGCCGCTGGAGTAAAAGGTGACACCGGTTCAACAGGTGCAGTGGGATCTACAGGAAGCACTGGCGCTAGTGGAATTACCGGCCCAGCAGGCCCAACTGGAGCAACTGGATCTGCGGGTGCAACGGGTTCGGTCGGTGCAACTGGTTCGGTCGGTGCAACGGGTTCGGTCGGTGCAACTGGTTCGGCAGGGGCGACAGGGGCCATTGGAAATACTGGAGCCGCTGGAGTAAAAGGTGACACCGGTTCAACAGGTGCAGTGGGATCTACAGGAAGCACTGGCGCTAGTGGAATTACCGGCCCAGCAGGCCCAACTGGAGCAACTGGATCTGCGGGTGCAACGGGAGAAATTGGCTTGCAAGGTGCAACTGGAGCAGCTGGGTCTACAGGAAGTATTGGTGCAATGGGCGTTACCGGTTCAACCGGACCAACTGGTTCGGCTGGAGCAACAGGCGCAACAGGCGCAACAGGACCGTCGGAGATTCAATCCGCAAATATTTCTTCTTGGCTACTTTCTACTGCAATCGGCGGTGTTGAATCTACAAGTTTGAGTTTTGGAACACTAAAGGCCAATTTTCATTACAGTATCTTCATTGTTGTAACAGGTCGAAGAACTTCATTGAGCATTAACGCGCAAAAATTAGGACTAGTACTGAGGGCAAGTGAAGCATCAACTCTCACTTATTCCGTTAGTGCTTCCTATCTGTTCTTTGCTAATTCTGGCTCTGATATTTATTCAAAGTATTCATACGTCATAGTGGGCTCGATTGCTCCAGTATCTGATACTTCGTTGGCTGTTGGAATTATTGATGGACTAGGCGAGACAGGAAGCGATTCGGTGACGTTTACAGGTAAAGCCATAATTCAACTTGTTGGCTCTATCACCTAAATCGGCTCAATTAGAGCCTCAGATCAGAGAGCGGGTGACCGGGATCGAACCGGCATCGCCAGCTTGGAAGGCTGGAGGGTTTACCCATAATAAATATTTGGATCCTTAAAGATCTTGTTGCTCAGTAACCACGGTGTTACAGTAACCGTATGGTTACTGATCCAGCTAGAGACCCATTTGAAGCACTAGGTGACCCTAATCGTCGTGAGATTCTCCGACTGCTGAGCCTCGGGGAAAAGTCTGTGACAGAACTAGCAGCAGATATGCCTATAAGCAGACCGGCTGTTTCTCGCCACTTAAGGCTTCTCAAGGAGGCAAAGTTAGTGACCGAGCAAGCCGAAGGGACTCGACGGATCTACAGACTTCACGAGCAGGGACTAGAGGCTGTTCGTCAATACCTCGACCGAGTGTGGAGCGATGCTTCGTCTCGGTTTTCTCTTTTTGCGAACAATTTAGACGTGGAAATTGAAGAGTGATGGAACCGCTGACTTTCTCGTTTGAAGTTGCCTGCCCTCAAGAGCGCGCCTTTGATCTTTGGGCTAATCGAATCAAAACTTGGTGGCCCTCCGATCACACAGTGTCGGGTCGAAAAGATGTGACCGTGATTCTTGAGTCAGGTGTCGGAGGACGAATTTTCGAACGAACCCCGGAAGGCGAGGAACACGACTGGGGAGAAGTGACCGCATGGGAACCACCTCAACAATTGAGTTATCTCTGGCACCTAGGTAGCGACCGTTCTGATGCGACCACAGTCACCGTGATGTTCGTGCCGAATGGCCCGGAAGAGACAATCGTTCGAATCGAACATGACGGTTGGGAGCGATTGGGTTCGCGTGCTGAAGAGCGGCGAAATCGAAACTCGGCCGGATGGCAATCACTTGTGAATTACTACGTCACCGCAACATTAACCACATCAGAGGAGGGGCAATTATGACTATCGGGACCAAGGAAAATCCATGGAATCTAACCACTCCGCCGGGCAGCTCTGAATACGAGATGTACCGAGATAAAAAAGCTGATCCCAATGAGCTTGTATGTCAGGTGGGATCGACGAGGCTTGTATATATGTGGCGAGCTGTCGCCGATTTGCACAAATGGCTCATTGAGCAAGGAGATTGGGTTTTGCTCGGAGCCGCCGATGAGGGTAAGGATGCAGCACCTGGCACTGTTGAAGCATTTGGAAGAGCGAAGAATAATCCGGTCGGTGGCTGGTACGGACTTCGTAAGGGGTATCGGGGAAGATTTGGCATGTATCTTCCGCCGTTGTTAGAAGAGCTTGGCCTTGCCGAACTTACACACGATGCTCGCAACAACAAGATGAGGGGTTTGAAATGATGGAAACTCGAGTGATTCGTTATCAAACCAAGGTCGAAAGTGCAGACGAGAACGCGCATTTAATCGCCGCGTTCTTTGCCGAACTGGCTGAAGGAAAAGTGACAGGAATTCGCTATGAAGCATTAAGACTTGATGATGGCGTTACATTCGTACACATTGCGACCCTCGATGGCGAAAACAACCCACTTATGTCTTCACCGGCTTTCGCGGCATTTCAATCAGGCTTGGGTGGACGTTTGGAAGAGGGACCGTATCCGGCGACAGCCACGGTGGTCGGCTCGCACGGTGTTAACTGACTAAAAGTTCAGGTCGCTAAATACGGGTAGTGGTTTCACGTAATTGTTCATTAGCCCCGAAAAACAAAGGCTTTGACTTGCATGTCATGGAGCGGGTGACCGGGATCGAACCGGCATGGCCAGCTTGGAAGGCTGGGGCT
>JBAXSZ010000093.1:0-2931 GCA_037130455.1 Actinomycetes bacterium | reverse complement strand
CACAGACCAAGGAGCACGTTCTCCTTGCTCGCCAAGTTGGCGTTCCTTCAATCGTCGTTGCACTCAACAAGTCCGACATGGTTGATGATGAAGAAATTCTTGAACTCGTTGAAATGGAAGTTCGTGAACTTCTTTCCAAGTACGAATTCCCTGGCGATGACACCCCAATCGTTCGCATCTCTGCCCTAAAGGCTCTCGAAGGAGACCCAGCCTGGTCCGAGAAGATTATGGAACTGATGGCTGCTGTAGATGCATTCATCCCACAACCAACTCGTGAAGTTGATAAGCCATTCTTGATGCCAGTAGAAGACGTTTTCACCATCACAGGTCGTGGAACCGTTGTAACCGGTCGTATCGAGCGCGGTATCGTCAAAGTTAACGAAGAAGTTGAAATCGTTGGTATCCGTCCAGGATCAACCAAGACCACCGTCACCGGCGTCGAAATGTTCCGCAAGCTTCTTGACGAAGGTCAAGCTGGCGAGAATGTTGGTCTCTTGCTTCGTGGTACAAAGCGTGAAGATGTTGAGCGTGGCCAGGTTATCTGCAAGCCAGGTTCAATCACCCCACACACCGACTTCGAAGCCAACGCTTACATCCTTTCCAAGGATGAAGGCGGACGCCACACCCCATTCTTCAATAACTACCGACCACAGTTCTACTTCCGTACCACCGACGTAACGGGCATCGTAACTTTGCCTGCCGGTACCGAAATGGTTATGCCTGGCGACAACACCGAAATGATCGTTGCCTTAATTCAACCAATCGCAATGGAAGATGGACTTCGCTTCGCAATCCGTGAAGGTGGCCGCACCGTTGGTGCTGGTCGCGTTACCAAGATCGTTAAGTAATTAAATAAGTTAACCGGGAGGTGGCTGGCGTAATAGCCAGCCACTAACCACAGTAAGAGTTCATTAGTTTTATTAGATGTTTTAAAGAAAAAAGGAGAAGCACATGGCGGGACAAAAGATCCGCATACGGCTTAAGGCTTACGACCACGAAGTGATCGATACTTCAGCAAAGAAAATTGTTGAGACTGTCGAGCGCACTGGTGCTACCGTCGCAGGTCCAGTTCCGTTGCCTACAGAGAAGAACACATTTTGTGTTATTCGTTCTCCGCACAAGTACAAGGACAGCCGCGAACATTTCGAGATGCGCACTCATAAGCGCTTAATTGACATCATTGATCCAACTCCTAAGACAGTTGATTCCCTGATGCGCCTTGATTTACCCGCAGGCGTTGACATTGAGATCAAGCTCTAGGAGATCTGACACATGACTACTACTCAATCACAGGGCTCTGCCATCAAGGGAATCCTTGGCAAGAAGCTCGGTATGACTCAGGTCTTCGATGCTAATAACAAGATCGTTCCAGTAACTGTTGTTGCTGCCGGTCCATGCGTTGTCACCCAAATCCGCACCCCTGAAAAGGATGGATATTCGGCAGTGCAGTTGGCCTTCGGAGCCATTAATCCTCGTAAAGTTACTAAGCCTGAGGCTGGACATTTCGCCAAGGCTGGAGTTACTCCTCGTCGTGAAGTTGCAGAACTTCGCACTACTAATGCTGCGGCCTACACCGTTGGTCAAGAATTACGAGCAGATGTTTTTGCTGCTGGTGAAATCGTTGATGCAACTGGAACCTCAACCGGAAAGGGAACTGCCGGCGTTATGAAGCGCCACGGCTTCCACGGTTTGGGAGCTTCCCACGGTGTTGACCGTAAGCACCGTATGCCAGGTTCCATTGGAAACCGTACGACTCCAGGTCGTGTTTTCCGTGGCAAGCGCATGGCCGGTCGCATGGGTGTAGATCGAGTCACGACCCAAAACCTTTTGATTCATTCTGTTGATGCTGAGAACTCATTGTTGCTCATCAAGGGTGCAATCCCTGGTCCAACAGGTTCAATCGTCTTCGTCCGCTCTGCAGCGAAGAAGGCTGTTAACGAAAAGGCAGGTGCATAACAAATGGCATTAACCGTTGATATTAAGAGCGCGGAAGGAAAAACTGTCGGCAGCATTGATTTGCCCGCAGAAACCTTCGACGTTCAAACCAACGTTCCACTTATTCACCAAGTTGTAGTTGCTCAATTGGCGGCTGCTCGCGCTGGTACTGCAAAGACCAAAAACCGTGGTGAAGTTAGTGGTACTGGTAAGAAGCCTTTTGCTCAAAAGGGAACCGGTCGCGCCCGTCAGGGTTCTTCTCGTGCTCCGCTTCAGCGTCACGGTGGTGTCTCGCATGGACCAGTTCCACGCAAGTATGACCAACGCACCCCTAAGAAAATGATTGCAGCAGCTTTGCGCGGAGTTCTCTCCGATCGTCAACGTGAAGATCGAATCCATGTTGTGGATTCCATCGCCACTGCTCCAACCACAAAGGGCGCCATTTCTGCCGTTCGCCAATTTTCCGACCGTAAAAATGTTCTTGTTGTTCTCTCTCGTTCCGAAGATATCGCCTGGCGCTCACTTCGAAACGCTGACAACATGCACTTAATCGTTAACGATCAACTCAATGCATACGATGTCTTGGTTTCAGATGACATTGTTTTCTCTGAAAGTGCCCTTCGTGAATTCATCACAGGTGCAACTTCGGCCACTGCAGTTGCTCGTGAGAGTGAAGTAGAGGTGTCAGCATGAAAGACCATCGCGACGTTTTATTAGCACCTGTTGTCTCCGAAAAGTCCTATGGACTTTTGGACGAGAACAAGTACACATTCATTGTTGCCCCAGATGCCAACAAGACTGAGATCAAAATTGCAGTCGAGAAGGTTTTTGGAGTCAAAGTTCTGAGCGTGAACACACTCAACCGTCAAGGAAAGCGCAAGCGGACCAAGGTTGGTTTTGGAAAGCGCAACGACACTAAGCGTGCAATTGTGCATGTTGCTGCCGGTGACCGCATCGACATCTTCGGAGGCCCTGTCTCCTAAGGAGATAGGACTA
>JBAXSZ010000092.1:0-3032 GCA_037130455.1 Actinomycetes bacterium | reverse complement strand
TGGTGGAGCTGAGGGGATTTGAACCCCTGACCCCCTGCATGCCATGCAGGTGCGCTACCAGCTGCGCCACAGCCCCAAACTTACGTGTGGAACCTTATCTAACTCACGGTCTCGTTGCCAAACACAGGCTCAGGAACCGAACCAGCATTGTGTTCGGCCAGTATCCAGCCGCCACCATAGGCAGGTTCCATTACCGACCACGACGCATTTGATAAACCGCCTAAAGTTCCCCAACGATCTAAGGGCAGATCTAGCATTTTTCCCAGCAAGCTTCTGGAGGTTCCACCATGAGTCACAACAACCATGAGACCTTCCACACCTTGCATCTCGCGTTCCAATACCGCATAGGCGCGTTCGGCGACTTCGCTGCGACGTTCCCCAGTTTCGCCGGCGGCATCATCGCTGCCAGAAAGCCAACTCATAAAGCGGGAACTATCGTTTGCTCGATTTTCTGGGCCAGTTAAACCTTCCCACTTACCACCATGGGTTTCACGAAGACCAGCATCAATAATTAACGGCAATCCAGTCAGTGCAAGTAACGGCGCTGCCGTTTGTCTGGTTCGAATTAAATCGCTGCAGATAATCTTGGAAGGGTTCATACCTGCCAAGATCTTTGCAGAATGCGCGACTTGAAATTCTCCAACGCTATTGAGTGGAATATCTGAATGTCCCTGAAACCGATTTTCGATATTCCAATCTGTCTGACCGTGGCGCCAGAGCAGAATATTCGGAAGATGTGGTTTAGTGCTCATTCTTGAATAACGGGTGCTTCCAATATTTGAAAAGGAATTCGCGCGCAATCATTCCAGAGACGATCGAGCATGTAATAGCTACGAAGTTCTTGGGTTTGAATATGGACAACTAAATCTGAATAATCCAAAAGCACCCAAGCGCCTTTTCCTTCTTTGCGAATTGGTTTCTCGCCAATTTTCGCCAACGCTTCAAAGACGCCATCGGCGATTGCATCTACTTGACGTTCGCTTTGCGCAGATGCGATCAAGAAAACTTCTGAAAGAACCATCTGTTCAGTCATATCAAGAGCAACGATGTCCGTTCCCAATTTATCTGCGATTGCTTGAGCCGCGATCTGAGTTATCTTCTTTACTTGCTCACTTGCTGCCATACAGGCCTGCCTCTTTTATATAGGTTAAAACTGAATCAGAGATAAATGGAGTTACATCTGTGCCGCTTCGAAGATAATCTCGAACTTCCGTGGCAGAAATATCCAAGGCATCAATTTCAATTTCTGGATATGTGGATTTACTTTCGCCTGGTCGTCGAACTACCAGGAAACTAACTAACGTTTTCAATTCTTTTGCTTTATGCCACTTCTCTATTTGAGATGCTGCATCACTACCCAGAATCAGCGTAAATGAATCTTTCGGGAAAAAGGCCTTCAATTGATTAATGGTGTCCACCGTATAAGTTGGTCCACTTCGGCGAATTTCAATATCGGTTAAGGCAACCTTTTCCTGCAATTCCTCGGAGAGATCTTCTAGCGCCCGGCTGCACATTTCCAAACGATCTTCACCCTTTGCTACTGGCTCAGAAGTTCTTAACCAGGGGTGACCACTGGGAATAACCAGGATTTGATCAAATTTACTGGCGACGGCATCGAGAATCCGCAGATGTCCGCGGTGGATGGGATCAAAGGTGCCACCCAGAATTCCAACACGACGACTAGATGTGGGAATGGCTGAAAAACTGCTGTTAGAGATGATTTAATCCCGATCTAGGCGGAGAACTAAGAAAAGCAAGAGCGATAGAACTCCGAAAGCGAAGAGACCAAAGAAAACCGGTGGTGCAGGAAGCTTTCTGGTGGCTTCGCCTGCAATCGCTACATAAGTGTGCATCATGAGTGGAAGTTTACCGCCTTCACTGCGCGCTATCTGCCTCTTCGCCAGCAATCAAAGCTTTGAATCCTGCCTCGTCTAGGATTTTCACGCCTAATTCTTCAGCTTTGGCCAATTTTGATCCCGGCTCTTTACCCACGATGACGAAATCGGTCTTTTTGGAGACCGACCCAGAGCTCTTGCCGCCATGGGCCGTGATAACTTCAGCGACTCCGTCGCGAGTGAAGCCTTCCAAACCGCCGGTTACGACAATGGTTAAACCTTTCAAGGTCTGTGGAAAGAGCTGAAATGGCTCGCTTGTAACCATCACAACCCCGGCGCTTCTCCATTTCTTAATGATCATCTGGTGCCAATCCACGGAAAACCATTCCAGGACGGACTCGGCGATAATGGAACCAACTCCATCAACAGCCGAGAGTTCATCAAAATTTGCCGCCACAATAGAATCCACCGAGCCGAAAGTCTTCGCTAGGGCTTGTGCTGCTGTTGGGCCAACGTGACGAATCGACAAGGCAACAAGAATCCGCCAAAACGGGCGAGTTTTGGCCCCCGATAAAGCCTGAATCAACTTTTCAGCATTAGCGCCAAGAGTTCCATCTTTCTTCGTAAAAAACTCAGATCGGTGCAAATCTTGGATCGTCAACCCGAACAAATCCGATTCATCTTTCACTAAACCACTTGAGAGAAGCGCACTGGCGGCTTCGTAACCCAAGACATCGATATCCAAAGCGGCACGGGAACCTATGTAAAAGATTCGTTCTTTTAACTGCGCCGGACAGGATTGTGAATTAGGGCAACGAATATCAATGTCGCCTTCCGACATTGCTCGAAGTCCACTGCCGCATTCAGGGCAGTGAGTCGGCATAACAAAAGCTTTTTCGCTTCCATTCCGATTCGCGGTTACAGGCCCAAGAACTTCCGGAATCACGTCACCGGCTTTACGGATAATGACAGTATCCCCTATTAATATCCCTTTTCGAAGAACTTCTTCGGCATTATGTAATGTCGCATTCGTAACGGTAGATCCCGCTACACGAACAGGTTCCATAAATGCAAAAGGAGTTACTCGACCAGTTCTTCCAATGCTCACCTTGATATCTAGTAATTGAGTGGTCACTTCTTCAGGCGGATACTTAAAAGCAATTGCCCATTTTGGAGCCCTCGAGGTAAAGCCCAATA
>JBAXSZ010000091.1:0-3140 GCA_037130455.1 Actinomycetes bacterium | reverse complement strand
ATCGCCAATCTACATTCCCAGGTTCCAATTCAAAATTGTCTGAGATTTCCGCCGCTTTCGGTCTGGCTGCGCTAGATAATTGGGGAACCGAAAAAGCGGAGTGGTTGGCTGCTAGAGAACTAACACTTCAGGCCGAACTTGCCCTTGGTCTTAAGATCACGAAAGATTTTGGAAATCCGATAAACCCATATTGGAATATCATTATTGAAGATGAAGGAACTGCCGATCGAGTCATCGCATCCTTTGCGAACGAAGGAATTCAGACCCGTAGATGGTGGCAACGAGGTTTGAGTCAAATGCCCGCCTTTATGTCCCAGGGTAAAGGCAATTATCCCGTTACAGAATTAATCTCTGGAAAGGCGATCGGCATCCCTTTCTTTCGAGGTATTTCGAAATCAGAGGTCGTCCGTATTTCAGAACTCCTTGATAAGTCTGTGAATTGCTAGGCTCTTTCTATGACAACAGTTGAGCCTGAAGAAACTAGCTTTTATAGCCAGGAAGAATTGGATTCTTTGGGGTTCAAGTTCTTGGGCCGAAATGTTCAACTGAGTCGAAAAGCCAGCTACTACGGCCGAGGCGAAATGAGTTTTGGAGATTTTTCGAGAGTAGATGATTTCACGGTGGTTTCTGGACAGGTCGAGGTCGGGCGTTATGTTCATATCTCTAACAACAGCACTTTGATTGCAGGCGATGAACCGATAGAAATTGGAGATTTTTCCACAGTCTCTTTTGGGTGCCGTCTTTTTTCTAAGAGCGATGATCTCAGTGGTGAATTCCTCATTAACCCAACCGTCCCAAAAGAATTAAACCATGTAATTCATGCAAAACTTACAATTGGTAGATTCGTTTCGATCGGTTGTAATTCAATAATCCTGCCGGGTCTGACGTTAGCGGACGGTACTGGGCTTGGAGCTGGAACGTTACTCAATAGATCTACTGAGTATTTCGGTAAATATATCGGGGTTCCTGCTAGACGGATGGGCTCGAAGTCAGAAAGAATGATGGAACTTGGCGAAGAAGTTCTGAAACGAGATTCCCAGCAGTGAATTTGGAAAGTAAAGTCGTTGGACTAATCAAAGCAATGCATCTTGGTCCAACCCTCATCGTTGCCACTGCAACATTTCTTCTAGCGCAGTTTCAATTTTCAAACTTGTCAGCGTGTGAAATCACTCTGGCAATTATTGCTGGGCAATGTGTTGTTGGTTGGAGCAATGATCTCATTGATTACCCTTTGGATCGCGCGGTAAATCGGCAAAGTAAGCCGTTAGTTTCTGGATCTTTAAACCGGAAGTCACTTGTAGTCGCGATTCCTTCCGCCCTTGCGGCAGCAATATTGCTTTCTTACTTCGGGCCGTTGGGATTTAAAGGAATGATGATCCACTTACTTGGAATTGCGAGTGCAACGTTTTATAACTTGGGGATGAAGTCGACGCTACTTTCCGTTCTGCCTTATGCAATTTCCTTCGGGTTGTTACCTTGGGCAGTGTTTGTAGCGGCCGGCAAGAGCGCGCCAACTTGGATCTATGTCGGCTTCATCCTCTTTGCTTGTGCTTTCCATTTCCTCAATGTCGTGAAGGATATGGACTCAGATCGTTTGCTCAATATTGGTGGATTGCCTCAACGTCTGGGAACTAAAGGAAGTTTGGTGGTCGCGGGCGCATTGGTCTTGCTTGGCTGTTGGGACATTTTGTCTCGTTAACCGAAAATATCTTCAATAATCTTTGAACTTTTTAGTGTGCCGTTTCGTTGTAGCAAGTAACGGAGGCTAAAAACCAGCCCTCGGATATCAATAATTTTTTCACTAAGGGGGAAACAAGTGCTCGATTTCGCAATGCATTTCGATGCTTTCTGGGGAGCTCGTATCGGACTCTTCCTGACTTATGTCGGGGCGCTGCAACTCCTTTTGGTAGTTTGGTTCGTCCTCTCCAGTAAGGCGAAGGATCCCAAAAAGGCTACGGTCCAGAGGTTGGTCGCTGTAGCCCAAGTCGAAGCTGCCCGTCCCGGTAATTTCGCCCTTCGCCTAGTCGCTTAAAGTTTTTCGGATAACTTTTTCGGATAACATTGAACCAAATGACCAGGTATCTCGTTGTAGTAAGTGGAGGTACCCATGTCGGCTAAGCAAGATGAGCTCATCAACGCTCTGTATGAGGTTCATGGTGCTCGCCTGCTCCGATTTGTGGTTCAAATGACTAAAGACCTGGCAATGGCCCAAGATGTGGTGCAAGAAGCAATGCTTCGAGCATGGAAAGACCCCAAGATCCTTGATCAGGGGGATGAAGGCGTTAGCGCCTGGCTATTCACTGTGGCCCGAAACCTAGTAATCGACGATCGTCGAAGCGCCAGATTCCGCCGAGAGGTTTCTTCGGAGGTATTGCCAGAAGTGATTAGCGCTGACGAAACCGATGCAACCCTGGAAACCTGGATCTTTTCCGATGCTCTTTCCACCCTTTCGGATCAGCATCGTCGGGTTGTTATTAGTTCCTATTACTTGGGTCAGTCAATTTCAGAGATTGCCCGGGAAGAAGGAACGCCGGAGGGGACGGTCAAATCCCGGCTTCATTACGCGCTCCGAGCTTTACGCCTAGCCCTTCAAGAGAGAGGAGCAATCCAATGAACGAGGAAGTTGATGAATTTCGCCAGTGGGATGCTTCGTATGTCCTTGGCGCCCTCAATGCAAAGGATCGCAAGGATTTTGAAATCCATATGACGAATTGCGATGGTTGCACCAGATCAGTGGCAGAACTTGCCAGCATTCCAGGTTTCCTCATGAAAATTGATAAAGAGACTGCTCGTGGGCTTTTGGAACAACCCGAACCTTCGAATGTCTTCGAGCTTCCCAGCGCGCCCATTCGCGAGCTTGCTCGTTCCGTCATAGCCCAGCGAAAGCGATTTAGAACTCAGCTAATCGCCGGATTGTCGGTTGCCGCATCGACGGTTATTGGCGTTGGACTCTTTTTGGGATCAACTTCGGGCCAATCTGACGGTCAGGTCGGTTCAAATGTAACGAACTCTATTTCCGCAACGAATGTCTCCATGAAGGCGCTCGCAGCTGATTCAATGTTGGTTGACATGAAGGTTCGGTCACAGAATTGGGGCACTCAGTTCATTTGGAGCTGCACTTACCGAGACGAGGAAAGTTC
>JBAXSZ010000090.1:0-3249 GCA_037130455.1 Actinomycetes bacterium | reverse complement strand
CTGGAGCAGCAACTACTGGAGCAGCAACTACTGGAGCAGCAACTACTGGAGCAGCGTCGGCAGAACCGATGGTGGCAAGGCGCGCACCGACTGGAACCGTTGAATCCACGGGCACATCAATTGTGAGCACAGTGCCTGAAACTGGTGATGGAATTTCGGTATCTACTTTGTCGGTGGAAACTTCAAGGAGCGCTTCATCAACATTGACTGAATCACCAACGTTCTTGAGCCAGCGGGTGACGGTTCCTTCGGTTACTGATTCGCCCAGTGCTGGCATAGAAACAATAGTTCCTGTTGATGAGGAAGTGACTGGAGCAGGTGTGCTTGGAATAATTACTGGCGCCGGGGGAGTAACTACGGCTTGCGGTTCTTCAACGACCGGGGTCGGTGAAGAAACCGGTGCTGGTTCTGCAACTGCAACGGAGTCAGCAATGATCGCTAATTCAGCACCGACCGGCACTGTTTGATCGATCTGAACGATGATTCGCTGGACGATTCCTGCCACTGGAGACGGTATCTCCGTATCAACTTTATCTGTTGACACTTCCAGTAGCGCTTCGTCCACGGCGACATGATCGCCTTCTGATTTCAACCATCTGGTGACTGTTCCTTCGGTAACGCTCTCTCCGAGCGCAGGCATCGTTACTGAAAAAGACATTGCGATTTCTCCCATTACCCGTGTGCGTGAAGTGGTTTACCTGCAAGTGCTAAGTGTGCTTCGCCAACTGCCTCAGAAAGGGTTGGATGTGCATGGATTAGTGAAGCAACATCGGACGCTTCTGCTTCCCAATTGAAAATCAATTGAGCTTCCGCAAGGAGTTCTCCAACACGAGAACCAACCATGTGAATTCCCAATACTGGGCCGTTCTTTTGAGCAATCAGCTTCACTGAGCCAGCAGTTTTTAATATATTCGCCTTGCCATTTCCAGCCAAGTCATAACTAATTTCAACAATGTCGTGGCCGCGAGATTGTGCTTGGGCCGTTGTTAAGCCGACCGAAGCAACTTCAGGTTCGGAATAAGTGACACGAGGAACTCCGTCATAATTAATCGGACGAGGATTTAATCCCGCGATTTCTTCCGCAACTAATATTCCTTCGGCAAAACCCACATGTGCAAGTTGTAGGGTCGGAATAAGATCTCCAACGGCCCAAATTCCTGGAACATTGGTTCGACACTTATCATCAACAAGTAAGTAACCGCGGTCCATATTTAGGCCGGCCTCTTCATAACCGATATTGGAAGAAACAGGACCTCGACCGACTGCAACAAGCAATAAATCGGCAACGAAGGTTGAACCATTTTCCAGAGTAACAGTTACGCCATCAGCACCCTTTACGGCAGATGCGAACCTAGTCCCGAGTTCAAATTTAATCCCACGCTTTCTGAAAGCTCGTTCCAATTGCTTAGAAGTAGATTCATCCTCCAGTGCAACCAAATGTGGAAGTGCTTCGATGATAGTTACATCCGCACCAAAGGATTTCCATACTGATGCGAATTCACAACCAATAACTCCACCCCCAAGGACGATCACACTTGAAGGGACGTGCTCTAATTTTGTTGCATGATCGCTTGTGACAATTTGGACGCCGTCGATCTCTAATCCCGGGAGCGTTTTGGGATATGAACCTGTTGCTAAAACAATATTCTTTCCGCTGTATTGAACTCCATTGACATCGATAACATTCTTTCCGACCAAACGACCGTGACCTTCAATGTAAGTAATGTTTCGAGATTTCACTAAACCTTGTAGGCCCTTGTGAAGTTTATTGATGACTCCATCCTTGTAGGCATTGACTGCCAACATATCCATCGAGATGAATTGGGCATTGACACCAAACTCGGATGCATGACGTGAGCTATCGGCGACTTCGCCGGCGTGCAACAAGGCTTTTGTTGGAATGCAGCCTCGGTGAAGACAAGTTCCACCCAGTTTGTCTTCCTCAACTAAAGCAACCGAAAGACCAAGTTGTGCAGCACGCAGGGCACAGGCGTAACCGCCACTGCCTCCACCGAGGATAAGAAGATCAAATTCAGACACGGGCAACCCTTCGCATAAATGAGATAGCCCCTAATCCTGCCACGCTTGCGAGATAACTTCCCCCGCAGGTGCCTTGGGTGGTCACACTTGTGACGCAGCCAACTCCGCGAAGGCGACCAGGCTGCGAACGGCAACTCCGGTGCCACCGACGGGGGTGTAACCATGCGGAGCGTGCTTGTTCAGCGCCGGACTAGCAATATCCAAATGCGCCCACGGAAGGGCAGGATCGACGAAATCGCGAAGGAAGAGCCCGGCGACCAGCATCCCACCTAGTCGTTCGCCCATATTGGCGATATCGGCGACTGGGGATTCCAAACTTGGGCGTAATTCTTCGGGTAACGGCATCGGCCAAAATAATTCGCCGGCCGCAACCGTGACCGCCATTAATTCCCGTTGAAATTGCTCGTCATTGCTAAACAAAGCGCTAACTCGCTCGCCTAGGGCTACTCCTTGCGCTCCAGTCAAAGTTGCCACATCGATGATGTAGTCGATGCCCCCAGCCGCTTTTCCGAATTCTTGGGCTCGGACCAGCGCGTCGGCTAGAACGAGTCTGCCCTCGGCATCGGGGTTAATTACTTCGACCGTTTTACCGCCATAAATAGAAATAATGTCGCTGGGCCGAGTGGAATTGCTACTGACCATATTTTCGGCCATGGCAGCCCAGCCATCAACAGCAATGGGAAGCTTGAGGCGAGCGATGGCCATTACGGCGGCGATCACTGCCGCAGCTCCGCTCATATCGCTCTTCATGGCCTCCATGCCATTTGCAGGCTTCAATGCCAGACCACCTGAATCAAAGGTGATTCCCTTGCCCACGAAGGCCAATCGTCGTCTTGCCTTGGCGGGGGAGTAACTGACTCGAAGCAAGCGAGGCGGATTAGCTGAACCTTGTCCGACAGCGGTAATTCCGCCGAAACCTTTGGCCTTGAGAACCTTCTCATTGAGAATTTCAACCTTGAGACCTAAGGCACTGGCTTCCTTCTTCATGATCAACGAAAAAGAAGAAGGAGTGAGATGGCTCGGCGGGGTGTTGATCAAATCTCGAACGAGATGAATTTCGCGGACCAGAATATTCGCGCGCTTAACCGCATTCTTGCTGGATGTTGCAGCGGCAATCGGCGAATAAATATTTATGGAGGTTAGAGGAAGTGTCTGCGCAGCTTTGCTTGAACTTCGGAATTGATGAAATCCGTATGCGCCTAAACCAGC
>JBAXSZ010000009.1:0-37706 GCA_037130455.1 Actinomycetes bacterium | reverse complement strand
GCCTGCTTTGGGAGCAGGAGACCGGGAGTTCGAATCTCCCCGCCCCGACCAGAATTTAAAGGTCATAAAATCTCGCCTCCAAAGGAGCACTGTGAAAAGCGCCGTAGAAAAACTCTCACCAACTCGAGTACGTCTTTCCATCGAAGTACCTTTCCAGGACCTTGATGCTCACATTGCCCAGGCATATAAAAGTTTGAGCGAGCGAGTAAACATCCCGGGATTTAGAAAAGGCAAAGTTCCGACATCAATGATCGACCAGCGCTTTGGTCGCGGTGCGGTACTGGACGAAGCAATCAACGCTGCCCTTCCAGATTTCTATCAGCAAGCAGCTCGCGAGCATGAAGTGATGGTCTTGGGTCGTCCGGTTGTTGATATCACCGAGCTCGTCGACAAAGAAAAATTAACTTTCACCGTTGAAACCGATGTTCGACCAGAAATCACATTGCCAAACTTTTCGGAACTTATTGTCACAGTTGAAGATGTAGTTATTGGTGAAAAGGAAATCGACGAGCAAATTGAAGCGCTAAGAGTTCGATTCGGAACTCTAGTTCCCGTTGAAAAAGTTGTAGAGACCGGTGACTTCTTAACCATCGATATTGTTGCCAAAGTTGAGGGCAAGGAAATTGATGGCGGTTCATTGAATGACGTCTCTTACGAAGTAGGCACCAACCGCATGGTTGATGGACTTGATGAGGCAGTTGTCGGTATGAACAGTGGCGAAACTAAATCTTTTGATGCGCCTTTAGTTGGAATGCAAGAAGGCCAAGTTGGCGAAGTTATGGTTACTGTTAAAGCAGTCAAGACTCGCGACCTTCCACCCTTGGATGATTCCTTTGCTTCCCTTGCTAGCGAATTCGATACCTTGGAAGAATTGCGTGGAGATGTATCAGTTCGTCTCGAGCGCTTGAAGAAGTTGGAACAGGGAACTCATGCTCGTGACATGCTCATGGAGAAACTGAAAGAAATTACAAATATTCCACTTCCTGAAAAATTGATCGAAGACGAAGTTAACGATCACTTGGAAAAAGAGGGTCGTCTGGAAGATGAGAAGCATCGTGGCGAAGTTACTGAAGATGTGACCAAGTCACTTATTCAGGAAATCTTGTTGGATGCGATCGTTCAGGCAGAACAGGTTCAAGTTAACGAATCTGAAATGACAGAGTATTTAATTCGATCTGCCGCTCGTTATCAGATGAGCCCCGAAGAATTTATTAAGGAAGTTTCTGACGCCGGACAGATTGGCAGCATTGTTGCCGAAGTCACCCGAGCCAAGGCTCTGGCTGGCGCGCTTTCTCGAGTCAAAGTTGTCACTACCTCCGGACTGGTTGTTGATCTGGAGGCGCTTCGCCCACAGGCCCCAGAGCTGGTCGAATCTGACGAAGAGGAAGAAGAGAGTTCCGATTCAGAGGCTGGCGAATAGCCACTTCTCTCAGGGCGAACACTACAAAGCCGAAATTTGCTTTTTTCTGGAAGCAATTGCTCGAAAAGGTTGTTAGGGTCAATACAGCGATTTAATTTCGATGATCATTGATTTGGCAACGAATCTTCGGTCAAGACCAGGAGGAAGAAGTGGATCTCAACACCGCGCGATCAGCGGGTTCAGCAACAGGTGGACTAGATGATCAGGTTTATCAGCGCCTACTCAGAGAGCGGATTATCTTCCTAGGCTCCGTCGTGGAAGATTCAATGGCCAATGCCATTTGTGCTCAGATGCTGCTCTTGGCAGCTGAAGACCCAGATAAAGATATTTATTTGTACATCAATTCACCAGGTGGGTCTATCTCTGCTGGAATGGCCATTTATGACACCATGCAATACATCAAGAACGATGTTGCCACTGTTGCCATGGGATTGGCTGCGTCGATGGGTCAGTTCCTGCTCTGTGCCGGAACCGCTGGAAAGCGATACGCCCTTCCACATGCGCGGATCATGATGCACCAACCATCTGGCGGTATTGGTGGAACGGCTTCGGATATTAAAATCCAGGCCGAACAAATGTCCTTCACCAAGAAGAAAATGGCCGAACTAATTTCTTTTCACACTGGCCAGACGCCAGAAGTTATTGAAGCCGATTCAGATCGCGATCGTTGGTTCACTGCAGAAGATGCTATGGCCTACGGTTTCGTAGATCATGTCGTTCGTTCTGCTGGTCAGGTTTCAGGAAGTGGTGGAACAGCATGAAAATGGAGATGAATCCCATGAATGACATTTCTAACCGATATGTTCTTCCAACTATCGAAGAGCGCACAAGCTATGGCTTTAAGCGACTTGATCCGTACACCAAGCTTTTCGAAGAGCGCATTATTTTCTTGGGTCAGGCAATCGATGACACCATTGCAAATGATGTTATGGCTCAGTTGTTGACTCTGGAGTCTATGGACCCAGATCGCGACATCATGATGTACATCAACTCACCTGGTGGATCTTTCACTGCGTTGACCGCAATTTACGACACCATGCAATTTGTGCGACCAGATGTCATGACTGTTTGTCTAGGTCAGGCCGCTTCTGCTGCCGCAGTACTGCTTGCTGGTGGCGCAAAAGGAAAGCGTTATGCACTGGAGCATGCCAGAATCATGATTCACCAGCCATACAGCGAAGGTGGCGGACAAGGTTCCGACATTGAAATCCAGGCTAAAGAAATCATGCGTATGCGTTCTCTGCTTGAAAATATGCTGGCTAAGCACACCACGAAGGATGTCGAAGAAATTGCTCGCGATATTGAGCGCGACAAGATTTTGACATCTGCCGAAGCAGTTGAATACGGAATCATCGACAAGGTGTTTGCAAGCCGTAAAGCAAATCCGTCTAAGTAATTCTGAAGTTGTGAAAATAAGGCGCTACGGCGCCTTATTTTTTTGAAGTAACCTAGTCTGGTGTCTAAGAAAAAAGCCTTTGATAGCTCGATTTTCCAGCATCAAGGCTTTTGGCAACTGTGGGTCTCTGGCCTACTTGTCGTAATCGGCGCTCAGGCTTTTCCTGTTGCTCTGGCCGTTACTGTCCTTGACGCCGGCGGAAGTGTTTCCTCACTTGGGCTGATCATGGGCGCCAGAGTTTTCTCATCTGTTCTCTTGGTGCTTGCTGGTGGCGTTTGGGCCGATCGCTTTCCCCGCAAGTACGTCATGATCTTTGCGGACACTTTTCGAGCGATTTTAACTATCGCAATTGTCTTTGAGTCAATCGCTCATGCTTCTGCTTGGGTTCTTGCAGCAATTATTTTTGCTATGGGTGCCGGTGAAGCACTCGGGTTTCCTGCCTCAGGTGCAATCCTTCCCAGCATCTTGCCAACTGAAAAACTTCCGGCGGGAAATGCGATGCGAAGTGTTACCTCCAAGACTGGTTCGATTGTCGGTCCATCTCTAGGTGGTTTGCTCGTGGCAACCATCGGGACGCGCGGAACCTTTATCGTGGTTGCCATTTTGTTCCTTGTAGGAACTTCGCTGCTCTTGGGTATTAACGAAGATAGTCCAGAGTTAGTTGAAGCTCGACCGCCATTCGTTCACCAACTGAAAGAAGGACTGCGCGCGGTAATAGCCCTCCCATGGGTTGCTTGGGTTATCGCGATTGCATCGATTCAATTAATGGTCGTTATTGGCGTTGAAATTGTATTGTTGCCCGTAATTACTAGACGAGAATTTCACACCAATACTGTCTTTGCGCTATCGGCTGCCGCCATGAGTTTCGGAGGAGTATTCACGGCCGTTTTGGGTGCACGCTACCGAGCGAAAAAGGCTGGGCTGGTATCCATTCTTTCGTGGATGTTTTTTGCGGCAGCGCCATTAGCGTTGGCTTTTCCCTTTGCGCCATGGTTTGTCATTCTTTGTTATTTCATCGCAGGTTTAGCCAATGAACCTTTTGGGGTGTATTGGTCAACTGCGCTTCAGCGTGAAATACCACAGGAAATGCAAGGGAGAGTCTTTAGCGTTGATTACATGGGTTCCTTAGCTCTTCTCCCAATTGGAATGGCACTTGCGGGACCGGTGACTGCTTGGATGGGTGAACGCCCTTACCTGATAGGCGCCTCGGTATTTCATGTGATTTTGTGCGGAGTTATGCTGACAATCCCTGGTGTTATTTATTTTCGGACGCCAAAAAAAGAATAATCCTAGTGTAAACTCAAAGCATGTCCAACTACTTTCGCACAATGAACTACCGTCCAAAATTCATCATTGGGTTTATTTTGGGGGCGTTGCTCTTCGGTACTTCTGCCTATGCAGTGGGTGCCGCTAATACTCCTGCAACAGGTTATGTCATGTGTGTCGGCTTGAAAACCACTGCGGTTTATTACCCGGCAAAGCTCAAGTGTCCAGTCAACACGAAGATGTTGATCTTGGGAGCACAAGGAAAAACTGGCGACACGGGTCCTGCGGGAGCAGCTGGTGGAGATAACACTGCTGCTATCAAAGCTGCAATCGGCAAGATCGATCCTGCGGTGTATTCCATATCTTGTGGAGATCAAAAAGGTGCCGCCTGGGGAGTAGATGTAATTGTTAGTGCTCAAGCAAAAGCAAAAGGTTTCCAAGGTTCATTGATTACTCAATATTCCTTGGTGAAGGATTGTGTCGGGAAAACCATGACGGTTGCGCAAGGCGGAGTCGACATGGGTGGTGCGCTGTGGTCGTGGGATGAAAAGATCGATCTTGCCCTCCTGCATACTTTGAAGCCCGTCAAGACTTTGATCGCATCCTCGGTTAAACCCGCTAAAGGCGATCTCGTTATCGCCATTGGAAATGCCATCAATGGAAAGAATTCTGTTTCAACTGGGATCGTTTCTAATCTGGACTCCAGCGGCATCTACACCAACGCTCCAGTTGGCATTGGTTACCGTGGCGCACCGCTTATTGATATTCGGGGCGAGCTCGTCGGTACGATCGCAACTTTGGACATCGGTTCAGCTCGTGCAATTTTGCCCAAGACGCTTTGTGTAAGCATTATCGCCTGCCCAACTTCTTCGTACTTCTTGGCGTGGTCGGCATAACTTCAGCAATTCGCCTATAAGCGAACAGAACTAGTGTCGGTTTTCCCGACCCAATTGCGACAAAAGTTCTAACCTTGGGTCATGTCTACGCGTATCGGTGAATCTGGCGACCTGCTCAAGTGCTCTTTCTGCGGAAAGACTCAGAAGCAGGTAAAAAAACTCATTGCCGGACCTGGCGTTTATATCTGTGATGAATGCATAGAACTCTGCAATGAAATAATTATCGAAGAGCTCAGTGATACTTCTGGGCTGGGAATGCAGGAACTTCCCAAGCCACAAGAGATTTATGAATTTTTAGATCAATATGTAATTGGCCAAGATCGAGCCAAGAAGTCGCTCTCGGTCGCCGTTTACAACCACTACAAGCGGGTTCAGTCAGGAGAGGGAAAGCGCGAAGATAGCGTCGAACTTTCCAAGTCCAATATCTTGATACTTGGTCCCACTGGTTGTGGCAAGACTTTGCTGGCGCAGACATTGGCCAGGATGCTCAATGTGCCCTTCGCTATTGCAGATGCCACTGCGCTTACCGAAGCGGGTTACGTAGGCGAGGATGTTGAAAATATTTTGCTCAAGCTCATCCAATCAGCAGATTTCGATGTAAAGAAGGCTGAAACTGGAATTATCTATATAGACGAAATCGATAAAGTCGCGCGCAAGAGTGAAAACCCTTCGATCACACGCGACGTTTCTGGTGAAGGCGTGCAGCAAGCCCTTCTGAAGATTCTTGAAGGAACAACGGCTTCGGTTCCACCTCAAGGCGGTCGTAAGCACCCTCACCAAGAATTCCTGCAGATCGATACCACCAATATCTTGTTCATTGTCGGTGGCGCGTTTGCCGGCTTGGAGAAGATCATTGAAGGCCGTAAAGGCAAGGCTGGGGTCGGATTTAATGCCCTCCTCCAAACCGCGGACGAATCTGCCGCCAAAGATTATTTCAGCGATGTTATGCCGGAAGATTTATTGAAATTTGGAATGATTCCGGAATTCATTGGTCGACTTCCTATCTTGACCAGTGTAGAAAATTTGGATCGACCAGCGCTTATGCAGATCTTGACCGAACCAAAGAATGCCCTCGTTAAGCAGTATCAAAAGCTTTTCGATTTGGACAATGTCACTCTTGAAATTTCCATTGAAGCCCTAGAAGTAGTGGCCGACCTAGCCATTAAGCGAGGCACCGGTGCTCGTGGCCTACGAGCCATCATGGAGGAGACCCTCCTCGGGGTTATGTATGAAGTTCCATCCCGCGGTGATGTCGAAAAAGTGGTTATCACCCCCGAAGCGGTACGTAAAGAAGCCTTGCCTACCTATGTACTCCGAACGGCTGCCGCTAAGAAAGCGCTAAAGGCGGAAAAGCGGTCCGAGGAGAAGAGCGCTTAATCTAGACTCACCTCTTATGAACGAACGAGCAGAAATATCTTTGGCCACGGGATTCACCCCAGCCGATATCGAAGGACCCCTGTACCAGAAATGGCTAGATGCTGGGTACTTCACTGCAAATTCTGATTCGGATAAAGAGCCTTTCTGCATCGTTATCCCACCGCCAAATGTCACCGGCAGCCTCCATATCGGCCACGCTTTAGATCACACCTTGCAGGATATGTTGATTCGAATGAAGCGAATGAAGGGTTATGAAGCGTTGTGGCTTCCCGGAATGGACCATGCTGGCATCGCTACCCAGAATGCAGTCGAGCGAAGTTTGGCTGAGGAGGGGCTGACCCGACACGACCTTGGACGTGAAGCCTTCGTTGAACGAGTATGGAAGTGGAAACGAGAATCCGGCGGCGCAATTTTGGGCCAGATGAAGCGTTTGGGAGATAGCGTTGACTGGAGCCGGGAACGCTTCACTATGGATGAACAACTTTCCACCGTTGTATTGGAAATGTTTAAGCGACTCTATGAAGCCGATTTAATTTATCGCGCCGAACGGATTATTAATTGGTGCCCGCGATGCATGACCGCCCTTTCAGATATTGAAGTAGAACACAGTGACGACGCCGGAGAGCTTGTTTCAATTCGTTACGGTGATGGTGAACATTCCATAGTCGTTGCTACTACTCGTGCGGAAACTATGCTGGGAGATACTGCCGTTGCAGTCCATCCAGATGATGAGCGCTATCAGCATATGATTGGCAAGACCATCACACTTCCGTTGGTCAATCGCGAAATTAAAATTATTGCAGATGCACATGTAGATCCAGAATTCGGTACCGGTGCGGTTAAAGTAACTCCAGCCCATGACATTAATGACTTTGAAATCGGTGTGCGACATTCCTTAGAGAACCTAGTAATTCTCAACGCAGAAGGTTTTGTGGCCAATACGGGAACTGTCTTTGACGGTCTAGATCGCTTCGCCGCCCGCACCGCGGTAGTGGATGCGCTTCGCGCTGCTGGTCGGATCGTTGCGGAAAAACGTCCCTACATGCACGCTGTTGGGCATTGTCAGCGTTGCAACACGACGGTGGAACCACGACTTTCCAAGCAGTGGTTTGTTCGAGTCGCACCGTTGGCCAAAGCTGCCGGAGATGCCGTCAGAGATGGTCGAGTCAAGATTGATCCAGAAGAGTTGTCACCTCGCTATTTCGAATGGGTCGACAATATGCATGACTGGTGTATTTCCCGCCAATTGTGGTGGGGTCATCGGATCCCGGTGTACTACGGACCTGATGGTGAGGTCGTTGTCTGCGGACCGAACCAATCACCTCCAGCTGGATACGTTCAGGATGAAGATGTTCTGGATACTTGGTTTTCTTCCGGATCTTGGCCATTTTCAACACTGGGATGGCCCGAGCAGAGCAAGGATTTTCAGAAGTTCTATCCAACCAGCGTATTAGTTACCGGTTACGACATCCTCTTTTTTTGGGTTGTTCGGATGATGATGTTTGGTTTATTTGCCACCGATGGAGTCCCACCATTTCACACCATCGTTCTTCATGGATTGGTTCGGGATAAGTTCGGCAAGAAAATGAGCAAGAGCAAGGGCAATGGAATTGATCCCATTGAATTTATGGACAAATATGGATCCGATGCCTTGCGTTTCACCTTGGCTCGCGGTGCCAATCCCGGAACCGATCAGGCCTTGGCCGAAGAATGGGTTGGTGGCTCTAGGAATTTTGCCACAAAATTATGGAATGCCTCTCGCTTTGCCTTGATGAATGGGGCGCATGTCGATGGTGCGCTGCCTGATTTCGATTCGCTCAATGGAATAGATCGATGGATTTTAACCAGTCTTGAGCAGACAATCTCATCGGTTGATGATCTTTTGGAAAGTTACGAATTCGCAAAAGCGATGGAGTTGATTTATCACTTTGCGTGGGATGACTTGTGCGATTGGTATTTGGAATTAACAAAATCTGTTTTTGCTCAGGGCGGGGAAGAGGCCGAAAAGACCAAGCGGGTTCTGGGATATGTATTGGATCAGTTGCTTCGCATCATGCATCCTGCAATGCCATTCATTACGGAAGAATTGTGGTGCGCTTTGACCTTGCAGGAAACTTTAGTTAGTGCTTCTTGGCCAACACCACGTCCAGATTTGATGGATGAAGGGTCGTTGTTAACCATCACAAAGGTTCAAGAACTTATTACTGAAATACGACGTTTCAGAAATGATCAGGGCATTAAAACTTCAGCTCGCGTCGGTGCCCAATTTGTCGGACTGGATGGATCAGGACTATCTGATTACGAATCCGCGATTCGTCATGTCACAAGGCTTGATAATCAAGATGAGAATTTCTCTGCGAAGATTGAAATTGAAAAAGTTCTTATTCATTTTGATCTCAGTGGCGCGATCGATGTTCCAGCAGAACGAGCTCGTCTTACCAAAGACCTGGCAAATGCGGAAAAAGATTTACAAACCGCCAAGGTGAAACTAGATAATGAAGGTTTTATGGCCAAAGCACCACTGGAAGTTGTTCAGGAAATTCGCGCTCGATACCAGCAAACTATGGCTGACATAGAGCGAATTAATTCGGCATTGAATTCTTTGCCCACTAAGTGACGGGGTTGTGATGTCTTCTGCCGATGATGAAGTAGTACTGGATTTAATTGAGGCCGCGTTACTCAAGCGTTGGCCGGAAACTCGGCTGGAACCATCTATGGATCGCATCGCGGCCTTGGTCGATGTTTTGGGTTCGCCGCAACTTTCATATCCCACAATTCATTTGGCGGGCACAAATGGAAAAACGACAACGGCGCGCATGATTGATTCGCTTTTTCGCGAGTTGGATTATCGGACGGGCAGATTCACTAGCCCACACTTAGAAAGTTTTCTAGAGCGAGTTTCGATCAATGGATTCCCCATCCCTGCCGAAGGAATGATCGCCACCTATAACGATATTGCTCTTTATCTGGATCTAATCGATAGTCGCCAGCCTCATCCGATTTCATTTTTCGAAGCTATAACTGCATTGGCCTTTGTTGCATTTGCCGAATACCCAGTCGATATTGGAATTATCGAGGCGGGCATGGGCGGAGAGTGGGATGCCACCAATGTAGTAGGCAGCGCAGTTTCGGTGTTCACTCCGATTGGTATGGATCACATGGAATATTTGGGTCATACCTTAGAAGAAATTGCGCTAACGAAATCAGGGATCATCAAACCGGAATCGCATGTTGTTATCGCGGCCCAACCCATATCGGTCGCCAAAGTTCTTACCGAAGCGGTCATTAAAAAAGCTGCGATCCCATTTAGAGAAGGATTGGAATTTTCAGTTGCTAAGCGCGACCTTGCTGTCGGCGGTCAAGTACTGACATTGAGTGGAATCCATGGCGCGTACTCCGACATCTTCCTTCCGCTTTACGGGGCACATCAAGCTACTAACGCCGCCGTTGCTCTTGCGGCGGTGGAAGCTTTTGTTGGCGTTAAAGTTGATGAAGATGTTGTAAGGCGTGGATTTGCCAATGTGGATTCTCCGGGAAGATTAGAAATTCTCCACCGAGATCCGACGGTGATCGTTGATGCAGCACATAACCCGCATGGAGCTCACGCTCTGGCGCTCACGCTTCGAAACGAATTTGATTTTGAATCTATTTTTGGGGTTCTGGCAATTTTAGGTGACAAGGATGTTGATGGAGTGCTCACTGAATTGGAGCCGGTTGTCGATCGATTAGTAGTGACTGCCAGTTCATCTAGTCGCGCACTTCCTGTTGACGAACTTTATGATCGAGCTATTCGAATTTTTGGTCCAACCAGAGTTTTCAAAGAGATGAATCTTGATGGAGCAATCACTTATGCAATGGAGCAGTGCTCGCTTATCAACCAGGTCAGCGAAGGTGTTTCAGCCGTCGTCATCACTGGTTCAGTTGTGACCGCCGGCGAAGCACGTGCCCGTCTTCGCAAGATCGAACAGGCCTAGCCGTGAGATTGCTCGGGGCGGCAGTTCTGGTCATGGAGTCGATGGTCATGGGGTTTGCCCTTCTCTTGGCCATGAATCACCACAGCTCCTTAGTTGTGGGATTGGGTGGCGCTTTGGCCTTTGCTCTCTTTATAACAGCTGGGCTGATGAAACGAAAGATTGGGTGGTACTTCGGTTCGGTTCTGCAGGTGGGGATGATTGCCTATGGGCTCGCGGTTACCGCGATGTACTTCATGGGGATGCTTTTTGGATTTCTCTGGGTCTGCGCCTATGTGATCGGCAAGAAGGGGGAGGCCGCTCGGGCCGCCTTCTTGGCTAACCCCCGACTTTAACTCCACTCGACCCCCGAAAATTCGGGCACGACACCCAAGAATCTCCCAGTGCCACGCTTTACCGCTGAGCCAATAGAATAACGCCCGTGACTTTAGAGCGTACTTTGATTCTAGTTAAGCCCGACGGCGTTCGACGAGGCTTGGTGGGCGAAATCATCAGCAGAGTGGAGGCTAAGGGTTATCAAATCCACGCGCTCAAGATGATGACTGCGGACCGAGAACTCTTGACGTCACATTACGCCGAACATGAAGGCAAACCATTCTTCGAACCGCTAGTGGAATTCATGATGTCAGGTCCGATCGTGGCGATCGTGGCCGAAGGCAATCGAGTCATTGAGGGATTTCGAAAGTTGGCTGGCGCAACTGATCCAACCGTTGCCGAACCAGGCACAATTCGTGGCGATCTGGCTCGAGACCAAGGCACCAAAGTCGTTCAAAATTTGGTCCACGGTTCAGATTCCCCAGAATCTGCGCTTCGTGAAATTGGAATTTTCTTTAATTAATTTTTTCTTACTCAATGAAAGTGAAAGGTCGCCAATGTCGAAAAAGAAGCCAAGTCGAATGTCATTTATCGGAAGAGATATGGCAGTTGATCTAGGAACGGCTAACACACTGGTTTATGTGCGCGGCCGGGGCATTGTTCTTAACGAGCCAAGTGTTGTTGCGATCAATCAGGATACTGGTGGAATTTTGGCCGTTGGTTTAGAAGCCAAGCGGATGATCGGTAGAACTCCAGGAAATATCGTCGCAATTCGTCCACTGAAAGATGGCGTCATTGCAGATTTTGATACGACTGAAAGAATGCTTCGTTACTTTATTCAGAAAGTACATCGTCGACGTTTCTTGGCCAAGCCAAGAATTGTCGTCTGCGTGCCATCAGGAATTACCGGCGTGGAACAACGCGCAGTGAAAGATGCCGGATATGCGGCAGGTGCTCGCAAGGTGTACATCATTGAAGAACCAATGGCTGCGGCTATTGGGGCGGGACTTCCTATTCACGAGCCAACTGGAAACATGGTTGTAGATATTGGTGGCGGTACAACCGAAGTTGCAGTTATTTCACTAGGTGGGATCGTGACGGCACTATCTATTCGAATTGGTGGCGACGAGCTTGATCAAGCCATTATTGACTGGGTTAAGCGCGAATACTCATTGCTGTTGGGCGAGCGAACCGCTGAAGAAATTAAGATGGCTATTGGGTCGGCTTTCCCACTTCCTAACGAACCTGATGCCGAAATTCGCGGTCGCGATTTAGCAACCGGACTTCCAAAGATCATTAGAGTCTCAGCGGAAGATATTCGTAAAGCACTGGAAGAGCCCGTCAATCAGATCGTCAACGCAGTTAAGAGCACCTTGGACAAATGTCCACCTGAGCTTGCCAGCGACTTGATGGACAGAGGCATTGTTCTTACAGGTGGCGGTGCGTTGTTGCGCGGGTTGGATGAGAGATTGCGCCGCGAAACCAATATGCCGGTACATATCTCTGAGCGCCCACTTCAAGCAGTAGTCGAAGGCTCTGGTAAGTGCGTCGAAGAGTTCGAAGCACTCGAGAAGGTCTTAATTTCCGAACCTCGTCGTTAATCTATAGTCACTAGCACCAAGGAGATAATTCGTGGCACAAGGCGGGAACAACCGTTCTCGGCTCTTGCTGGTTATTTTGCTAGTGACTTCACTTTTTTTGATTACCCTGGATTTGCGTGGAATTAGTCTGACTTCCACTTCTAGATCGGCAACGCAATCATTCTTGGCCCCAGTTCAGCGAAGCGTTTCTAATTTCTTCTCGCCAGTAAATAATTTTTTCTCTGATATAAAAAACTTTGGCAAGACGAAAGCGCAACTCAAAGATGCTCAAGCGGCAAATGCCAAGTTAAAGGCACAGGTCATCGTTAGCCAAGATATTCAAGGGCAACTCATGCAATTGCGAGATGTGCTTGATCTTGCTGGCAGAGGACATTTGAGTGTGGTTTCTGGTCGAGTCATCGGCAGAGGTTCAACTTCAACTTTTTCGCAGACCATCACGATCGATGTTGGTTCGCGCTCTGGAGTGTCTAAAGATATGTCGGTGATCGCAAACGGCGGGTTAGTGGGTGCCGTGAAATCAGTGACCAGCAATTCGGCGATAGTCCTTTTGATGAGTGACCCGACTTTTCGCGTCGGTGTACGCCTTGCGAAAACTCAAAGCGCTGGTGTGCTCTTGGGCCAAGGAGACAGCTCCTACATACTCCAGTTGCTCGATCCTTCTGGAACGATAAAAGTCGGACAGGTGCTGGTGACTCTGGGAAGTGATAATAACCGACCGTTCGTGCCAGGTATTCCAGTGGGGAGGGTTATTGCAGTCGATAAATCAACGGCTTCGCTCACTCAACAAGCAACAGTTGTTGGATTAACAAACTTAAATAATGTAGGAGTTGTTTCGGTCATCACTAAAGCTGCAGTTCAAAATCCCAAAGATTCTCTCATACCCACTCCAAAACCTACAGTGACGGTATTTGTCACGGCGCCACCAGCGATTTCACCATCCGCCGGTCCGACTCCTGGCCAATCGCCAAATCCTTCGCCAAGCCCATCGGCTTCTCGACCAGTTCAGTGATGCTATAGCCATGAGTCCAAGTCGAATCTTTTCTAGCAGTGGCTTAATCATAATTGCCTTCTTGATTCAAGAGTCACTGGTGACTCGGATAAATTTTCCAATCGCTGGATTTTCTTTTTATATCGCAGTGTTGATGGGTCTGATCTCCTTTGAAGATCGATCTGGCGCCGTTGTCATTGGGTTTATTGGCGGGATCATTCTGGATCTCTCTCCAACAATTGATGCACCATTTGGTCAGTGGGCTTTTGTCATGACTTTGATTGGATTCCTTTTCGCAACCAACAGAGAGAGCATTGGAAATTTTTCTTCCAGACCTATGGCGCTAATCGCATTGGTTGCTGGTGGAGCAATGCTTTCCATGGTCTTTTTCTTAATGATCAGTGCGCTGTTAGGCGAAAACGATGGTGCCTTTAGCCAAATCGTCATCAAGGTTCTAGGGAATGGTTTTTGGACAATAATTTTTGCCCCACTGATAATTCCATTCTTATCGCTGTTTCATAATGCCAGCCTGACCTCCCGGGAGCGCCGATGAATCAGCGTTCAAGACTCAATCTCATCGTTTTTCAGGCGCTTATCGCCTCGCTTTTATTGGCATTGCTTGGTCGTCTTTTCTTTTTACAAATTGCCGATGGACTTCGCTATCAAAACGCAGCGCTAAGTATTCAGAGCCGAGACATCATCACCCCGGCATTGCGAGGGGCAATAACAGATAGTTCTGGCTTGCCATTGGCAATGGATAGACCTGGATTGGAAATCACAGTTGATCGAAGCGCTATTGATAAAATGCCGGATAAGGGGAAGGCAGTTCTTAAATCCCTAGCAGCGCTGATGAAAATTACTTATGCAGATCTATATAACCGAACCAGGTTGTGCGGTGAACTGACGACTAATCAAAAAGTGGGATGTTGGAATGGAACTCGCTATCAGCCCATTCCAGTAACAAAGAAAGCAACCCAACAAGAGGCGCTGAAGATATTAGAAAATGCCAATAAATATCCAGGGATCGACGCGTCATCGGTACCCATTCGCGGTTATCCAGCTTTGGCAAAAGAAAATGCTGCGCATGTCTTGGGTTACGTCGGCACGGTTACCGAGTCAGATTTGGCCAAGACTTCGCAAAATTATTTTAGAAATGAAATTATTGGCAAGAGCGGTTTGGAATTTCAATATAATCAATATTTGCGAGGCACTCCTGGCATTAGAACTGTCATCGTCGACCGCAAAGAAGCGGTGACCCACCAAGCTCAAAACACCCCGTCTATTCCCGGCAATAATTTGATTACAAACATTGATGCCAGGCTTCAGGCCGCAACGGAAGCATCGCTTGCCGATGCAATAACTCGTGCTCATGCCTTGGGATACAAGGCCGATTCTGGCGCGGCGATAGTTATGGATGTGAAAAATGGCCATGTACTGGCAATTGCTTCATACCCAACGTACGATCCCAATATTTGGGAAACGGGTTTAACGGTTGCGCAGGCCAAAGATTTATTTAGCGAAAGTGCTGGCGTTCCTGCTTTATCTAGGCCGATTCAAGGTATGTACGCCCCCGCGTCAACTTTTAAATCGCTTTCGATTATTGCCGCCGCTAAAGCGGGTTACAACATGAATGCGCTCTATAACTGTCCGGCATCCGTGCAAATCGGAACTCAACTTTTCAAGAACTTCGAAACGAAATCCCAAGGCCATATCAACATGGAGAATGCGATTGCGGTTTCCTGCGACACTATCTGGTACCAAATTGCCTACGATGAATGGGTAAGAGATGGCGGCTTGTTTCCAAAGTCCGGACTTCACGATTACTTTTTCAAGACTGCCGCTGGATTTGGTTTTGGAAAAGCGACGGGAATTGATCTACCAGGAGAAGCCACTGGGCGACTTCCAGACCGTGCTTGGAAAGAGAAGTGGTACAAAGCCAATAAGACTTTCTTCTGTAATTTTCAAAAGCAAGCGCGTAAGTCAGATCTAACTCCTTATTTGATTGCCATTGCCAAAGAGAACTGCGTCGATGGAAATGTTATCCGCGCCGGTGATGCGGTGAACTTCTCTATCGGCCAAGGCGATACTTTGGTCACTCCAATTCAAGAGACTCAGGTCTATGCCGCCATCGCAAATGGCGGAACTTTATATAAGCCAGAAATTGCGCGAGCCGTTGTTTCCCCGGCCGGAAAAATAATTAAGGTATTTAAAACTGTGATCTCTGGAAAAACTCCTGCGACAGCGAAGGACATTGCTTTTTTGCATGCCGCATTGCGTGCCGTTGCAACGCGAGGAACAGCTGCGGCAGTCTTTGCAAACTATCCCATCACTGTTGCCGGCAAGACTGGAACTGCGCAAGTGTTGGGTAAGAATCCGGATGGCTCAAGCAAAGATGACACATCATGGTTTGCGTCATTCGCGCCGGTAGAAAATCCAAGATATGCCGTTGTCATGATGGTGAGTCAAGGCGGATTTGGTGCCAGCGTAAGTGCCGTCGGTGTAAAAAATATTTATTCCGCTATTTACGGAGTTGTTGGTCAAATTGTGGATCCCGAGCTTGCCATTTTCCCCAAGGGGCCACCAACAAAACTTCCGACGTTGGATGTTAAGAATGCCAAACTTCCAAAATCAACTGCAACTGTAAAACCTTCAGTGTCGGCATCGCCTCAAAATTCGATTAAATCGGGTCAGGTGAAGCGATGAGCAAGAAAAAGAATTTTGGGGTCAGACGCAATCTCGCTGATTACGATCGTTGGCTGACGCTTTCGGTTGTCGCCTTATTGGCGATGGGCACACTTTTGGTTTATGCAGCGACGCGAAATTGGTTTGCTTCCCAAGGGTTAGATCCTCAGTATTACTTGAAGCGCCACATCCTCAACATCATTATTGGTGTCTTGCTGAGCTACGGGACAACGCTGATCGACTATCGATTGCTCCGCGCTTACACGCCAATTCTTTGGGGATTAGGCGTCTTGTCCTTGATTGCGGTTCTAGTTCCTGGAGTAGGAAGCACCATCAACGGAGCCCGTTCGTGGATTGCGATTCCTGGCGGTTTTCAATTGCAACCTGCGGAACTGGCCAAGATTTCGGTGATCATCGGGATGTCCATGCTCTTGGCCGAAGGTAGTGATTCACGTTCTGACTTAGATGACCGCGATGTCTTGCGAGCAATAGCAATCGCCGCGATACCCATGCTCCTCATTATTTTGCAGCCAGACCTGGGCGAAGTTCTCATCATTTCGGCCTCAGTGATCTCCATGATTTCAGTCTCCGGCGCGAAAAGCAGATGGGTGGTCGGGTTACTTCTCCTTGGAGTCTTGGGCAGTTTCGTAGCGGTGAAATCTGGCGTCATCCATCAGTATCAATTGAAACGGCTGCAATCCTTCGTAAACCCAACGGCTGACCCCCAACAAAGTGGCTACCAACTCCGCCAATCTCGAATCACCATTGGCTCCGGGGGAGTGCTGGGTAAGGGGCTTTTTAACGGCCCGCAGACCAATGGCCGCTTCGTCCCGGAGCAACAAACCGACTTCATCTTTACCGTAGCTGGCGAAGAATTGGGCTTCGTAGGCTCAGGATTCATCCTGCTCTGCTTCGGGCTCTTCTTTTTCCGCGCTTTTATGATCGTCAGACGGACTCAGGATATGTTTGGCAGGTTGGTCTGTATCGGGGTGATCGCCTGGTTTGCCTTCCAAACCTTTGAGAATATCGGCATGGCCATGGGCCTTATGCCCATGACTGGGGTTCCCCTGCCCTTCCTCTCCTATGGTGGCTCTTCGATGTTCGCCAACTTAATTGGACTGGGGCTATTACAGAATGTCCACGTTCGGAGCAGGTAGGGGCTATACTTTTTCCTAGCGTTCAGCGCGTCGAGCGGTTCCGTCGGAGCCTTAATTTCTCGTCATCGCCGCGAACTCTAGTTTTTAGTAGGGGTCGATCTCCTGGCTTTTGATCATCATCAGTCGGATATCGATGAAAGAACTACCAGCAAGAGCGCAGTTTTTATCAGAATTGCCCGAATTCGGGCCTAACGAAGTACCGATAATTAAGAATTCGGTATCTGGATGAGGATTTGGTGTTATGGCTATAGAGCCAAAAGCCGCGCGAAAGCGTGCGGTAAAGAAGAGTTCCCCAAGTAAGGCCACGACCGCCGAAGTCGCTAAGGTTGAAGTACCAACCTCAGAGGTCCCGGCAACCACGGCCAAGAAAGCGCCGGCAAAACGTGCGCCCAAAGCGGTTGCCCCGGTTCCACAGGAAGAGAAAGTCGCGGCCAAAAAGGTTGCCAAAGCCACCGCACCGGTTCCTGTACCGCTCTTTCAGGCGGCACCAGTAGAGCCAATCGCCAAGCGCCCGGCTAAGAAAGTAGCGCCGACTACGGCCACAAAGGTTCCGGTCGAAAATCAGGATTCTGAGAGTAAAGACTCCAACGCATCTGCTGGGGATGAGGCATCGTTAGAGCGCCGTCGTCGCCGCCGCGGTGGAAGAGGTCGCCGTCGTACCGGCAGAGACACAACCGGGGAAGCTAGTGCAGATTCTCGAGATTCAGATACTGATGAAGAATTGGATGCTGGAAGTTTAGATGGCGAAAGTTCTGATTCCGAAGGTGATGAAGGCTCTGATGGAACAACTCATCGTCGTCGACGTCGTCGCCGTTCACAAGCAGATGGAATCACGCCTGGTGAAACCGTTGATGAAGATGGCGTTCCCGTAGTTGTTAAAGTTCGCGAACCTCGCCCTCGAGAAGATCAACCAACCCGAACCGAACGTCCATCGCGTGATCGAAATGATCGAAATAATCGTGAAAAATATGATCGACGGAGCAATCGTCGTGAGCGCGAACCTCGCGATTTCGTTCGCCGCCGTGGAACGATTATTACTGAATCGGAATTCCTAGCCCGACGCGAGTCAGTTGATCGTGAAATGTTAGTTCGCCAGATGGGCGATAGAACTCAAATCGCAGTTCTCGAAGACAAAATTATGGTGGAGCATTACGTCAACCGAAATAGCAATATTTCCTACGTTGGCAATGTCTACCTTGGTCGCGTTCAAAATGTTTTGCCATCAATGGAAGCGGCATTCGTAGACATCGGCAAGGGAAGAAATGCAGTTCTCTATGCAGGCGAAGTCAACTGGGATGCAGCTGGATTAGCTGATGGCCATCCACGCAAAATTGAACATGTTCTGAAAACTGGTCAACCAGTATTAGTTCAAGTAACTAAAGATCCCATTGGTCAAAAAGGCGCTCGCCTGACCAGCCAAATTTCCCTTCCAGGACGCTATTTGGTCTATGTTCCTGGTGGCGAAATGAGCGGAATCAGTCGTCGCCTTCCCGAGCAAGAGCGATCACGATTAAAAACAATTTTGAAGAATTTAATTCCAGAAGAAGCCGGCGTAATTGTTCGTACCGCTTCTGAAGGAGCAAGCGAAGAAGAACTGGAACGAGATGTTGTTCGACTCAAGACGCAATGGGAAGATATCGAAAAGAAGTCAAAGGCATCTGGTACTTCAGCTCCTTCTTTGCTCTACAGCGAACCCGACCTGACCGTCCGCGTCATTAGAGATATTTTCAATGAGGATTTCCGTCGACTCATCGTTCAAGGCGATGAAGCATGGGATGACATCAATAACTATCTTGGTCACATCGCACCGGAGTTGACCGCCAAAATTGAAAAGTGGAGTGGCGTTCGAGACCTTTTCAGTGAGAATCGAATTGAAGAACAACTAGCAAAGGCTTTCGATCGCAAGGTTTATCTTCCTTCTGGCGGTTCTCTAGTCATCGACAGAACTGAAGCCATGATTGTGATTGACGTTAACACTGGAAAGTTCGTTGGCAAGGGCGGCAACCTTGAAGAGACTGTAACCAAGAACAACTTGGAAGCGGCCGAGGAAATTGCTCGTCAATTACGACTTCGCGATATGGGTGGAATCATTGTTATCGACTTCATCGATATGTCTTTGGAATCCAACCGAGATCAAGTCCTACGCAGATTAGTTGAGTGCCTAGGACGAGACCGAACCAAGCATCAGGTAGCCGAAGTTACCTCGCTGGGATTGGTTCAGATGACCAGAAAGCGGGTAGGCCAAGGTTTGATTGAGGCATTTTCCACCACATGTGAAAGTTGTGGCGGCCGAGGAATCCATATCCACAATGAGCCGGTTCATAAGGTCGCTTTGGAAAAAGATATGGAACAACGTTATGTCCACCAGGCCGATGACGAGGATGAGACCGAGGAAGTAGCCCAGGAAGCCCCTTTGTCGAATCCAGAACCAGTCATGGAATCTGAGCCCGAGGCGCAGCCCACGATTGTCGTCACCGATGTTGCAGTGGAAGCAGTGGATTCATCCTCGCCGGCGCCTAGAAAGCGTCGCCGAGCGGTCAGTACGGGAATAATCACCCCGTCCTAGCCAATTCTGGTCCTTTCGGGGGATTTATCCTCAGTTTGACCAGGGCACCTAAGGTTCCGTACCCTTACCCTCTGCCCACTGATGAAAAGTGGCTTGTTTTCCAGTTCGAAAATGAAGTTTATGAGCAAAGATTTATAACCCGTTAGGAAGGTGTCACCGTGTACGCGATTGTTAAAGCTGGCGGCCGTCAAGAGAAGGTTGCCGTTGGCGACACAGTTGTAGTCGATCGTATCGATGCCGCCATTGGCGCCTCGGTCTCTTTCCCTGCATTGCTCCTTGTAGATGGCGCAGATATCACTTCAGATGCAAAGGTCCTCGCTGGCGTAAATGTCACTGGCGAAATCATTGCTGAGCAAAAGGGTCCAAAGATCGACATCCTTCGCTACAAGAACAAGACTGGCTATCGCCGTCGTCAAGGTTTCCGTTCTCAATTAACGCGGGTTCTTATCACCGCGATCGACAAGTAGGAGGTGGCGACAAATGGCAAGTAAAAAAGGTGTCTCGTCTACGCGTAATGGTCGCGATTCAAATGCTAAGTATCTTGGCATCAAGCGTTATGCAGGACAGGTAGTAAAGAGTGGCGAAATCTTGGTCCGTCAACGCGGAACAGTTTTCCACCCAGGACAAAATGTGGGTATCGGTAAAGATGACACACTTTTCGCACTATCAGCAGGATCGGTTCAATTCGGTCGCGCTCGTGGTCGCAAGGTTGTTAACATCGTTGTTCCGGTTCCAGTCGCTTAATCGCGGATATTTCTGAACGGGTCCGCGTTTGCGGGCCCGTTTTTTATTTTCTAGGCAGGCGTAAGAAAGGGAGAGCGTTATGGCAACATTTGTTGATCGCGTAACTCTCCATGCAACAGCGGGATCTGGTGGCGATGGCTGCGTCTCTGTTCATAGAGAAAAGTTCAAGCCATTGGGTGGACCTGACGGCGGTAATGGTGGTCGCGGTGGCGACATCATTTTGGTCGTGGACCAAGGGACAACAACCTTGTTGGACTTCCATCATTCACCCCACCGAAAAGCCACCAATGGAAAATTGGGTTATGGCGATTGGTGCAACGGCGCCGAAGGTAAGGATTTAATCCTTTCTGTTCCTAATGGCACGGTAGTTAAAGACCAAGAAGGAACCGTTCTTGCCGACCTTATCGGCGAGGGAACTCGGTTTATCGCTGCTCAAGGCGGGAAAGGTGGTTTGGGAAATGCTGGTTTAGCCTCTTCTAAGCGACGAGCTCCAGGATTTGCATTGAAAGGTGAAGGTGGCGAAGAGCGCACCCTCACACTGGAACTCAAGAGCGTTGCTGACATCGGCCTGATCGGATTTCCTAGCGCTGGAAAATCTTCCTTAATCGCAGCTATTTCTGCCGCCAAACCAAAAATCGCCGATTATCCCTTTACAACTTTGGTTCCAAACTTAGGCGTAGTTCAAGCCGGTGGAGTTCGCTTTACCGTTGCCGATGTTCCTGGATTAATTCCTGGAGCAAGCGAAGGCAAAGGTTTAGGTCTGGAATTCTTGCGACACGTTGAGCGGTGCGCCGCATTAGTTCACGTTCTCGATTGTGGAACTTTGGAAACCGACCGAGATCCTGTTAAAGATTTCGACATTATCGAAGAAGAACTTTCCCACTACGGTGGTTTATCGGCGCGGCCGCGCATCATTGCGCTCAATAAAATCGATCTGCCAGATGGCAAAGCCATGGCCGATATGGTGCAACCAATTTTCGAAGAACGTGGATATCAAGTATTTCAAATTTCTGCAGCAAGCCATATTGGCCTGACTGAATTGAACTACGCGATGGCCATCATTATTCAGGAGCAACGTAAAGCTGAAGCCGCCGAAGTTCGAACCAGAATTGTGCTTCGACCTGTAGCTGTCAACGACTCTGGATTTACCGTCACTGCTAACGAAGATGGATCCTTTACCGTGTTGGGTGACAAGCCAGTCCGTTGGGTTCGCCAAACTGATTTTGGTAACGCTGAAGCCATTGGCTACCTTGCAGATCGCCTTGCCGCTCTGGGAGTTGAAAAAGAACTCTTCAAGAAAGGCGCCGTTGCTAAGAGTGAAGTTCGAATCGGCGCTGGCGACAATGCCGTTATTTTCGATTGGGAGCCAACCATTGAGGCGGGGGCGGAACTTTTGGCTGGTGCCAGAGGTCAAGATCGTCGGTTGGAATCACCATGGGCGGGTCAGTATGTTGAAGATGATGTTGATCAACTCAGTGATGATGAAATTTCGATGCAATGGGAATACAACGTTGCCGATCCGAAAGATCCGAGGGTAGAAGGCGAAAAATGACACGGGCAGGAATCATCAACGCCAAGCGAGTAGTAATAAAAGTTGGATCTTCTACTCTTACTGGAACTGCGGGTTCTCAACTAGATGAAGGTGCCGTTAACGCCCTGGTCGATTGTGTCGCGCAACTAAAATCGGCCGGGATCGAGGCCGTTGTCGTTTCATCTGGCGCCATTGCAGCGGGCTTGGCCCCGCTTGGTTTGCATGCCCGTCCCAAAGATTTAGCGACTCAGCAAGCTGCTGCCTCTGTGGGTCAGGGGTTATTGATTGCGGCATACACCGAATCTTTTCATCGCCATTCCATGATTGCCTCCCAAGTGCTGCTCACGACCGAAGATGTGGTTCGAAGGTCTCACTATCAAAATGCTCAACGCACCCTTTTCAAATTAATTCAGATGGGCGTCGTCCCGATCATTAATGAGAACGACACCGTGGGAACTTCCGAAATCAGATTTGGTGATAATGATCGGTTGGCAGCCCTTGTGTCTCATTTGATCGGAGCCGACCTGTTGGTGTTAGTCACCGATATTGATGGTCTTTACGATTCGCCTCCTTCGAACCCTGCGGCGCGAAGAATTTCCGAAGTGAAGAGCATGAAAGATATTGGTGATATTGAAGTTGGTGGGGTTGGTTCATCTGGAGTTGGTAGTGGCGGAATGGTCACCAAAATAGAGGCTGCCAGAATTGCCACCGGTGCAGGTGTGTCAATGCTTTTAACCTCACTACCAAATCTCTCTGCCGCTATGAGCGGGGAAAATCTAGGAACATATTTCCATCCAGTCAATGATCGCAAATCTTCTCGGTTGCTCTGGCTTGCACACGCCGCCACCCCAAGAGGTAGGTTGGTTCTAGATTACGGCGCGGTGAAAGCAATTCGCGAACGCGGCGTTTCGCTTTTGGCAGTGGGAGTAAAAAGCATTGAGGGCGAGTTCATTTCGGGCGATACCGTGGAATTGGCATCAGAAAAAGGTGAAGTTATTGCGCGTGGGCTTGTTGCATTTGATGCTGACGAGATCCCTCAGATGCTCGGTAAATCAATGAAAGAACTCTTGGAAGAGTTCGGTCCAGAATTCGAACGAGAATTGGTTCACCGCGACGATCTGGTTTTGTTGTAACTAACCTCTCGAAATTTTCAGCAGCACCTTTGCAGTTTCAACCTCGGGATCTCCATCTGTTGGATTATCACTTAGCTTAACGATCACGGTTCGCGTGTCGGGATCTACAAAAATATATTGACCGTGCAATCCAAGTGCCAAATTAATTCCTTCGTATGGGTGCCAGACCTGGGCACCATATTTCCATTGATGATCCAAGGTGACCACTGGAGTACTTATTCGCTTAAGCCAATCAGTGCTGATTACTTGATGCGAGCCAGCAAAGCCACCATTGATCATCGCCAAACCAACACGTGCGTAATCTCTAGCAGATGCGTTAAAACAACAGAAAGTTTTTTCCGTCCCGCCCACCTTATCGACATTCCAGGTGGCTGGATATTGAGCGCCGATTGGCTGCCAGATGCTGTCGCTGAAATAGTCGGCAACTCGCATGCCAGTAACTTTTTTCACAATTAATCCCAAAAGTTGAGTATTCACACTTCGATACTCGGCTTTAGTATCTGGAGCCTCAAACATTTTTCGATTGTGTTTCACAAACCAATTTAAATCCGTTGTTGCATACATTTGTGCAATTCCTACGCCCCAGCCCGATGGACCAGTTGGGTAATTGTCAGAAACGCCGACACCACTTTCCATATCCAAGAGCGATTGAATGGTGACTTTGTCAAAGGTTGTTCCAGTTTTATATTCGGGGAAGAATTTCACGAAGGTATCTGATTCTTTAATCTTGCCTTCACCAATCAGTTTTCCAATGAGCAACGAAGTCATGGTTTTTGCAACAGAATACGACGGAAGTTGGGTGCTGGCAGTAATCCCGGATTTGTAATACTCGTAGGTGATGACGCCATTTCTGATAACAAGGAAGGCATTGGTGTTGGATTTATCCAAGAATTCTTGCCAAGAAAGGGTGCCACTATCCCACGGGACGGTGCTGGGCATTTTTTCCGATGCAGTTGGCCAAGCGATGGGGACTGTGGCCGGTGCAATCGTATGCGCGGGCATTAACGTCGGAGTTTTCGAGGCGGGAGCCAGGGCCAGCCGAACCGAATCTATGGGATTGGGGTAGTGGACGAAGCGAGTAAACGCGGTCAAGAGAAAGGCTACGGCGAGGACTCCAATGAAAAGGTTACGGATTGCTCGAAATAAACGTCTCATGAGCAAAGCCTAATCACCCTTAGGCTTAGGGCATGGATGCAGTGCTTCTAATTTCTGAGTTAGCGGAAAATGCCCGAATTGCTGCGCGCACCTTGGTGGCAGCGACTCCGCAAGAACGGGTTGCGGCCTTGGAGGCGATTGCCGCCGAAATCCAGGCCAGTGAATCGGAAATCTTGAGCGCCAATCAGGAAGATTTAGATCGAGCCGATGCCGCCGGAATGGCCTCATCTCTGCGGGACCGGTTGTTACTGAATCAGGCGCGAGTCTCAGGAATCGCCAACGGAGCTAGAGAGGTTTCCCAACTTCCCAACCCGATTGGAAAAACGGTTCGGGAAAGCACGCTGCCCAATGGTCTTCATTTGAAACAAATAACGGTTCCCTTCGGAGTAGTAGGTATGGTTTATGAGGCGCGCCCCAACGTGACGGTGGATGCCGCTGTCATTCTGGTCATGTCTGGGAATGCCGCATTACTGCGAGGGTCATCATCTGCTGCCTCTAGTAATAAAGTTTTAGTTGATGTGATGCGGCGAGCGCTTTCGCGGACCAAAATTTCGCCCGACGTCGTACAACTGGTTCCTTCGGAAGATAGGTCCACGGTCCAAGCTCTGCTTCACGCGCGTGGTCAAGTTGATTTGGTTATCCCACGGGGAAGCGCACAATTGATTCGCACAGTCGTCGATGAGGCAACCGTACCTACGATCGAAACTGGTGCTGGGGTTTGCCACGTGTACATCGATGACGAAGCCGACTTAGAAAAAGCTTTGCCAATTTTGCTTAATTCCAAAACGCAACGTCCAAGTGTCTGCAATGCTGCAGAGACGCTCTTGGTGCATCAATCTGTTGCCACGAAATTTCTCCCGATTGCATTAGCCGCTTTACATGAGGCCGGTGTCCTTATTCATGGCGATGAAGCAACCCTTAATATTTCCAAGAGACTTGGGATTCCAGCAAATAGCGCTACCGAGGATAATTGGTCTACCGAATACGGTTCTTTGGAAATGAATGTAGCGGTAGTCCCTTCACTGATAGCGGCGGCAGACCATATTCATAAATATGGGACTAGCCATACCGAAGCAATTGTCACCGAATCCACAGATCATGCTGATGCTTTCATAGCCCTATCGGATTGCGCCGCAGTCATGATTAATGCCTCCACGAGGTTTACCGATGGCGAACAAATGGGATTTGGAGCCGAGATTGGAATTTCCAACCAAAAACTTCATGCCAGAGGCCCAATGGGCTTAGAAGCAATGACCACAACGACGTGGATCGTGACGGGAACCGGACAGATTCGGGCCTAGTTTTCGCTCATTTATTAGTCGTATTGATAAGCAGATAAGGTGTGAACATGGCTTCAATTTCCCGTGATGAGGTTGCGAATCTTGCGCGACTGGCTCGTATTGAAATGACCGAACCCGAACTGGACCATCTGGCATCTGAAATGGATCTCATTTTGGGCGCAGTTGCTCGAGTCCAAGAAGTAGCTGGGGCCGATGTGCCGCCGACTTCGCACCCGCTACCGTTGCAAAACATTTTTCGTCCCGATGTCGTTGCTCCAAGTTTGACTCCTGATGAAGCGCTCTCCGGAGCTCCAGCCCAAGCAGGTCAACGCTTCAAAGTTCCACAAATCTTGGGAGATGCCGAATGATTCACGCACACGCCTCCGCAATGGCCAAATCTCTGGCCGCAGGTGAGATCACCTCAGTGGAATTAACGCAGCAACATCTGGATCGCATTACCGCGGTGGATGGCGATGTTCACGCATTTCTCCATGTCGATACGGAAGGTGCGCTATCGCAAGCTGCAACGGTGGATGCACGTCGGGCTGCTGGCGAAAAGTTGTCACCTCTTGCTGGTGTACCACTAGCGCTTAAAGATGTCATGACCCAAAAGGGCATTCCGACCACTGCAGGATCGAAAATCCTTGAAGGTTGGCGACCACCGTATGACTCCACCGTTGTCTCAAAACTCAAGAGCGCTGGAATCGTTATTTTGGGTAAGACCAATATGGATGAATTTGCCATGGGATCTTCCACTGAAAATTCCGCTTATGGCCCCACGCATAATCCTTGGGATCTAGATCGCATCCCTGGGGGATCAGGTGGCGGATCTGCGGCGTCTCTGGCTGCATTTGAGGCACCTTTGGCAATCGGTACTGACACTGGTGGCTCAATTCGCCAACCTGCAGCAGTCACCGGGACCGTTGGCGTAAAACCAACCTACGGTGGCGTGTCCCGTTATGGGCTGATTGCATTTTCTTCCAGCCTGGATCAGGCCGGACCTTGCGCGCGTACCGTTTTGGATACGGCACTGTTGCACGAAGCAATTGCCGGATATGACCCACACGATTCCACCAGCATCAACGCGCCGGTTCCACACGTAGTAGAAGCTGCACGCAAGTTAGATATCAAGGGAATGAAAATTGGCGTCGTCAAAGAACTTTCCGGTGCTGGTTACCAAGATGGCGTTCGCGCTCGCTTTGAGGAATCACTGGAAGAATTGGTCAAAGCCGGTGCTGAAATAGTTGAGGTTTCTTGCCCTAACTTCGAATACGCCTTGGCTGCCTACTATCTCATTGCACCCAGTGAATGTTCGTCGAATTTAGCCCGCTTTGATTCCATGCGTTACGGAATTCGAATTGGCGATGATGGAGTTCGTGGCGCCGAAGAAGTTATGAATATGACTCGCGAGGTTGGGTTTGGAAAAGAAGTGAAGCGACGCATCATCCTGGGAACGTATGCACTTTCTTCGGGTTATTACGATGCTTATTATGGTTCCGCTCAAAAAGTACGAACTCTAATCACTCAAGACTTTGTTAATGCATTTAGACAAGCCGATGTTTTGGTCTCACCAACCTGTCCAACCACCGCCTTTAAGATCGGCGAAAAGAGCGATGATCCCTTGGCGATGTACTTAAATGACATCGCAACTATTCCAGTAAACATGGCCGGCATCGGTGGCATGAGCCTTCCTTGTGGTCTAGCTCCTGAAGATGGCTTGCCAGTTGGATTTCAAATTATGTCTCCAGCAATGAAGGATGATTTGATGTATCAAGTAGGTGGAACTCTGGAAGCGGCGTTGTTAAGCAAATGGGGCCAGCCTCTCCTTGCCAATGCTCCAGTATTGGGGGCGACCTTCTAATGACCCTTTCTTATGATGAAGTAGTTGAACTTTATGATCCAACGTTAGGTTTGGAAGTTCACGTTGAGCTCAATACCTATTCGAAAATGTTCTGTGGTTGCGCAACTGAATTTGGTGCCGAACCAAATACTCAAACATGTCCAGTCTGTCTGGGAATGCCGGGCTCTTTGCCGGTTGTAAATGCCAAAGCCATTGAATCTTCGATCTTAATTGGCTTAGCGCTCAATTGTTCCATTGCGCCATTTAGTCGTTTTGCGAGAAAGAATTATTTCTATCCGGATATGCCAAAGAATTTCCAGACTTCCCAGTATGACGAACCAATTTGCGTCAATGGATACCTCGATGTGGAAATTGAAACCGATGAAGGTCAAAAGGTATTTCGCATAGAGATCGAGCGAGTCCACATGGAAGAAGACACCGGAAAGTCTCTCCACGTAGGTGGCTCTACCGGCCGAATCCACGGTGCGGAATATTCTCTGTTGGATTACAACCGTGCCGGTATTCCCCTAGTGGAAATCGTTACCAAAATAATTCCTGGTACTGGCAAGTATGCGCCACAAGTTGCTCGGGCCTATGTCGCCGAACTACGAGACATTCTCCGTTCCCTTGGAGTTAGCGATGTAAAGATGGAACAAGGTTCCCTTCGTTGCGATGCGAACCTCTCTTTAGCCCCTGCTGGCACTGGTCTATTGGGAACTCGTAGCGAGACCAAGAACGTTAACTCACTTCGTTCGGTAGAACGTGCCGTTTCCGGAGAGATGATTCGCCAGGCAGAACGGTTGCAAAAGGGTGAGCGAATTGTTCAAGAGACTCGTCACTTCTTAGAGGAGAGCGGTCTGACTAGACCAGGTCGTTCCAAAGAGCAGGCCGAAGATTATCGATATTTCCCAGAGCCAGATTTGGTTCCCGTATGTCCAAGCGCTCAGTGGATTGAAGAACTTCGGGCCACATTGCCAGAGAAGCCTTCGACGCGCCGCAAGAGATTGCAAAGTGACTGGAACGTTCCTGCCAAAGAGATGACCTCTCTTATTAATGCCGAACTAGTGGATACCGTTGAAGAAACCGTCAACTTGGGTGCAGATCCAGCTAAAGCCAGAGGTTGGTGGCTCGGAGAGATTTCTCGCTTGGCAAATGAGAAAGAGGTGGCTGCAACTTCATTGATTACGCCCGCTCATGTTGCTGAAATTATTGCCCTCATTGCCACTGGTGAATTGACCGATAAATTGGCTCGCCAAGTAGTAGAAGGTGTTATTTCTGGCGAAGGCTCTCCTCGAGAAGTTATTGATGCGCGTGGGCTAAAAGTTGTTTCCGATGATTCAGCTTTGATGGCTGCCATAGAAACTGCAATTGCATCGCAACCAGATACTGCCGAACGTGTTCGGAGTGGAAACATCCCAGCGGCTGGTGCGCTAATCGGTGCCGTCATGAAAGCTACCGGCGGGCAAGCGGATGCAGCAAAAGTACGAGAATTACTGTTGAAACATTTAGGGCAAGGTTAATTACTAGATTCATTAGCACTTACTACGTATAACTGGGGGAGCGGCAATGAGTAATTCCATGAAGCCTCGTTCGGGGATGGTTACCGATGGAATGGAGCGAGCTCCGGCCAGAGGCATGTTACGAGCTGTTGGAATGGGCGATGAAGATTGGGTCAAACCTCAAATCGGTATTGCCTCATCGTGGAATGAAATTACTCCATGCAATCTATCGTTAGATCGACTTGCAAAGGCATCTCGAAAAGGTGTGATTGATGCTGGTGGTTTCCCCATGCAATTCGGAACAATTTCGGTTTCGGACGGCATTTCGATGGGTCATGAAGGAATGCACTTTTCTTTAGTATCGCGCGAAGTGATTGCAGACTCAGTAGAAACTGTGATGCAGGCGGAGCGTTTAGATGGCATGGTCACTTTTGCTGGGTGCGATAAATCGCTACCAGGAATGATGATGGCTGCGGCAAGAATTGACGTTGCTAGCGTTTTTGTTTATGCCGGGTCTACTTTGGCGGGAAACGTGGATGGCAAAGATGTGACCATCATTGATGCTTTCGAAGCAGTTGGTGCTTGTGCTCGTGGACTTATTTCCCAGGAGCAGGTAGACAAGATTGAGCGCGCAATTTGTCCAGGTGAAGGTGCATGTGGCGGAATGTATACGGCCAACACTATGGCGGCGGTCGGAGAAGCTCTAGGTCTTTCGCTACCCGGATCGGCTTCACCACCAGCTCCTGATCGACGTCGCGATGCTTATGCAGAAAAGGCTGGCGCGGCAGTTGTCGAATTAATTCGCCAAGGAATTACCACTCGAACGATTTTGACCAAGAAGGCATTTGAAAATGCGATCACGGTAGTTATGGCTCTGGGCGGATCCACCAATGCGGTCTTGCATATTTTGGCGATTGCCAACGAAGCCGAAGTAGATGTGACCCTGGATGATTTCCAAAGAATTAGTTCCAAGACACCGCTATTGGGAGATCTAAAACCATTCGGCAAATACGTCATGACAGATATCGATCGAGTTGGCGGAATTCCAGTTGTTCTTCGAGCACTCTTGGATGCTGGTCTACTACATGGCGATTGTTTAACCGTTACTGGCAAAACCATGGCTGAAAATTTGGCGGATGTGACTCCGTTGGATCCTGATGGCGATGTGCTCCATGCCGTGAAGTCTCCACTTTCTGCCGGCGGTGGAATTACCATTCTGAAGGGCTCGCTTGCTCCTGAAGGTGCAGTGTGTAAAACCGCTGGAATCGATATCGATATTTTCGAAGGTCCGGCCAAAGTTTTTGAACGCGAGCAAGCTGCAATGGATGCCCTCGAAAATGGAACCATTCAAGCCGGTGATGTTGTGGTCATTCGATATGAAGGCCCTAAAGGTGGACCTGGCATGCGCGAAATGTTGATGATTACCGGCGCTATTAAAGGGGCTGGTCTTGGCAAATCTACGCTTCTGTTGACCGATGGCCGCTTCTCCGGCGGGAGCACCGGGCTCTGTGTTGGCCACGTAACTCCAGAGGCTGTCGACGGTGGGCCTATCGCATTTGTGAAAGATGGGGATGTAGTCCGTATCAACATCACTGATCGAACCATGGACCTTCTTGTCGATGATGCAGAGTTAGCAGCTCGCACAGTGGGTTGGACCCCACTTCCACATAAATACCGTCGTGGCGTCTTAGCAAAATATTCAAAAGTTGTTGGATCAGCCTCACAGGGTGCGGTGTGCGGCTAGTCGTATCAGAATATGAGATACCTATCTCAGGGGTTGACGGAGATAAAGCATCGCGCGAGAATTGGGACATGGCACAAGCCGTGGTAATCCGAAAGCGCGCGATCTAGCATCATCGATCGTGCGCTACCCCTCAGTGAAAACTGGGGGGTTTCGTATTTCACAGGGTAATTGCCTAGGGAATATGGGTAAGGCACGAAAGACTTCGGTTACGACACGAGAAGGGAGAAGAATATGAGTAGCGAAAACGGTACGAAAATGACGGGGGCGACCTCGTTGGTGAAAGCCCTCGAGCACGCTGGCGTTGATGTCATGTTTGGCATCCCGGGTGGCGCAATCTTGCCGGCCTACGACCCAATCTTTGATAGCCCGATCCGCCACATTCTGGTGCGCCACGAACAAGGTGCTGGGCATGCGGCAACCGGTTATGCCCAAGCAACTGGTCGCGTAGGTGTCTGTATTGCAACCTCAGGTCCTGGTGCCACTAACTTGGTTACTCCTTTGGCTGATGCTCAGATGGATTCAGTTCCCATTGTGGCGATTACAGGTCAAGTTGCTTCTGGTGCAATTGGAACCGATGCCTTTCAAGAGGCAGATATCCGCGGCATCACAATGCCCGTGACAAAACATAATTATTTAGTTACCGACGCTGCGGATATTCCGCGAGCTATCGCCGAGGCTTTCCATATCGCTCGAACGGGTCGTCCTGGCGCAGTACTTGTTGATATCGCCAAAGATGCGATGCAAAACCAAACGGTATTTAACTGGCCCGAGAAACTCTCACTCGCTGGTTACAACCCCATCATGGAACCGGAGAATAGCGCCGTTCGAGATGCGGCCCGATTAATAGCCGAGTCAACCAGTCCAGTTCTCTACGTCGGTGGCGGAGTGATTAAATCCAACGCTCACAAAGAATTATTGAAACTTGCCGAGCTAACCGGTGCTCCGGTAGTAACCACCTTGATGGCTCGGGGCGGATTTCCAGATTCACATCAGCAACACCTCGGAATGCCAGGAATGCACGGAACTGTTGCCGCAGTTACCGCACTTCAAAAGGCCGATTTGTTAATTACATTGGGAGCTCGCTTCGACGACCGAGTAACCGGAAAACTTTCTTCTTTTGCTCCCTTGGCAAAAATAATTCATGCCGATATCGATCCAGCTGAAATTGGAAAAAATCGACGAGCTGATGTCGCATTGGTTGGCGATCTCAAGCGAAGTATCGAAGCCCTCATTCCAGCGCTCACCGCTGAATATTCCAAGAACAAGCCGGATTTATCGGCTTGGTGGATTCAATTAAATTCTTGGCGCTCGCGCTATCCGTTGGGATATGACCATCCCGAAGATGGTTCATTATCGCCACAATTTGTTATTGAACGCCTTGGTAAAATCGCAGGCCCTGAAGCAATTTACGTTTCTGGTGTCGGCCAGCACCAGATGTGGGCTTCGCAATTTGTTTCGTATGAAAATCCAAGGACCTGGCTCAACTCTGGTGGTCTAGGAACTATGGGTTATTCCATCCCTGCAGCTATGGGCGCAAAAGTTGGCGCACCAGACAAAGTGGTGTGGGCAATCGATGGTGATGGATGTTTCCAGATGACCAATCAAGAGTTGGTTACCTGTGCATTAAATAACATCCCCATCAAAGTAGCGATCATCAATAACGAAAGCCTTGGCATGGTCCGTCAATGGCAGACACTTTTTTATAACCAGCGATATTCCAACACTGATCTGCATTCGAAGCGAATTCCTGATTTCGCAAAGTTGGCAGAAGCGATGGGCTGCGTTGGACTTCGGTGCGATAGTCGTGACGATGTCGATCGGACTATCGCCCAAGCGATGGAAATTAATGATCAGCCGGTAGTGGTTGACTTCAGTGTTCATCGCGATGCCATGGTCTGGCCAATGGTCGCCGCTGGCACATCAAATGATGACATAGTGATTGCGCGTTCTTTGGCGCCAATCTGGGACTCACAGGAGTTGTGATGACTACAAAACAAACTCATACGCTTTCGGTTCTCGTCGAAAATAGCCCTGGTGTTTTGGCTAGGGTCGCATCTTTATTCTCACGGCGCGGCTACAACATCGATTCTTTGGCAGTTGGGCCAACCGAAGATGAAAATATTTCCAGAATGACGATCGTGATCAATGTTGAAGGTCACGCATTGGAACAAGTCATCCAGCAACTGGATAAGTTGATCAACGTCATCAGCATTACTCAACTCGATCCCATCACCTCGGTTCAACGCGAACTCCTACTTGTTAAGGTGTTCACCACCCCGGTTACCCGCTCTCAGGTCTTGGAGACGGTCCAGCTCTTTCGGGCAAAGGTCGTGGATGTGGCCCAAGACGCCGTTACTATCGAGGCAACGGGAAATGCCGAGAAAATCCAGGCACTTCTTCGAGTATTGGAACCCTTCGGAATCTTGGAATTAGTCCAATCTGGGCTGGTGGCCATGTCTAGAGGGCTCAAACCTGGCTCGATTTCCAATGAATAGCGTTAAAAATTAGGCTAGGCCAGTAGTAAAACTAGAAAAGCAGTTTTTCCCTTAACCAGCAACCAATTCGAAAGGTGACCACAGTGGCAACCCAGTATCACGACGAAGATGCCGATCTATCCATCATCCAATCAAAGAAAGTTGCAGTGATTGGTTATGGCTCACAAGGTCATGCCCACGCACTCAGCCTTCGTGACAGCGGAGTCGATGTTCGAATTGGCTTGGCCGAAGGTTCAAAGACGCGCGAGAAAGCCGAAGCCGAAGGTCTTCGTGTTCTTTCTGTCGCCGATGCGGTGAAAGAAGCAGACGTCATCATGCTCTTGGCGCCGGATCACGTTCAGCGCCATATTTACAACGATTCCATCAAGCCAAACTTGAAGCCTGGTTCGGCACTTTTCTTTGGGCATGGATTCAATATCCGCTTTGGTTACATCAAACCAGAATCCAATATTGATGTTGCCATGGTGGCACCAAAGGGTCCAGGCCACTTAGTACGTCGTGAGTACTCAGCCGGCCGCGGAGTGCCTGTTTTGGTTGCGGTTGAACAAGATGCCACTGGCACTGCTTGGCCATTAACTCTTTCTTATGCAAAAGCAATCGGCGGCCTTCGAGCCGGCGGAATCCTCACCACCTTCACTGAAGAGTGCGAAACCGATCTGTTCGGCGAGCAATCAGTCCTCTGCGGTGGCGCCTCACAATTAGTTCAGTACGGATTTGAGACTCTTGTTGAAGCAGGCTATCAACCAGAAGTTGCTTACTTCGAATGTTTGCACGAATTGAAATTAATCGTGGATCTGATGTACGAAGGTGGAATCGCCAAGCAACGTTGGTCAGTGTCAGATACCGCTGAATATGGAGATTACATTTCCGGTCCGCGCGTAATCGACCCTCGCGTTAAGGAAAATATGAAGGCAGTTCTTGCTGACATTCAAAGTGGTGCATTCGCAGATCGCTTCATCAAAGATCAAGATGCTGGCGCTCCTGAATTTAAAGCACTTCGTGCAAAAGGCGAGGTTCATCCAATTGAGGTTGTTGGCCGCGAACTTCGCAAGATGATGTCATGGGTCAAGGGTGGCAATAAGGATGATTATCAGGAAGGTGTCGCATCCCGTGGCTAAACCCGTTGTTTTAATTGCCGAAGAACTCAGCCCAGCTACGTTAGATGCGCTAGGCCCAGATTTTGAAGTACGCAATTGCAATGGTGCAGATCGCGGAGAACTGCTTACGGCGCTAGCTGCCGGAGTAGATGCGGTGCTTATTCGTTCGGCAACCAAAATGGATGCCGAAGCGATTGGTGTGGCAAAAGGATTAAAAGTTATCGCCCGTGCTGGCGTTGGCTTGGACAACGTAGATATTCCGGCAGCGACCACTGCCGGAGTTATGGTTGTTAATGCACCGACTTCAAATATCGTCAGTGCAGCCGAGCTAGCAATTTCATTGTTGTTAGCATCAGCTCGGTTCATTTCTCCCGCTCATGCAGCGTTAAGAAATGGTAAGTGGGCTCGCTCTAAATACACCGGTGCAGAATTGTTCGAGAAGACTTTGGGAATTGTTGGTTTTGGGCGTATCGGTCAACTCGTTGCCCATCGGATGCAGGCCTTCGGTATGGATGTCGTTGCTTATGACCCTTATCTTCAGCCAGCCCGTGCGGCTCAATTAGGTGTTCGGTTAGTTGAACTGGATGAACTGCTTCGCATAAGTGATTTCATCACCATTCATCTGCCTAAGACAAAAGAAACTGCAAACTTGATCGGCGAAGAAGCTCTTCACAAGGTCAAGCCTTCTGTTCGCATCATTAATGCTGCACGCGGCGGGGTTCTAGATGAAACAGCTCTTTATAACGCGCTAGTTGAGGGTCGTGTTGGTGGTGCCGGACTTGATGTTTTTGCCACGGAACCTTGTACCGATTCACCGCTATTCCAGTTGGATCAAGTTATTGCAACTCCACACCTAGGTGCTTCCACAGATGAGGCGCAAGAGCGTGCGGGAATTGCCGTTGCGGTTTCAGTTCGAAAAGCGCTTGCTGGCGAATTAGTTCCCGATGCAGTTAACGTCAAAGGTGGAGCGATCCACCAAGATTTACGTCCAGCTTTGGGACTAGTTGAAAAATTAGCTCAGGTCGCTACCGGTCTTGTTGGTGAACTTCCAGTGAGCATCGTGGTTGAAGTACGCGGTGAAATCGCTGAATACGATTGTTCGGTTCTTTCTATCAGCGCACTTCGAGGGTCACTTATGGGCTGTGGTGCTGAAGATGTCACTTATGTGAATGCACCTGCTCTTTCCAACGAGCGCGGGCTTAGTGCAACGGTAATAACGGATCCAATAAGTCCAGATCACCGAAATATGGTTTCCGTTCGTGCAGCATTTAGCGATGGAACCCAACTTGTCGTGAGCGGAACTCTCATGGGGATTCGCCAAGTCCAAAAGATTGTGGCAATCGACTCACATGATTTGGATTTACTACTTACTGAAAATTTACTCTTCCTTCGATACGCCGATAAGCCAGGAATTGTCGGGACAGTGGGCAATGCACTGGGCAAGGCTGGGATCAATATTGGCGGAATGCAGGTCGGACGAAATCACCAAGGCGGCGAAGCCCTGATGGCAATAACAGTTGACTCGCTTATCCCGACGGAAATCTTAAATTCTGTCCAATCTGAAACTGGAGCGACGACAGTTCGCGCCGTTGTATTGGCCAACTCATGAGTAGAAACATCAACCTTGCTGTCATCGCTGGCGATGGAATCGGGCCTGAAGTTGTTGCAGAAGGCCTCAAAGTCTTGGCGGTAATTGCCAAGAAATATGATCTGACCTTTTCTCAAACCGAGTATGACCTTGGCGCGAAGTATTGGCACCGAACTGGGGAGACACTTCCTGATTCAGTAATTGAGGAATTGGCTAAAGCAGATGTCATTCTTTTGGGAGCGGTTGGAGATCCAACTGTCCCCAGTGGCGTCTTGGAGCGTGGTTTGTTGTTGAAACTTCGTTTTGCTTTTGATCATTACATTAACTTGCGCCCGGGGAAGTTATTTCCTGGAGTCACATCACCTTTAGCTGGCGATAAAGATATAGATTTCATCGTGGTTCGTGAAGGAACCGAAGGTCCTTACGTTGGAGCTGGTGGAGTTCTTGCTTTCGGAACTGAGCATGAAATTGCTACCGAAGAAAGCCTCAATACCAGGCGAGGCGCCGATCGAGCCATTCGTTATGCCTTCGAAAAGGCAGCGGCACGTCCTCGCAAAAAGCTGACCTTGGTGCATAAGAACAATGTGCTCACTCGCGCAGGTGGATTGTGGACTCGTGCATTTAATGAGATTGCCAAAGAGTATCCCGACGTAGCTACCGATTATCTGCACGTGGACGCGGCATCAATGTTCTTTGTTACCAACCCTGAACGTTTTGATGTTGTGGTAACTGATAACTTATTTGGCGATATCTTGACCGACATCGCGGCGGCAATATGCGGCGGAATTGGTTTGGCGGCTTCTGGAAATATAAATCCTACTGGCGCCTTCCCGTCTATGTTCGAGCCGGTTCATGGTTCAGCTCCGGATATCGCAGGAAAAGGTTTGGCCGATCCAACGGCAACAATTATGTCTGTGGCAATGATGCTCCAACATTTAGGTTTAACTGATGCGGCAGCCGATGTCGAACGTGCTGTTGCAGCAGATTTATTGGCTCGAGGCAATTCCAAGCGCAGCACCTCTGAAGTAGGTTCTGCATTAGCGGAGGCTGTTCAATGAAAGTCATCTCTCAACCAAATGCCAATCCAGTTCCCGATGCTGATCGCGAAGTAATGGTCAATGCCTCAGGCTTTGGAAAGTTCTACACCGACAATATGGTGATAGCGCAATGGAGTGAAGCAAATGGTTGGCAGGATGCGCAGTTACAGGCATATGGTCCCATTTCGTTGGATCCAGCAACTGCAGTCTTTCACTATGGACAGGAAATCTTTGAAGGACTCAAGGCATATTCCCAGCCAGATGGTGGGATTAGTTTATTTCGACCCGAGGCAAATGCCGCCCGTTTTAATCGAAGCGCTGCTCGCCTTGCACTTCCAGAAATGCCAGATGGCGCATTTACGGAAACCGTTATGGCACTGGTTCGTCAGGACCGAGCCTGGACTCCGACAAAAGTAGGGGAATCTCTTTACATCCGTCCCTTCATGATCGCTACTGAAGTGGGCTTGGGAGTTCGTCCATCCAACAAGGCAACATATCTACTGATAGCCACCCCGGCTTCTGCCTATTTCAATGTGGCAAACGCAGTCACTGTATGGATTTCGACTGAATATGTTCGCGCAGCACCTGGTGGAACTGGCGAAGCCAAATGTGGCGGAAATTATGCTGCTTCTCTTGTTGCCCAAAAGGCCGCTGCACTTGAAGGCTGTGACCAAGTTGTTTGGTTAGATGCCGTCGAACGCAAGTGGGTTGAAGAAATGGGCGGAATGAATCTTTATTTCATTAAAGGTTCAGGTGCCGATGCGACTGTAGTTACCCCAAAATTGACCGGCACATTGTTACCGGGAATCACACGCGATTCTATTTTGACTGTTGCGGCAGATCTTGGTTACAAAGTTGAAGAGGTAATGCTTTCCGTTGACGATTGGCGCGAAGGCGTTGCATCTGGAGAGATCACTGAAATCTTCGC
>JBAXSZ010000089.1:0-3531 GCA_037130455.1 Actinomycetes bacterium | reverse complement strand
GCTTTATCTAGTACGCCAACTCCGCTATTCTTCTTGTCCACAATCTAATACTGCCATCTCAATAGGTAAGATGCAATATATGAGGGAAAGTTAGATTGGTCGGTGACCACAGGCAAGGTAAGGGAGTGAAATGGGAAAGACATTAGCGGAGAAGATCTGGGCAGACCATGTAGTTCGCAGCGCTGAAGGAGAGCCAGATTTAATTTACATTGACCTCCATCTCATTCATGAAGTTACTAGCCCACAGGCATTTGACGGCCTGCGATTGGCCGGTCGCCAAGTTCGCCGTCCGGATCTAACCATCGCTACTGAAGACCACAATGTTCCTACTCTAAATATTGATCAGCCTATTGCCGACCCAGTTTCAAAATTGCAGGTAGATACGCTGCGAAAGAATTGCGCAGAATTCGGTGTTCGAATCCATTCACTAGGGGATATCGATCAAGGCATAGTGCACGTGGTGGGACCACAACTTGGGCTTACACAACCCGGAATGACAATTGTGTGCGGAGATTCACACACATCCACTCATGGCGCTTTTGGAGCGCTCGCATTTGGTATTGGTACTAGCGAGGTGGAACACGTACTCGCTACTCAAACTTTGCCGTTAGTCAGACCAAAAACAATGGCAATAAATGTTGAAGGAACTCTGAAACCTGGAGTCACTAGCAAAGATATTATCTTGGCGATTATTGCCGAGATTGGCACTGGCGGCGGTCAAGGATATGTTCTTGAATATCGTGGAAATGCGATTCGAGAACTTTCTATGGAATCCCGAATGACCGTCTGCAATATGTCCATCGAAGCTGGGGCGCGTGCAGGAGTCATTGCCGCCGATGAAACCACTTTTGCCTATGTGCAAGGAAAGCCTCATACGCCACAAGGCGCAGAGTGGGATGCAGCGGTTGCTTATTGGCGAACGTTGCACTCCGACGCTGACGCAGTCTTTGACCGAGAAATTTTCATTAATGCTGATGAGCTAGAGCCCTTTGTTACGTGGGGAACTAACCCCGGTCAGGGTCTTCCGTTAAATGCCTCGGTACCAAATCCTGCCGACATTACCGATGAAGAAGAACGCGGTGCCGCTGAACGAGCACTTACTTATATGGGGTTAGTTGCTGGCACTCCACTAAAAGAAATCACCGTGGATACAGTTTTCTTGGGATCTTGTACCAATGGGCGAATCGAAGATCTTCGACTCGCAGCAACAGTTCTTGGCGGTCAGAAAGTTGCCAAGGGAGTCCGAATGTTAGTCGTGCCTGGATCGGCTCGAGTTCGCCTTCAAGCTGAAGCGGAGGGCTTAGATAAGATCTTTATCGATGCAGGAGCGGAATGGCGAAGCGCCGGTTGTTCTATGTGTTTGGGAATGAATCCAGATCAACTAGCTCCTGGCGAACGCGCTGCATCTACATCAAATCGTAATTTTGAAGGACGGCAAGGAAAGGGTGGGCGTACTCACCTGGTCAGTCCACTGGTCGCAGCGGCAACCGCCATTCGCGGAACTCTTTCATCACCGGCAGATTTGTAGGAGGAAATACCATGGAAAAATTTATAGCTCACACCGGAACTGTTCTACCGCTGCGACGAAGCAATGTTGATACCGATCAGATCATTCCAGCGGTCTATCTGAAGCGAGTGACTAAAAGCGGTTTCGAAGATGGACTCTTTGGTGCCTGGCGCAATGATCCTGAATTTGTTATTAACAAACCAGAATATTCTGGCGCAACGATTTTGGTTGCAGGCGTGGATTTCGGTACGGGATCTTCGCGAGAGCACGCAGTGTGGGCCTTGCAAAACTACGGCTTCAAAGTCGTTATTTCTAGCCGCTTTGCCGATATTTTCCGTGGAAATTCGCAAAAAGCCGGATTGCTCACGGTTATTTTGGATCAGACCGAAGTTGAAGCAATCTGGGCGGCAGTAGAGAAAGATCCAACGGTGGCACTGACAGTAAATCTGGAATCCAAGACCGTGAGCTACGCTGATCGCAGCATTTCATTTGCCATGGATGATTACACTCGCTGGCGCCTAATGGAAGGCCTAGATGATATTGGCTTGACTGTGAAGAACATTGATCAAGTCAGCGCCTTTGAAGCCAAGCGAGCGGCTCATAAACCAGAAACGATTCCTGTCCTTCACTAATCGTCGTTGCGAAGGTCTTTCAAAAGATTCCAAATTTCCTCTTCGGAAGCAATTTGTAGAATTTCCATATTCATCAGCACATCGGTGTATGAAAGTTGCGAAATTTCCGCTAAACCTGCAAAACGGTTGGCTCGATCTTGGTCGTAGTCCCACCAGACCAGAGTTTGCGCATTACCACCATTCCAAAATGTTCGATATTGAAGATTTTTGTGGTAATCGTGGATGATGGCAATGACCTTAAAAATATCTCCATGCCAGGAGAGATCGGTCAATTCTTGCGGCGCCACGGAGTCCGCCCGTTCCCGAAATGCCTCTTCCATTATGGGGTTATAACTGTAAACATCGCTAGGGAAGACATCATCGATGAGTATGAAACCAGTGGGGGAGATGTACTCCATAGCATTGATCACATCACGATAGGTCTGGCTGAAATTGTGGAGTCCATCAAGGAAGATGACATCGAACAATAAATCTTCGTGATACCGACCAAAAAAGGCATCTGAACTCATTTGGTAATAGGTGTTTTGAGGCGAAAGCCGTTCACGAAGATCAAACTCAAATTCAGGATCTACGGCTAACTTTCGCTCCGCTTCAATTCCATCAAAAGTTAACCCTGCTTCAACCCCTATTTCTAGGTAATTTCGCGATTCCGTGAAGTCAAAAAGCCGATTAATCCTTCTAATACTCCACTCGGACATGCAATCTCCTCAATAGAACCTCGGCGCCATCTTACAGGTGAAGGCAGTTGCTAATGAGAAAGGTCTGATTTATATGGTTTTTTACGGCGATTTGGTCTAATAATAAAACTCTCTACTTTCAATTTAGAGTTTTATCGTGAAAAAACAGTGATTTCTAATGGTTTTTTCACATGCGACACACCGAATTAGATAACGGATCTTGTGCCATTGGGTGCGTAGATTTGCTCCATGTGAGACGAATGTCTGACATTTACGCGTAAATAAGGGGATTTAATGAACAAGGCCCAGTTCATCGCTTTTCTAGCGCCACATTTTGATGGCAATAAAAAAGAAGCAGCTCGAGCTGTAGATATCGTTTTCGACTCCATCGTTCGCAATATTGCTAAGGGCGACGATGTAATGATCAATGATTTCGGTAAGTTTAAGAAGGTTGACCGCGCCGCTCGTAAGGGCCGCAACCCTTTCACTGGCGAGACCATTCAGATCAAGGCAAGCAAGAAGGTACGTTTCCTTCCGGCAAAGGCACTGAAAGAAGTAATTTCAGGTGCTCGTAAACTCGATCCAGCTCCAAAGCCAGTTGTAAAGGTTGTCGCCAAGCCAGTTGCAAAGGCAGCACCAGCCAAGAAGGCCGCTCCTAAGAAGGCAGCACCAGCCAAGAAGGCCGCTCCTAAGAAGGCAGCACCAGCCAAGAAGG
>JBAXSZ010000088.1:0-3775 GCA_037130455.1 Actinomycetes bacterium | reverse complement strand
GGTGCTGCTGGTGCCCAAGGTGCTCAAGGTGCTGATGGTGCCCAAGGTGCTCAAGGTGATCAAGGTTCGGATGCAATCCCAGACGTTGAAATTGGCGTTCTAGGATTCTCTGGCACGGACTATGCCAAGTCCACATCCGTTGACACTCAGGCCATTGGTGGCGACACATACTTGGTAGATATCGCCGCTGAATGGGGCCCATTGGCCACAAGCGATGACATCAACAATGCATCTGTCAGTATCTCGGTCTCTGGTGGAACCTTTACTAAGGTAATTGCCATCCCAGGTCACGGATTTAACAGTTCAGGTAAGGTTGTCCAAAATATTATCCTTCGCGGAATTTGGACTCCAGCCGCCGACAACGCTCCAATCTCTGTGACACTGAAGAGCCTTAAGGTCACAAAGAAGGGCATTCTGTATCAGGTTAAATTGGCTAATGCAACCGGAGCGATTCAGTTGACTAAAATCAACTTGAAGACTCTTGCTAGCGGACCAACCGCTGGTCCAATTGGTAACTTGAAGCCTGCTACTGCAGTTGCTGCAAAGGCCTCAGTCGCTAAGAAGGTAACAACTGCTAAGAAAGTTGCAGTTGCTGCTAAAAAAGTAACTGTTGCTAAAAAAGTAACCAAGAAGTAGATATAAAGGTCATTGGTTGCCAGGGTAAAACCTGGCAACCGCAACCTCTTTCTTCGAGACGACATTATCAATGAGTGTGAGAACAAATATTTATTCGCTTCCCACACTCATTGGTCTTTCTATTTCCTATGAACCACAAGGGCCGGATCGGACCAGTTCAAAAGTATTTTTCATTTATGAAGAGCGAGCCACAGCTTCCTTAGAAGTGATCGAAGGCTCTGGCGAAGAAGGCATCGCCTCGTTCCTTTATAGCGATATCACCGCTCAAGTGACTGAGCTAGGTGGATATATAGAACCACTAGACGAAGATTTTCCAGATGAATTAGTTGTGCAATTTGAATCCGGTGGAAAGACCCACACCGAGCATCATTTTTTTAGATATGTAAACGATAAATTTGTTCTAGATTTCACCCTATTAGAGCAATTTTACGATGATGATATTTTTCTCTTTCGCCAGTACTTGGCCGATATTGAGATCTTAGATGTTTTCTTAGCTCCGCATGAATTTGGCGAAACGATAAATATTCAATTTTCAGAAGAGTACAACTTCACACGTTTTGGTCGGCGGGTTTATGTTGAAGAGCCCGGCACAATAATAAGTTTTGGATAGGTTAAAGATGAAGATCGCGGTTTATACAATTGCACTCAACGAAGAAAAACATGTGCAAACGTGGTTCGACTCCGTAAAAGATGCTGATGTTATTTTGATAGCTGATACAGGTTCTTCCGATCGCACCATTGAACTAGCCACGGCATTGGGAATTTCAGTCCATAAAATAAAGGTGGAGCCATTCCGCTTTGATGTTGCCAGAAATGCTTCGCTTGCATTAATTCCGGAAGATATTGATATATGCATCCAACTTGATATGGATGAAACACTTTCCTCTGGGTGGAGAGTTGAAGTTGAGAAAGCATTTGATGAAGGAAATGTATGGCCCGTTTACAAACAAGTTACTGGTTGGGATGCCAACCGGAACATAACTTCATCCTTTGATTACTTCAAGATTCATCCTCGAAAAGGCTTCATCTGGAGATACCCCATTCACGAAGTTGTTGCTCCTGTAGATAGCACGGTTGTTTACCACCGTAGGAATATCAATGTTCAGGCGTGGCACAATCAGGATCGCGGCAAGAATAGATCTAGCTATTTAAACTTGCTGGAAGTTGCGGTCAAGGAGATGCCGGGTGATTGGCGAATGCAGCACTACTTGTGCCGGGAATACATGTATAACGGTCGCTGGGCGGACGTAATAAAGAGCGCCACAACCGCGTTGAAATTGAAAGATGGTTGGGATATAGAGCGAGCGGCATGTTGCATGTGGGCATCAGAAGGTGCACATTGGTTGGGTTTTGACGACTGGGCATTTGAATGGGCGGTTAAAGGTACTGAAGAAGCACCGAATTTCTATGAAACCTGGCATTGGCGAGCTCATATCGCACATCTATTGAAGAATTGGGATGAGACGCTTTTTTCGGCAAAGAAAATTGACTCATTGGAACGACAGACTCATCACTTGGTTAAGCCTGATGTGTGGAAATGGTGGGGATTTGATTTGGTGGCACTAGCGGCTCATAACTTAGGGGATAACGAAACCGCCCTAGTTTACGGACAGAAAGCGCTTCAAGGTGTTCCCCAAGATGAAAGAATTACAAATAATCTTAAAACTTACAAAGATGCGCTGAATCGGCAATTGGCCAACAAGATGTCATCGGCAAAATCCAAGAAAATAGATGCAGAAATTCAAGAAGAATTAGAAATATACGTACTTCATTTATCTCGTCACGAAGAGAGGTTCGAGTATTTCAATAAATACAACTCTCATGTTCCTAACGTAAATTGGTTTGAAGGAATTGATGGAAAGATTTTAGAGCGCGATCACCTTGAGCATGATGGCGTGATATCTAGAGATGGAAACTGGCCTGATCAGTGGCCAAATGGTGCATTGGCAGGAGCTCTAGGTCATCGTGCGCTCTGGGAGATCTGTGTTAAGGCCGATAAACCGATTATTATTTTAGAAGATGATGCAGTTATGGCCACTGACTTTCATACTAAAGTACGTAAACTGATGGCTGATCTTCCCGATGATTGGGAGATTTTTCATCTCACTTGGAATTTTGGAAGCCATCTTTATTTGGATTTGCTAGGAAGACCCGAAGGTGTGGCAACACTCTGGATAAAGCAGATAGACCTGCAAGCACATTTAGTCGAATTTCAAAATATGCCAACCGAATCACATCTCTTTAAGTTGTTTCACTCCTTCGGAATGGGCGCCTATGCGATCTCCCCCTTAGGAGCAAAGCGATTGTTGTCGGAAAAAGGGCTCTACAGTTCCGACTTAGTTGATCGCTCCGATATTGGACTTAAATATTTCCCCAACGCACTGAGCATGAATTTAAACTGGCTCTATCCCACCATGAAGGCATTCGTGGCATTTCCGGCGGTTGCTTTTGTCGAAAATCTGCAAGAAAAAAGCACCATCTGGAATCCCGATGGGACGGCGAACTAGAACCAATTAAGCCGAGTGCTTGTATAAGGTTCCAACACCGTTAACCGAGTAGTAGCGGATGTAGTCCACAGATAGCTTTGCTTGGCTCATGGCTGGATCCAAATCACCCGTGAATTCCCCACCCATTGCTAAATTAAGAATTAAAAAGAACTCGTGATTGAAGACCCATCGCCCTGGCGCCACATCGGCGGGGGTAGCCGAAAAGTACAGATTGTCGTCGACATACATATCGACTCGATTCTTCTTCCATTCGACCGCGTAGACATGGTAAGCCGAAGCCAATGGGTCGCCGCCGGTGAAGGTATTTCCATACCCACCCCCGTTGCCAAAATTGGGTCCATGTAGAGTGCCATAAGCCACAGGTGGAAGGTCACCACGAGCCTCAAGAACATCAATTTCGCCACACTCAGGCCAGCCGTTACCATCCAATAAATCGGCACCGAGCATCCAGAAGGCCGGCCAAGTTCCCAAACCGGATGGGAGTTTCATGCGGGCTTCGATCCGTCCATATTTAAAGCCCAGACGGTTGGCAGTTTTCAGTTTGGCAGAAGTGAATTGGCATGACTATGATCGAATGGCCTACCTCACCGAACATATAGCTTCGGTAGAACGCGCTATCGCCGCAGGAGTTC
>JBAXSZ010000087.1:0-3784 GCA_037130455.1 Actinomycetes bacterium | reverse complement strand
GAACTCAAACCCTTACCTGGATTCATGCCATCTTCTTGGCTGACGAAGTGAAAGGCTGAGGCGAGGTGATGTAACAACATAAGCGGAAGTCTATTGGATAAAAACTACGCCTAAGCCGATGCCATGGTCGGGCTATAAGCGTCCACCCCATACGGAGTCAGGTAGCTCAACCACCTAGAATCCGGGTGGCCGGTTCCCAATATTCGCCAGGCCGCTCCTACTGGCTCCCGAGGCAGGTATCGAAGTTTCCAACCCATCTCCTTGAGTGATTTATCCGCCTTAATGTGATTGCATTTATGACAGGCTGACACAACGTTTTCCCAAGTGTGGCCGCCGCCGCGACTTCTAGGAATTACATGATCTATGGAAGTCGCAGTTGCCAAACAATAAACGCAACGGCCGCTGTCTCGGGCGAAAATGGCCCGACGCGAAAGTGGAACTGAATGTCGAAACGGAATTCGAACGAACTTCACTAATCGAATAACCGTAGGCAGAGTCATCTGCCCGCCGGCATAGTGAAGAACAGTTTCCGACTCTTCAACTGTTATGGCGCGTTGATTCAAGACGAGTATTAATGCTCGTCTTTCTGAGACGACACCTAGTGGCTCGTAGGTGGCGTTCAGAACCAATGTATTTGGCACTGAGCGGGCTCCCTTGATACCAGCACGTGGCTCGCGCTGATTGGTAAATCTTGCCCTATCCCCCTGCAAAACCTCGGTATTTAATGGCAAATTCCTTGTGCCGTAGCGATGAAATTTGGGCCAATTAGATAAAGTCAGAACCACTATGAATCTGCATTTTGAAGTAAATAGCCAGCTAAGACATGCTTATAACTGGTTTAGTGGCGCCCCGCTCCACATTTTGGCCATTTTGGCCTTCGCTTTCATGGCCCAAAAAATCGGCTCTCGCGCCATAGCTAGGGCTATAAACCGCTTAGCTGAAACTGATTTGATCCCTGGTCCACGACGTTCGGGGGTTCGCCAACGAGAGCGCGCCAAGACCGCCGGGACAGTTCTTCGCTCGGCCATGAATGCCACAATATTTTTAATCTCTACCTCCATGATTCTGAGTGAATTCGGATTAAATCTTGGCCCACTGATTGCATCCGCTGGGGTCATCGGAGTTGCGCTGGGGTTGGGTGCTCAAACGATAGTAAGAGACGTCCTTGCTGGAATTTTTATGTTGATCGAAGATCAATATGGAGTCGGCGATAGCGTAGAAGTTATGGAAATAAAGGGAATCGTTGAATCAGTCGGACTTCGCATCACAACCATCAGGGCAAATGATGAAATCCTTTGGTACCTGCGGAATGGCGAAATCCTCAAACTAGGTAATAGGTCACAACCTAAGCACTGACTCTTTTCAGGATTAGGCTCTTCCTATGGGAACTATTACGACCCGCGGCCTTACTAAGACTTATGGCGATAAAGATGCCGTCAAGAATTTAAACCTCGATATCTCCGAAGGCCAAGTATTTGGTTTCTTAGGGCCAAATGGAGCCGGGAAGACCACCACGATTCGATTGATGCTGGGTTTGCTGAAGCCAACTTCGGGGAGCGCAGAGATTTTCGGATTGGATTGCACGAAAAACCCTGAGGAAATTCACCAGCGTTTGGCCTACGTGCCAGGTGAATCCAATCTTTGGGGAGCGCTCACTGGAAAGCAAACATTGGAACTACTTTCATCTCTTCACGGGAAAGTAGATGCCAGTTACCAAGCCAACCTAATTGAACGATTTCAATTAGACCCCAGCAAGAAAGTTCGGGCATACTCCAAAGGAAACCGACAAAAATTATTGTTGGTTGCCGGCCTTTCAACACGCGCGGATGTGCTGCTTCTCGATGAACCGACCAGTGGTCTGGATCCGTTAATGCAAGAAGTATTTCGAAGTGTCGTCTTGGATGCCAAGGAGCGCGGTCAAACAATTTTCTTGTCCTCGCATACATTGAGTGAAGTTGAAGTTCTCTGCGACTTAGTAGGGTTACTTCGAAATGGTGAACTTATAGAAATTGGTACGTTGGAAGAAATGCGCCACTTATCCGCCTTGACCTATCAAATTACTTTCGCAAGCATCCCTCCAGATCTTTCTACCGTGGAAAATGTAAAACGAGTAGTTGTAGAAGGACGACGGGTCACTTGTGAACTCGCAGGTAAACCAACTGCTTTACTTCAATTTTTGGCTAATGCAGATGTAGCAAAGATGGTCTGTCATGAAGCGTCACTGGAAGAAATTTTCCTTTCCCATTACGGAAATTGAAAAGATGTCTACGGGCTTAGTTATCACGAAACACTTTGTTAAAGAGCGGAGGAAAGTCGCTGCCGCATTAGGGTGGATGGTTGGCGTTGTCACAATCTCCAGCGTTTACGGATATCGGGTGGCTTATCCGAATTTGACAGACCGAGAGCGACTTGCTACTTCATTCGCACATGATGCAGGCATTGCTGCCGTCTTTGGTCCCGCACATTCACTGGAAACGGTTGCCGGTTTCGTGGCATTTAGAACTTTGGCAGTTATCCCATTGATCGTCGGGATCTGGGCAGCGCTAACTGCGACTAAGGCGTTACGTGGCAATGAGGACACCGGGCAATGGGAAATATTAGTTTCGGCCCCGATTAGCAGGAAGAGAGCAACTCTGTCGGCGCTAAGAGGTATCTATCTTTCCTTAACGATCACATTACTTATTTCCTGCGTGGCGCTATCTGCCACAGCCCTCATATCAAAAGACTTCTCCGTCAGGTCAGCTCTCTACTTTGCCTTGTGTCTGGTCTCATCTGGATATTTATTCACCAGTGTCGGTGCTGTCGCTTCGCAAATTGTGAGTACTCGAAGGTCGGCGGCAACGATCACTGGATTAGTAATTGGCCTAGCTTTTCTCATTAGAGCTGTCGCAGATTCTTCACCGTCGATCGCATGGGTACATTGGCTTTCGCCTTTGGGATGGATTACTTCTACTGCTCCACTAACACAATCCCATTGGCTGGGACTACTTCTGGTCATGGTCACCACAATTTTTTGCACTGTTGTGGCCATTCAATTAAGCGCTGAAAGAGATCTAACAGCAAGTCTTCTTCCAGAGCGGATTAGTCGGCGAAATAGCCGGAAGATTTCTAGTATCACTTCGCTGTGGGTAAAACTTCAGGGCTTAAATATTGCCAGTTGGGCTGCTGGATTCTTTTTCATGTCCTTTGCATTTGGATTAGTTGCCAACGGTGCCACAAAGGCGTTTTCGGGCTCGAGCGCCATGCAGAAGACCTTTGGGGCACTTGGAATATCCAAAATGAGCGAACTCTTCTTTGGGATTATCTTCCTCATGCTTTCTTCTGGGTTGATGTTTGCTGCCAATAGTCATGCAGCCGCTTTTCGTGAACAAGAGAACGAAGGATACATTGACCATTTGCTCGTCTCACCCAAAACTCGAAATCAGATCTATTTAAGTAGAATCGTTGTGAGCACGGTTGGATTGACATTGATTGCCGCATCCGCTGGCCTAGGTGCCTTCGCGGGTTCAAGTCTTCGAAGCGGATCGCTCGGAATAGATGATGCACTTTTGGCCGGTCTCAATATGGTTCCAAGTTCTTTGGTGTTATTTGGAGTCTCACTTTTTGTTTTTGGATTCTTCCCACGAGCGGTAAGTATTGTTGGTCAATCATTACTTGCTTGGAGTTTCTTGCTTGAGTTAATTGGGTCAAGCCTTAAGCTCAACCATTTCATATTGGACACATCATTTCTGCACCATATGGCCTTCGCGCCAGCAGCCGCTCCAAGATTTGGGCAGAACTTACT
>JBAXSZ010000086.1:0-3786 GCA_037130455.1 Actinomycetes bacterium | reverse complement strand
TATCATCTGGGTCGGCAAATTCCGCCAAAGACTTTCGAACATAAAGACCAAGAGGAATAACTTTCTTTCCTACGTACTCATCGCTAAAGCGTTGGTATGGGCCGGCAACCAATACTGTGATGTAAGTAGGCATGCGAGGAGTGGTTGTGAAAGTCCACGTGGTTTTTTCATCTCCGGCATCAACTTTGAGAGCGACTGGATTATTGGAGATAAGTTCCCAATGAGCAGGCGCTGTCGCCGTAAGAGTAAAAGTGGCCTTCAAATCTGGTTGATCGAAACAGACGTACATACGTCGGATATCAGCAATTTCTCCTTGGGAGTACAAGTAGACCTGATTGTCGGCAGGATCGACTGAACGCTGCAACCCTTCACCAGTCTTGGAGTAAACGGCTTCCATCTCAACAATCAATTCATTCTCAGCCGCAAGGTTCTTCAGGAAGAGGCTTTCGCCATCGAAGTCGGTCACATCTAAGGCCTGGCCATTCAAGGTCGCCGAGATGATGCTCTTTCCTACGGCATCAATAAAGGTGTCGTATCCCGGGGTGTTGCAACTGAACTTTGCCACTGTCTTTGAATAGAAAGTTTCCTCCGCGATTGTTACATCCAGCGTGACCTCATAGCTGTGAACGTAAAGGTGCGCGGATCGTTCGGCTGCTTCTGAGCGGGATAAATTCAAACCTGGCACGGGCGGACTCCTTGATGTCTTGATATGTATAGTCTTTGCGCTTATCTAAGCAGAGATTGGGGGTTGGGTTCTCATGGAAAGACCAGCCAACCGCTCCTACAAATTGCGTGGCACGCGTATCACTGCAGCCCAAGAGTCGGCCACCGAGCAATACTGGTCCGAATTTGGGATTTCCGTGGATGGGGTCGAACACCCCGCTCTCATCATCCCTGCCGAAATCTTTCCCGATTCTCAACTGGTCATCATGGAAATTGGAACCGGCATGGGTGAAGCCACCGCCGAGATCGCCAGGACCTTTCCGGAAATCGGCTTTTTGGCGGTGGAACTTCATCGCCCTGGGATTGGCGCGCTATTGGCCCGAATTGCTGAAATGAAATTGCTGAATATTCGAATCATTAATGATGATGCCCGAGTAGTTCTGGAGAACTTGATTCCAGATCAATCCATCTCAGCATTTCATCTCTATTTCCCCGATCCCTGGCCAAAGAAAAAACATTGGAAACGCCGGATTGTCCAAGCTGATTTCGTTGAACTGATCTCGAGAAAACTGCAACCCGGCGGATATATCCATATCGCTACCGATTGGGTTCCTTATGCGAAGTGGATTGTGAATCTCTTCGAAAAGTCAGATCTATTCGCCGGTGGAGCGATTGAAAAACCAGAATTTCGGCCAACCACAAAATTTGAAGGACAGGGTCTGCGAAAGGGTCATGAAGTAACTGACCTTAAATATTTTAAGAGTTAGTTCGTCGCTTCGTATTGAGTGATTAAATTAATTCGACGAACGTGGCGTTCATCTCCGGGAAATGGCGTTGCTAAGAATGTGTCCACAAGCTCCAAGCAAAATTCTTCTGAGTGCATGCGACCACCAATAGAAATCACATTTGCGTTGTTGTGCTCTCTGGCCAACTTCGCGATTTCAACGCTCCAGACCAGCGCGGCGCGAACGCCATTGACCTTATTAGCCGCGATTTGCTCGCCGTTTCCGGAACCGCCCAATACGATTCCAAATGAACCTTCATCTGCCGCAACTGCTTCTGCGGCCGGGATGCAAAAAACTGGGTAGTCGTCCAGCGCGTCATATTCATGTGGGCCATGGTCGGTTACCTCATGCCCGCTAGCTTGAAGATGTTTAATAATGACGCTCTTAAAATCAAGTCCAGCATGGTCGCTTCCGATATGAATTCTCACTTGCTCATTGTGTCAAAGAAAGAGCGACAATGAAAAAGAGACCCTCGCTTCATCAATAGCGAGGATCTCTTTTTTACTGCGGTGGTGCGTTTTTGGTTGCCTTACTTAGGGGAGTCGATTAAGCCTTAATGCTTGGTGCTGGCGAAGCGCCTGGCTTTGGAGTCATCTTGTTTCCAGCGCCTGGTCCACGTCCAGCATGGTCGTTGTCGTCATCGCCAAGTCCCATGCCACCCATTCGTACTCCTGGGCCTTTGGTGTCGTTGACTCGGGCAGTGACAGCAGCGGTGAGCGCAGCCTTCAAGGTGACGGCCTGTGCGGCGGTGATCTTTTGGGCAGTTACTGCTGCATCAATTTGAGTGGTTTCGTAAGCAACCAGAGCAGCGATTAGCGCTGTGGTCTTGGTTGGATCGATTTGGGCTAAGGATTTTCCAGCGGAACGAGCAGCCTTGAGTGCATCTGCGGTGATTCCCAAGGTCTTCAAAACAATTGCATCTACAGCGGCCTTATTGGCTTCTAGATCAATTTTAGGAAGTGGGTTGATGGCTGGCGGAGTTGGCATGCTTGCTTTCAGCGCAGCAACGATTGCATCTGATTGGGCTTGGGTGATTGTGCCCTTAACAACAAGTGCGGCTAGAACAGTGGTGAGGTTAGCCTCCATATTTATTCCGATGGCTGGACCCTTTGGGCCTTTGCCTGAATCAGCGACTGCTACGGATACAGATCCGAGAGTCAATGCTCCGGCAACTACTAGAGCTGTTAGTTTGCTCGTTTTCATGTTTCTCCTTGTTCGGTCTTTGGAATTATTTAAATCCCTTAGAAGGTTTTTGAACCGGATGCCCTCACATCTGGATAACCGCAGATAACTCCTTCAACCTGTGACGACTGTTTAATACACCTGAGAGCCAGGTGAGACTTTTTTTCATATTTCAAAGTGTTGAAAATTAAAACAATGACTATCCTCTCAATCGCCTCACATAAACAGAGTTATTTGACCTTGATAATTAATTTGGGCGAGTAAAAAATCCGCTTTAGATCGCCCACTTCAGGGCAATTGGAGCCCGAAAGGGGCGCGGATATGGGACCAAGTTGTCTCAAGAAATCATTTTCGATTTTCGAAGCAGTCTTAACATTGTTACTTTTCGAAGCCGCCCCAAATAGCTGGGCATCGCCTCAAGCCAAGGTTGCAGTCGTCCCGAAATCCGGTCGAGTCGTAGTAGCACCCGCTGCAGGTTTCATATTGAGCGGAGTTGGCGCACCGACAACAGCGATTGGAAAGAATGGCGATTTTTATATCGACACCAAAACTTTCAATTTTTATGGCCCCAAAGCAAATGGAAAATGGCCTTCGGGAGTAAGTATTAAAGGTTCGGTTGGGGCAACGGGGGCCATTGGGGCAACGGGGGCAACGGGTAAGAGCGGCGAAAAAGGCGCGAGTATTACTGGTCTCACAGGTCCAGCAGGCAGTCCTGGATCTCCTGGTATCCAGGGAACGGCTGGAATACAAGGAGCTCGAGGCGACAAAGGAGAAGCAGGCGCCGCCGGATCCCCCGGACCCACAGGTGCGATCGGTCCAGTTGGTCCCCAAGGAATGCAAGGCCCACAGGGAGATACCGGAATGGTCGGACCTGCAGGTTTGATGGGCTTGCCAGGACCTGCTGGGGCAACTGGAAGTGTTGGGGCAACTGGATCCACCGGTTCAATTGGCGCAAAAGGCGATACCGGTGCTGTGGGAATGGCGGGCTCTGTTGGACCGAGCGGACCCACGGGAGCCACTGGAACGACCGGAGCTACAGGTGCCACTGGTTCAAAAGGAGATACCGGATCCACAGGAATGACTGGCTCTACCGGTCCCACGGGTGCAATCGGATTGCCAGGTAACGCCGGGGCCACAGGTGCCATCGGTTCAACCG
>JBAXSZ010000085.1:0-3989 GCA_037130455.1 Actinomycetes bacterium | reverse complement strand
CAATCGATATTTTCCCACTCATTGCTCCCGAAAATCTGGAATTGTTTGAAGATCTAAGGAGAAGTTGATTAAATTATTGAATGTCTTCGCCGCTCAAAATTCAATCTTAAGATACGACCTCTTCTGCAACGCGGATGATTCCCAATGCGTAGCTCTGGAAGAATATGGAATGCCAAAGGGGCGCACTCTTACGACTTCAATTTCGTTAAGATAGGTGAAAACCGGGAAGAGTTAGGGCGATACTCCATGACTGCCATGATTATGCTCAAAGCCTCTTTTTTGATCATGGCCGGATTTGCCGCTGGGCTGAGCGCGACAATCGCGGGAATTGCATCTATTTTTAGCTATCCCGCGCTTTTAATTATTGGGCTCAACCCCATTGATGCCAATATCACCAACTCTTTTAGTTTGACACTCTTGGGGCTCGGTTCTTCGATCAGTTCAAAACCAGAATGGTCTCCTCATCGGGTAAACCTGAAGAAACTTGCTCCTTTCTTCCTGATTGGGGGTGTTTGCGGGGCGGTCTTGTTGATTCATACCTCTCCGGAGAATTTCAAGATTATCGTTCCTTTTCTCCTCCTGGCCTCATCTATTGCAATCCTTCTTCCAGCGTCATCGCGGGTTAATTCAAGGTCAAGAATTCGATTAGCTTTATTTACAGTATTAGCAGCGATTATAGGAATGTATTGCGGGTACTTCGGTGCGGCTTCTGGTGGAATGACCATCGCACTTTTGATGAGAATGTATGGACTCACCATTCCAGTAGCGCATGCACTCAAAAATGTCCTACTGTCCATTTCAAATGGTGTTGCCGCAATTTTCTTTTTGTTTTCAGGACACATTCATTGGTTAGTCTCCATACCTTTGGCGATCGGCTTCTTTTTCGGTGGCCGCACTGGACCTAAAATAGTTCGCCGAGTTCGTCAGGATTACATTAAATATATCGTGGCGGCTTCCGGCACTGCTTTGGCAATCTACCTCTTGATAAAAAGGTAGATTGATTCGCCGAAGTCTTACTGAATATTCCTGTTCTCCTTAAACTTTCTAATCTCTTGCGGCCAACCACATGCTTCTCCAACTTTCGAACCCCACTGTTTGGCTTCTTCATCGGATGACACTTCAATAATGGTGAGTCCACCCAGGAATTCCCCCGAAGTGGTAATTCTTTCGCTGACTCCACCACTTTCAGAAATTCCTATTGCGTGCTCGATTTCTTCTTCCAATCCACCGGCAAAAACAAGCACTCCGGCTTCCTTCATCTCCGCTACTACGGCTCGGGCGAGTGGCCCTCGTGGTTCATACCATTCGGCGGGGTGATCTCCAACCCATTGTTGATTGAAGTAAATAATGTATTTGGACATGAAGTGAGTTTATACATATGAAAGAAAGCAGCCTCTAAGGCTGGCTGGAGCAATTAAAGTGAGGCGAAATCTTTCTTCACCTGGTTGTACCAACCCATGCCTTTTACGGGATTTTTCCACCGTGATTTCATGGCTTTCAAGGCATCTTCGTGAGTGAGATCTCCTGCTTTTACAGTCTCACGAAGGTGCTTATCTTGGGCTTTTATTATGACGTTTGCGTCCTCGCCTGAAAGAACTAATTCACAAGGCCCACCGAGCTGCTTGCATGTCATAGATTTCATGGAGTTATTAAATCACGTACTGGAAAAAGCGATTGCCTTATAGGCCAGCAGTACGATGACCCTGTTCAATTCTTTGACCTAAATACGTTGAACCAACGATTAGTGCAGCCCCCATGACTCCGAATATAAGAAGTTTTTCACCACCAAGTACCACGCCAACCACCACGGCCCAGACGGGTTCTGTCCCCAAAAGCATGCTCGCTCGTGATGATGATGTACGCCTAATCCCCCACAGTGTGAGGATAAATGAAAGCGCTCCTGCAATGAAACTTAAATAGAGCATCCCGGCCCATTGAGCTGTCTTGAAAGTGTTAATGGCTTCAACTGTTTGGCGTCCGGCACAGATTAAGAAAATAAATGCGCATGCCAAACTTTGAAGAAGTGTGATTGAAACCGAACTATAGCTTTTACCTTTCGTTAAATGACCCATCGAAGTGACGTGGATAGCTCTGACTACTGCTGCGGCCAACATCAACCAATCACCCCAACTTGGAGCTGCAAATCCCTTATCTGAGACGAGCAGTGCGACTCCAATCACTGCCACTACCGCTGTAACAAAGAATGACCTGGGCAGCCAATTCTTAGCGGCAACAGATTCCAAAATGGGGGTTAGGACGATGCATAAACTAATGATTAGACCAGCATTGGTGGCCGACGTGCGAGCCACCCCTGAAGTTTCAAAAAAGAGAATTAGCGCTTGTGCCGAGCCCAAGCCAAGGCCAAGCAATGCTTCAGGGCGAGTGATCGCGGTTCGTTTAAATGTCCAAATAACAAACATTGCTAGTGAAGTTATCGAGAATCGAATCGCCAAAAGAGCCACAACCGATATGTGCTCAGTCAGTACTTTGGCTGCAAGATAACTCCCACCCCATAATGCCGCCACTAGAAGTAGGGCTAGGTCCACTTCCCTCTTCTTAAATTTTTGAATGAGGGACACCGTGGAATCTTAACAATTTCCAATTTTCGGTGCTCACGTTTATTCCACAGACGAAGTCACGAAAGTTAACCTTTGAGTACGAAGAGAGTGGGAGAAGAGTCTCCCTATCGTCGCAATAACTCTTTGGACAGGCGTGAAATGAGGTCGTTACTCTCCTAGAGAATATGCTTGGTTTATGAGCTCCAAACCCTCTCTCCTGCGAATAAAAGAAACATTGGAAGTTCTTGCGCTAGCCGCTCAAAATGCTCCTGGGGCAATAGCCTTAATTGGTGCTGGTTCTGCAGGAGCGGAAATTAGCAGAATGGATCAATACTCCGACATTGACTTCTTTTTAGTCGTGGAGGAAGGTGTTTCATCAAGATTCATAGATGACAATTCGTGGTTTGGTCGAGAGTTGCCGATAGTTTTTTCCTTTCGCGATACCGAACACGGCAATAAAGTTTTACTTGAGAACGGGGTTTTCTTGGAGTTCGCAATCTTTACGGAAGCAGAACTAGCTCAAAATGGAATACCTGGCTTGCGAACTATTTGGTGCACATCAGAATTCTCGCTGCCTGACCTGTCGGCAAAACACCCTTCAACGCGTGAACTTTCCTACTACGTGGATCAGGCTTTATCGAATCTGCTGGTTGGAGCATTGCGATTGCGAAGAGGAGAGAGACTCGCTGCTTTGGCCATGGTTGAGCGCTATGCACTAACTAATTTGCTCACAGCGTTTAGAGTTAAAAATAATTTGAAGACGGAAGATCCTTTTAACATTGAGCGACGGGCCGAAGAAGCGCTTGGGGTTGACTTTGCCGAATTAGTCCAAGGATACGAAAAGGTGGAGCATTCTCTTCAGAATCTATTGATTTTTGCTGAAAGAAATTTCGAAGTTAACGGCGCGATTGCTCGTTCTATCCGTGACACTTTGATTTCTTAGCGAAGAGTCGCCCTGCCACCTGGAAGTTTTTCCTAGGCTTTAAAGTGAGGATTGAAGATCACGCCGAACACTTCGCCGGTAGGACTTTCAACATCCGCCAAAATAATTCCTCCCCCTACATCCATGGGTGCCATCAAGATTCTCGCTCCATCCGCAGTGAGAGAATCAACAGCAGCCTGAACATCCTCAACCCCATTATAAGTAATTGGACCTTTGAGATCAACTGAAAAGCTGTTCAAGCCAAGCTCGTAGCCACCGAGGTCGAAACCGACATAGCCACCATCATCAAAATAGGGATCCTTTCCTAAGGTTTTCTTCCACCATTCCTTAGACTCTTGCAACTTAGGAGCAGGATAAATCAATGATCGCAGACCTAAATAGTTGATGCTCATAGGAAAATCATTTCATAAAATATAGAAAAAGAGTCGCCCTGTAAGCCGGACACATTCCATTTATGCTTAAAAAGAGGGCTTTGCACTCGCTTTGGC
>JBAXSZ010000084.1:0-3996 GCA_037130455.1 Actinomycetes bacterium | reverse complement strand
GCCCAGCAGGAGGGGCTAAATCTTTCGGTTCATGACAAGTTGGCTATTGCCCGCCACTTGGATGATCTTGGTGTTGGATTTATTGAAGGTGGTTGGCCTGGAGCCAATCCCAAAGATACAGAATTTTTTCAACGAGTCCGAGAAGAAATTACATTTAAAAACGCCACCTTTGTTGCTTTCGGAGCAACGCGTCGTCCTAATGTGAAGGCCGCAGATGACCTGTTGCTTCGGGCGCTACAGGATTCACAAGCACCAGTAGTAACTCTTGTAGCAAAAAGTCATGACCGACATGTCGATCTGGCACTAAAAACAAATTTGGATGAAAATCTTCGAATGGTGAAAGAATCGGTGGAATTCTTGCGCTCCGGCGGACAACGAGTCTTCTTAGATGCCGAGCATTTTTTTGACGGCTACCGATCCAACCCCGCTTATGCCCTAGAAGTGATTCGTACTGCTGCCGAAGCAGGTGCCGATGTAATTGCATTGTGTGACACAAATGGCGGAATGTTGCCGGACGAACTTTCGCAGGTCGTTCATGACGTACTGACTGCATCTTCGGCTCGCTTAGGAATCCATTGTCACAATGACACTGGATGCGCCATTGCTAATTCGCTCGCAGCGGTAGCTGCCGGAGCCACACATGTTCAAGGAACATTGAATGGTTATGGTGAACGAACGGGAAATGCCGACTTGGTGAGCATCATCGCCAACTTGGAACTTAAAAAGCACCAGCAAGTACTCCCAGTTGGTGCACTTCGGGAAGCATTCCGGATTTCGCATGCAGTAGCGGAAGTCACGAACGTTTCTCCCAGCGCGCGCCAACCTTATGTTGGAGTTTCTGCATTCGCGCATAAAGCAGGTTTGCACGCAAGTGCAATCAAAGTGGATCCGGCTCTATACCAGCACGAAGATCCTGAATCTGTAGGAAACGATATGCGAATGTTGGTCTCGGAGATGGCCGGCAGGGCATCTATTGAATTGAAATCGCAGGAACTCGGGGTGGATCTGGGTTCAGATAAAGAAGTTGTCAGCAGAGTAGTTGCACGAGTTAAGGAGTTGGAGTCACAGGGTTACACCTTTGAAGCTGCTGATGCTTCCTTTGAATTGCTGCTTCATGAAGAAATAAATGGCCATCCCATCAAATTCTTTACCGTCGAAAATTGGGAAACAACAGTAGAACGCATGGAAGACGAATCCATAACCTCCAAGGCAGTGGTTCGGTTACGGGCTAACGATTTAACTTTCACTTCGGTTGGAACCGGAAATGGTCCAGTCAATGCCATTGACACGGCGATGCGTTCGGGATTGAGCACCATTTACCCCGAGCTTTCTAAACTTGAATTAGTCGATTACAAAGTCAGAATTTTGGAAGGTCGTCTGGGCACTGGCGCCGTAACAAGAGTCTTGGTGGAGACCAGTGACGGTGATGGCGAATGGAGCACCATTGGAGTTCACGAAAACGTCATTGCAGCATCAGCTAGGGCCCTGCAAGACGCGTTGACCTATGGATTGCTCAGGCAGGGCCGTAAACCTGAGTAATCTGTAACCATGTCGCAAGATCTGATTGCCCAATATGAGGAGCATCTAATCTTGGTTCGCAACCTTGCCGATAATTCCATCAGGGGATATGTCAGCGATCTAGAATCCTTTCTTAAACATTTAGAAAAATTAGGAATCAATGAATTTTCCGATTTGAAATTAACTCATATTCGTTCTTGGTTAGCACATCAACAAACCACAGGTGCTTCACGAGCTACTTTGGCACGACGAATTGTTTCGATCCGTGCATTTACTTATTGGGCGGCATCGCAAGGCTGGGTCGGTGAGGATTATGGTGCTTCGCTGGCGATTCCAAAACCGCATAAGAGTTTGCCAGAAGTTCTTACGGAAATTGAAGCCAATACCGTCATGCTCTCGATGCACACATTGGCGAATGAAGTTCCCACGCCCATAAATATTAGAAATCTAGCTATTGTAGAAATTCTTTATGCATCTGGGATTCGGGTATCTGAATTGTGCGGGCTGAATTTGCTAGACATCGATTTCGATCGCAACACAATTCAAGTTTTGGGTAAAGGAAATAAAGAGAGAGTTGTTCCCTTGGGATTACCGGCGGTACGCGCTCTCGATTTCTATATAAAAAATGCGAGGCCGCTATTACTAAAAGTTACTTCCGACAGCGCTGTTTTTCTTGGGTCGCGCGGTCATCGAATGGATCAACGAACTGTCCGGGAGGTTGTTTATATTGCTATGGCGGCAGTGGGATCTCGAATGGGTCCACATGGATTACGTCATACTGCCGCGACACATTTATTAGAAGGAGGAGCAGACCTTCGGTCTGTTCAAGAAATTTTAGGACACTCTTCCCTTGCTACAACGCAGATTTATACGCATGTATCTGCAGATCGATTACAGAATGCCTACAAACAGGCGCATCCTCGCGCTTAAAGAGTGCCAGCTTTCAGACCTTTGGTTTGTTTGCAAATTATTAACATATTGTATAAAAAACTAGGTATTAGTGGCTATAGTTAGCGAATCGTGAGTTTCATGCTAACTAAGTGTGAGTGATCAACACCAAGGGACGGGTGGAAAAAGTGGTAAAGCGCAAAGACGTTATTCATCCAACAGCACAAGCGTTAATGGATTGCACCATTGGCTTGATGGAGAAGAATGACCATACCCCAACATCGGATGAAGTGTTAGAAGCATCTGGCATTTCCAAAGGTTCTATGTACCACTTCTTTGAGGATTACTCAGATCTAGTGGAGTCAGCTGAAATTCAAAGATTCTCTCGCTTTGTGGATCAGATGTGTGGCGAACTGGTCAGCTTCTTTAAAACCATCCCTGATCGTGAAGTGGCTCGGGAACAAATGATCGATGCCGTGCAACGGCAAATTTTCCACAAATTTAAGTCTTCTACTTTCCACTATTCTTCCATCTTTACTCAAGCCAGCAATAATGTTCGAATGCGCGCGAAACTTATGGCGCAACAAGATCGACTCAACGAACTCTGGATTGAACTTTTCGGCGTATGCGCAGTCAAGGGTTGGACCAGAACTGAGATGGATCCACGTTCGGCATCGATCATTATTCAATCATTGGAATTTGGTCTTATCGTGGATCAGCTTCAAGAGACCCAGTTGAGTCAACGAAATTGGAAAGACTTGGTTGAGCAAATGGTCGACAATATTTTCTTTGCAAACTAACTACTTCTCGCCATCCTGTTGGTGAGGATCACCCGACTACTGAAAACCTAGTTTTCAGTAGATCGCGGTCCCTAGAACTCTTGCCCACCATCACAGTAAATGTTCCTGGTTCAACAACTCTTACACCACTGGCGTTGACGAGCGAACATTCAGAAACTGGCAGTGTCAACTTAACTGTCAGCGATTGGCCGGCTTCGATCCACACTTGTTGGTACGCCTTTAATTCTTTAGTTGCCCAAGTAACGCTGGTGACTTCATCGTGAAGGTATAGCTGCACTGTCTCCAGCGCCGGTCGCTGACCGGTATTTGTCACGGTTATTTGCGCGGTGATGGTCTCAGAAAGCGTGTAAGAATCTTTCAATACAGTTAAATCAGAATAGTGAATATTTGTGTACGACAATCCTTCACCAAATGCAAATAGTGGATCTTGAGTTAAGTCGGCATATCGGTGTCCATGTTGTCCAGGCATTTCATTGTAGAAGACCGGTAATTGACCTGCATGTCGGGCAAATGAAATGGGCAATCGTCCACTGGGCTCAATGTCGCCGAAGAGAAGTTCAGCTATCGCTAGTCCACCCTTCATCCCTGGATTAAAGGCATTCACTATGGCAGCAGCTCCCAGCGCCGAATCTGGAAGCGCTAATGGTTTAGAAGAAATGAGCACCACGATCATGGGGGTTCCGGTGGCAGCAATGGCATCTAGCAGAGCAATTTGTGCGCCAAAGAGTTCTAGCGTCGCTGTTGATCGACCTTCGCCATTGAGTGCAATCATGTCTCCGACCACACAGAT
>JBAXSZ010000083.1:0-4099 GCA_037130455.1 Actinomycetes bacterium | reverse complement strand
TCGGCCCGCTTCCCTTATCTCAACAGCTAAAGTCGAGACCGTTCACCCCCATGTTGGTGCACCTTGGTTACCGTGGTAACCGCGCACTTTGCGGAGCAAAGAAAGCTCATTCATTCAATATGTAGTTGTACTTGCACCCTAAGGGTAGCGAGAAGAAGAACAATCGCGAAGTGGAATTAATTCCGCTCCGACTTGCCCGATGTCCTTCTGGATAATTCGCGAGTAATTTCCCGATTTGCCTGCTTTTCCATCAGATCGGCGCGCTTGTCGTGACTCTTCTTGCCCTTTGCCAACGCTAGTTCAATCTTGGCCTTTCCATCTTTGAAATACAGCGAAAGTGGGATCAAGGTAAGTCCACCCTGCTTGGTCAGGCCGTATAACTTGGAAATTTCTTTTTTATGTAAAAGCAGTTTTCGGTCTCGGCGTGGAGTGTGATTCGTCCAGGTGCCCTGTGTGTATTCCGGAATATGAACCCCGCTGAGCCACAGCTCCCCGTCTTGGACCATGGCAAAGCCATCCACCAAGGATGCTCGTCCGGCGCGAAGGGATTTCACTTCGGTGCCCGTCAGGACTAGTCCGGCTTCATAAACTTCCTCGATGAAGAAGTTATGACGCGCGGCTTTATTCTGCGCGATCAATTTTCTACCCTCTTCTTTCACCATGGCTTAAGGGTACTTGGAAAGCGACCTACTTGGTTTGGAGATTTCTAGGGTTATCCAAACTCGCCAATCCGGAGAGAACTTGAACCGCTTTCGGAATTTCCTGAGTTTCACTCACGGCTAGATCCGGCTGAATTCCAACACCGTCAATCAGCCGACCTGAAGGTGTTCGATATTTTCCAACCGTCACTTCCAATTGCGAACCATCCATCAAACCAACAACTTCTTGAACTGTTCCTTTGCCGTAACTTGTTTCACCCAAGATCACCGCCCGATTTCGGTCTTGAAGGGCACCGGCAATGACTTCGGCAGAACTTGCTGTGGATCGATTGATGAGCACCGTCATTGGTGAGGAATCTGGAGAGTCATTGGTAGAGGAAAGCACCACATCGTTTTCCCCTTTTCTGGAATACGAAACAACTGTGCCCGAATTCAAAAACTGCGAAACCACTGAAACAGCGACATCAATTAACCCGCCAGGGTTATCGCGCAAATCCAGAACAATTCCTTTTGAGTGAGGGAAATTTTGTAGCGCCGTGGCTACGTCATCCGAAGCGTGAGCCGAGAGAGCAGAAATCTGTAGGTAGAGAACCTGCGACTCTAATTGAGAAGCCACAACATCCCCCGTTAAAATTGAACTCCGAAGAATTGTGGCTGAGTAACTTTTCTGATCGCGTTCAAGCAGCAGATGCACTTTTGTATTGGGCTCTCCGCGCAGGGCGGCAACCGCCGTGGCCACGCTTTGAGTACCAACATCCACGCCGTCAATGGCAAGGAGTAAATCTCGGACTTTGATTCCTGACTTCGACGCCGGGCTAGATTGCTGAACGCTGGAAATTTCCAGAACACCCGAAGCAGATTTTCGAAGCCAAATTCCAGCACCGCTGTAGCGACCTAAGAGTTCATCTTTAAATGTCCCAGCATTTCCGGAAGGAAAATAGTTTGACCAACGATCTCCAGTTGCTTTCAATACTGCTTCAATTGCGGCACGCTCCAACAAATACTTTTTCGGAGCCAACGGATCTTTCTTTACAACTGTTGCGATGGCTTGATCAACCGTTGAGGAATGGCGAGATTTACCAAACTCTTCTCCCCCAACAAAGCCAATAATGAGGGCGAAGATAGCAAGTGTTATACCTAGAGAACGATTGGGTCTCTTCAAATCACTGCTAGTTGATGATGACACGTCAAACTCGAGGACTAAACCTTCAGGTACTTTCGAAGTGTCAGGACAGACGCAACAGAGGAAACAAGGAAACCAGTGAGCAATAGAAATCCAGAGGCTACCCAAACATCGGCCCAGGTGAAGAAGCGGGTGAAGGAAAGTAGTGGTGCTACTTTAGTGTCCACCAAATACTTAAATGCAGACAAGAGTCCCGTGGATACCATCCAGCCGATTATCGCGGAAAAAATACCTTCCAATAAGAAAGGAAGTTGGATAGAAAATGAGGACGCTCCGACTAACTTCATGACTCCGGTTTCGCGGCGACGATTAAAGGCTGCGATTCGCAGAGTATTACTGATCAATAGCGCTGCAGTAAGAACACTGGCCAAACCAATTGCCAATGCGCCATCTCGCAGAACGCCTAAGAGCTTAAAGAATTTTTCTAGGATCGTGCGCTGATCTTGAACAGAATCAACGCCAGCACGGCCCGAGAATGCAGTTTGAATAACCGCATATTTTGAAGGGTCTTTCAGTTTTACCCGAAATGATTCTGGAAGTTGATCTGCCGTCACATTTTGTGCGATGGCCGAATTTTTGAAGCGCTCTTGGAAGTGCGTAAATGCCTGACTTTGGGATTCGTAATAAATAGTCTGAACGACAGGCAAAGCTTTTAAATCATTTTGAATCGTCAATCGCTGTGAATCAGTGATTGGCCCACCAGCGCATGACGGTGATTCGGAAAGGGAACCGCAGAGGAATACCGATACTTCAATCTTGTCGTACCAATAATCCTTCATGACGCGTACCTGCGAATTCGCAAGCAAACCAATACCCAACAAAGTCAAGGAAATTGCTACGGTGATCATCACGGCAAATGTCATAGTCATATTACGTCGAAGTCCGATTCGAACTTCACCGAAAACAAATCGAGTACGCATATTCTCCCCTAGCCCGTATATCCGTAAACGCCACGGACCTGATCGCGAACAACATGACCACTTTCCAATTCAATGACGCGCTTGCGCATCTGATCCACAATTCCAGAATCGTGAGTCGCCATAACCACTGTGGTTCCTTCGCGATTGATTCTGTCTAACAATTTCATAATGCCAACGCTCGTTGCTGGGTCCAAGTTTCCGGTTGGCTCATCTGCAATCAAAATAGTTGGTCGGCTGACATATGCCCGAGCAATGGCAACACGTTGTTGCTCACCGCCAGAGAGTTCATTTGGCTTTCGATCGGTTTTCTCTTCCAGACCAACGAGCTCCAACACTTCTGGAACTTCGCGATTGATCTCTTTCTGCGAATAGCCCAGGACGTGCAAAGTAAATGCCACATTTTCGTGAACGGTCTTGTTCGGCAAAAGACGGAAATCTTGGAAGACGGTTCCGACCTGACGGCGAAGTTCAGGAATCTTATGAGTCGCCAGCGAATTCAAATCCTTGCCAGCAACGACAATCGTTCCCGAAGTGGGGCGCTCTTCGCGCAGCACCAGACGAAGGAAGGTGGATTTACCCGAACCAGATAGACCCACAAGGAAGACGAACTCGCCTTTGAGAATCTCCAGATCGACCCCATCCAGCGCAGGGCGCTCTTGTTTGGGGTACATCTTTGTGACGTTCTCAAAACGAATCATTGGTACCTCATCTATCGATCGGGCCAGTTTCCTGGTCAGAGGGTCAGTTTAGGTAGCCCGAGGGCAATTGGGCTAAAAATACGCGCCTAAAGATGAGTTAGATAGGTTAAATCCGCCTGAGATGGGTGGGTTTCACGCTCAGGGCGGGGTGGATCGGAGCGAATCGAGGATATTTGTGTGGGCTAGGAAGAATTGAGGTTAATGCAGATGAATCGAAGGGCGCCGGGGCAGTCCTCGGGCAGGCTGGCTAGTTCCAAGCAAATCTGGGTTTTAGCTCTCACTGCTTTTTCGCCATTTGATGCCAGCCTCGATAAAGCCATCGATTTCGCCGTCTAGGACTGCGGCCGGGTTTCCTACTTCAAAATCATTTCGAAGGTCTTTGACCATTTGGTACGGGGCCAAGACATAGGAACGCATCTGGTTGCCCCAAGAGCCGGAGTTGTCACCCTTCAACGCATCGATGCGAGCGCGTTCTTCTTGGCGACGACGTTCCAGCAACTTGGATTGCAAGACTGCCATGGCTGTTGCCTTGTTTTGAATTTGAGATCTTTCGTTCTGACAGGAGACCACAATTCCCGAAGCCATGTGGGTAATACGCACGGCGGAGTCAGTGGTGTTGACGCCCTGGCCGCCCGGGCC
>JBAXSZ010000082.1:0-4150 GCA_037130455.1 Actinomycetes bacterium | reverse complement strand
TGGCGCCCTCACGCGCGAAACGAGTTGCGGTTGCATTGCCAATCCCGGATTCGGCGCCGGTAACGATGACAACCTTCCCTTTGAATCGGTCCGGTATGAAATAGTTATTTTCATTCATTGACGAATACCTTCTTACGCTTTCGATCGATTCCTAGCGAAATAAGAACGATAACGCCGGTAATAACTGTTTGCCACCATGGATCGATGCCACCCGCGACCATTCCGCTGGCGATGATCTGCATGAGCAGCAAGCCGATGAGTAGGCCCACTACGGTTCCACGGCCACCAAAGAGACTAGTTCCACCAATAACCAACCCAGCAATGGCATAAAGCTCCCAGCCGGTCCCGAGACTAGAACGCGCACTGCTGAAGTGGATATCGGCAACTATGCCTGCCAGGGCTGCACCAACACCGGTCAACATGAAGAGAATGAATTTGGTGCGAATCACGTTAATGCCGGCGATTCGAGCTGCTTCTTTATTGGCGCCAATTGCCGCAATGACCTTTCCGAAAGTCGTGTAATTAAGAATGAATTCTCCAATAAGAATCACGACCAGCATGACGATAATCGAGAAGTATTGACCCATAACCGAGCCTTTAAAGCCCTTCCAAAGTCCAGGGAAGTTCTCGATTGCTTTTGCCTGCGAAATATAAACCGAAAAACTTCTGGCAATGAAGAGCATGGCGATCGTGGCAATAAAGGATGGAACCTTGGCAATCAATACGACAGCGCCATTAATTGCGCCAATCACCAAACCAACCAAAAGAGTGAGGAAGATGCTGAGCCACAAACTCAAGTGGGATTTCGCTACCAATTCACCAGCGACAATTGCCGCTAACGCAGCATTGGCTCCGATGGAGATATCGAATTCGCCGGAAGTAATAAGCAAGGTAAGAAATGCCGAAGCTATGCCCACGAAGGCGATACCTTGAACGATAGAAAGAATGCTGTCGTAAGTAGCAAATGAATTCTTCAGTAGCGCGAAAGCTCCGAAAATAATGAAAACGAAAATGACTCTCTTGCCAATAGGTGAGATACGAAGCGATTTCATACTATTTTCCACCAATCGCCATCAGCATGAGTTCATGCTCTTTATCAATATCTCCGACCATTTCACCTTGGTACTTTCCATTTGCGAAGACGATGACTCTGTGGCTGATAGCTAGAAGTTCTGGGAACTCGCTACTTACCAAAAGCACGCCAGCTCCTTTTTCGACTAAATCATGGATGATCTGGTAAATCTCAGCCTTAGATGCAATATCCACACCCTTTGTTGGTTCATCTAGCATGAAAATCAGTGGCTTAACCAAAAGACTCTTTCCAATGAGCACCTTCTGTTGATTGCCGCCGCTGAGATTGCCGATCAACGCCTCAATGTCGGAAGGTTTTACCGAAAGGGATTTAGATGTTTCTTTTGCTATCTCCTTTTCAGATTTTCGCTTCAAGACTCCTTTAGCACTTAGCACTTGCATGATGCTCGCCGTTAAGTTTCCACGGATGGTCATATTGAAAAGCAAGCCTTCAATCTTCCGATCTTCAGTAATGTAGGCAATTCCAGCATCCAAGGCATCAGGAATGGCATCTCCATAAACTTTGCCATCGCCTAATTGAATCTTGCCGGCAAGAACGCTATTTTCTCGAAATAGCGCTTTTAATATTTCAGTTCGCCCAGATCCAACTAGGCCACCTAGCCCAAGAATTTCGCCGGCACGTAGCTCAAATGAGAATGCATCTAACATTTTCTCACCGGGTTTACGGGGATTTTCAACGATCAGATCCGTGACTGAGAGAACGACAGGGGCATCCGACTTAATAACATTTTTCGTAGGATAGAGCTCGCCAATGGAGCGGCCGATCATGTTGCTGATCAAGGTATCGGAATTAAAATGGGTTCGATCCGTCTCATACACAACTTGACCATCTCGAAGAATTGATACCGAATCGCAGAGATCCATGATTTCTGCGATCTTGTGCGTAATAAATACGGTGGTGTATCCCTTGACCTTCAGGTTTCTTACGATCGAAAAAAGAGTTCCAATTTCATCGTTGGTTAAGCTGGAAGTTGGCTCGTCCAAAACTAAGACTTTCGGATTCATGTAAAGAGCGCTTGCAATCATCAAAATTTGTTTTTGTGGCAATGTGAGTGTGTCGACTAATTGCGAACTCACCAACGGGATTCCGTTGTCAGCTAGGAATTTTTCGATTGCTTTATCTTCATCACGCTTTGCATAAAGTTTAAGTCCGCGTTTGTTGAATTCGGAGAGCAAAATGTTTTCGGCCACTGTCAAAGTTCCAGCCACGGTAATTTCTTGGGGAACGATAGCAATTCCGGATTGTTGAGCATCGCGTGGGGATTTAAGTTCTACATTATTGCCAGCGACGATAATTTCGCCATCGAATGTGCCACTGGGGTAGTACCCGCTAAGTATCTTCATCAGCGTTGACTTACCGGCACCATTTTGGCCGATCAACCCATGGATGTAACCATTTCGAATTTTGAGATCGACATCGTGCAACGCTATGACTGGTCCAAAGTTCTTACTTATATGCGACATTTCTAGCGCGTATTGACCAGTTGACTTCTCGGACATTTATGGCCTTTCGTCGATTCTCAGTTTACTTGAGGCGAAACATTGCGCCACTATCTAATGAAAGTGGCGCAATGTTTCCCGTTGACCATACTAAGAAAGTGGAGGACTTTTCTTAGATATTACTTACGAAGGTCTACTGCATCTACGACCTTGTAATAAGGTGCCAATCCACTGGAGGTAACAATTGGAGCTGGTAGATCATTGGCGAAGTTCATTGGATTCTTTCCACAGATCTTCTGAGCAACCATGTCAACTGCCATTTGATGCTCTTCGTATCCTGGCTGAGCAGCGATGGCGTAAATCTTTCCATCACGCACTGCATCCAAGTTTGGACGAGTTGCATCTGGTCCAATAGCAAACACGGTACGACCGGTTTGATCGGCAGCGCCGGCCCAGGTAACAGGACCTGCACCAGTTGTTGATACGGCGGCCTTTACATCAGGGTGTGCCAACAGGATGGCAACAGCTTTTGCAATTGCCTTAGGAGGATCGAATCCTTCTTCTACTGGTGCATAAACCTTGATCTTTGGGAACTTGGCATTAAGAACCTTCTTGACTGCAGCAGCTACACCGTCTTCAACTGGGTTGAATCCGCCCTCTGTGATTGCTACGCCGCCCTTACCGTTCAACTTACGACCAATTGCAAGTCCAGCAGCGGTTCCCCATACAGCAGGATCAAAGGCTGCGTAAGCAATTACGCCTGGATACTCGCCTGGCTTAACTTGAACGTGTCCGATTGCTGCAGGGATACCTGCTTTACCGAATTTTGCGATCAAGTCTTTTTCGGAAGGATCGACGAATCCAAGAACAAGACCACTTGTTCCAGTAGCCAAGATTCCTTCACCCAGAGCAATTGCTTTGGTCCAGTCTGCATCATCTGGAGCCGCAATTGTTGCGGTCTTAAAACCAAGGTGCTTTGCCTCATCTAGGAAGCCTTGCTGCCATAGACGAAGAGTTGGATGTCCCTTAAGTACTGACAAGAATGTGATTGTTTTGGAACTTAAATCGCAAGAAGCTTTAGCAAGTGGCTTGTAATTAACAGCTACTGCCGATGAGCTTGGTGCTGTTGAAATGATCAACAAAGATGAAGTAACAAGCGCAAGGCCGGCTACTGCAAATTTCTTTAACTTCCCCCTTGATTGTGTTTGCATTACTAGCTCTTCCCTTCGTTGGGTTAGATAACAATCCGCAAACAGATAACTGTTTACAAAAGGTTAATTATCGCTAACATACTCTTATCAAAGTAAGTGTCAAGGTTTTGTGAGAAAAAAGTTTGCTAGACGAAATATCTGGAAAAGTGGGATTCGGCAAAACTAAAGGAAGGGAAATTAAAGATGCAGATGACGAAGTCAGTCATTACTAAGCCATTCCACAAGGTTCCAGAATTGGGATTGACTTTAGTTTTAGGTGCCGCAGTTGTTTTCTTTTCTTTTACTAATTCGTACTTTGCAACGGTAGATAGTTTCAAAGTCATTTTAGTCACCGTGCTTTACACCGGAGTTGTGTTAATCGGTGAGGCTCTTTTGATGATCGTGGGAGAAATCGATCTCTCCGTTGG
>JBAXSZ010000081.1:0-4374 GCA_037130455.1 Actinomycetes bacterium | reverse complement strand
ACCTCCAATAAATCGATGAATTTCGATATGACAAGAATACTCTCATATCGAAGTTTGTCAATGTATACTTCACCCGTGGTTAAAACTTTGATGCTCTCTCCGTCCCCAAGCGAAACGGCAAAACTTGCCGCGCAATATAAGGCTCTCGGTGACCCAACCCGATTAGCCCTGGTGATCGCTGTTGCGGCCGGCGAGAACTCCGAAGCGTGCGTTTGCGATCTCACTCCAGATACAGGATTGGCGCAGAGCACCGTGAGCCATCACCTGAAACTCTTGGTCGATGCAGGGCTATTGGAACGTTCGCAGCGCGGAAAATGGGCCTTCTATTCCCTCACCACTTCCGCAAGGAAATTATTGAAATTTTGAGAAGCAATCTCAAAACTCAAACCTGCAAACTTTTAGCTCGTGATTGAGTAACTATCTGCAATCGTGCCATCGTATTTAACAAAATCCACTTGCGCCTTACTCTCTGATGCAGTTACCTTCAGAAAACCCGAGCCGCCAACTACCTTCCCTGCGCCATAGCCATACTCAACTGCAGAGTTAGTTCCGTCGCCGGCATGACTTGGTTGTGGCACAGTTTGATAAATGATTCCATCCATCTCTTCCTTCACATACAAATGATCGTGTCCTTTAAAGACAATAGAAACGTTGTTTTCCTTGAGAAGTTGATGAATTGGTTTGCCCCACCCAGGTCGCATTTGATTGAAACCTTCTGTCCCGTCCATATTCTTTCCGCCCCATTCGTTATATGAGGCGATTTTCGTGCCACCACGCGATTGTGCATCTCCCACCAAGAGATGATGTAGATATACAAATTTATGTTTTTCCTTAGATGCTTGAAGTGTCTTTACAAGCCAGTCATATTGAACTTTACCCAAAGTCCATTGCCAGCCGTCTGCCTTTGGATTACTGGTCGTGTAAGTGAAGGGATCCAGCGCAATGTGGAGCACATTTGACTCAACATAAGAGAAATAGCTGACTTCATGTGTTTGCTCCGGAAAATATTCAGCTCGGTATTTCTTAGTGTTAAATGTGCTATAGCCCAATTCGCCATCGTGATTGCCAAGAACGATCCTTAGTGGCAATCCTTTAAGTCGATCATAGAAGCTTTTCATCAAGACATAACGTGCGCGAATATTGGCCTCACTCTTATCCGCCAATTTGTCCACCATGAAGATATCGCCAAGATCCATGAGGAACGTTGCCCCAGAGGCGACGACTAAATCCAAGGTCTTGTTGTAAACATCGGCACTCGAATTTTCATCCATATGAGGATCTGCCTGAATGGCGAATATCGCAGAAGCTTGTGAAGTTGGCGTTGTTACAGACACTACAGAAGTAGACAAATAGGTTTTGCCACTGGTGAGATAACGAAGTCGGAAATAATATTTAGTTCCGCTAGTCAATCCAGAAACGTTTGAGGTGATAACAACACCTTTTTTCAAGGCCAGGGCCGGTGTTCTGATTCCATAAGTGCCAGGTTTGGTTCCATATTCCAAATACCCGGTTCCAACTAATGGCGATGTAATAAGAAACTGCAAAGTGCTGGCATCTATTGCTCTACTGAATTTCAAGGAAGGCACTAATACTGCCAGCGCTGGAAATTCGGAAACAAGAGTCAAGAGTCCCGTTAAGAGAAATGTCTTGCGAGTAATCTCCCATTTAGCCATTAGATTTTCGCTCCAATTTCATAAGAATGTGCCACTTGTAAATTTCTTCTATCAGTTGATTCATCTTGAGGTCTGGCACTTAAAAAGTACTCCACAGTCACTTGGGCAGAGCCCACGGTGACTCTGACGTGACCAGAATTGGGTGCCTTGACGCCGGATAGGTAAGCAGCTTCATTAAACATGGTGAAGGTGTCATCGGCCGGATTCGGCATGGATTGATACACCAAGCCGTCCCGTTCTTGGTGAACAAAAATGTGATCGTGACCTTGGAAAAAAATATTAACACCATTTTTAACCATCAGGTCATGTATCGGCATCTCCCATGTTGGTCGCATCTCGGAAAAAGTCTTCTTGCCTTTGGGGTCTTGACCACCCCACTCGTAACCGGTGGAGACTTCTACCCCACCTCGACCCGTTCCCATAACGTGGTGTGCAAAAACAAATTTATATTTAGCCTTGCTAGTTTCAAGCGTTTTCTTTAACCAAGCATATTGAGCATCTCCAATGCCCACACTCCAGAGATCTGAAACTTTTCCAGAACCTTTGCCACCATTTTGAGCTGCATCGGCACTGACACCTGCAACATTATCCACTGCGCTTTTGGAGTGCCAATACGGGTCCAGAGTGACGAAGAGGGCATCCCCCCAGGCCCAGGCGTAATAGTCACGGGGTTTACCGACAAAGGGAATACTCTCCATATCAGCGCTATAAAAGCTATTTGTGTCGGGTAAAGGGAAATATTTTATTCGGGCGTTTCCAGCCAAAACAGCTGGGCTAGAGCTACTGCCGTTAAGGAGGTAGGCGGCCGCTTGTTCGTGATTGCCGTTTACTAGAAAAAGTGGAATCGATTTTGCCACCGTGCTGAGCCAATTTCGCTGCGTTGAATACACTTTCTCCACATTCATTTGATTGGCCAGATTCTTCTCAATCAGAGGGTCAATGCTGAAATCATCGCCTAGCATGACCATAAAGTCCGGCTTTTGCTGTGAAATATTTCCGAGCGTTCGGGCGTAAAGTTCTGCGTTAAACATTTTTCCGGCACGCTCTGGATGGGAATCCCCCTGAACAACAAAAGAAAAAGTTGATCCCGGCTTGCGTTGAAGCGCCACCGAAATTGTTTCCCCAGTTGAAAAGGAAGTGGCGGAAGCAACCTTGCTTCGGATTCGATAATAGACCACAGAATTGACCATCAAATTAGCCATCTCTATTGTCAGCGGAGTCAAGGCAACCACATTTGAGATTTTAGATTTTAGAGTAAGCGAAGTCGGCTTGTATCCATATTCAACGTAGACACTTCCGGGAGTTGACGCGATAACGCTGATCGCAAAAGAGTTTGCAGTAGGTCTTCCAACAATTGCGTTTACCAAGTTAGATGAAGCACCAAAAGCTCTCTCGCCGAACCAAGAAAGTCCCACCGAAAGAACCATGCCGCGCAAGACGCTTCTTCTAGAAAATTGAGAATCTGAAAGTAATGAAAACCAGGAAGGTATTTTTGATCTCATGGTCAAAGTCTAGAAATTTACTATTTAATTTTGAACCATAATCTTCTTCGAAAAGCCTGAGAATTCGCCCATTCTTCTGCACTCCTAGCACAAGGCAACTATCTGCTAATTCACATCGTTTTAGAGCAAATTGGACTGGAACATTTTGTTTTAAAGAGCAGAATGAAACTACAAGAAATTATCTTGTAGAAACAGAAAGCTGGAAACGAAATGAAGGCCCTAGTTTATGGTGGTCCTGGTAAGAAAGAATGGACTGAAGTTCCAAATCCTAAGATTCTCAAACCAACAGACGCCATCATCAAAGTGGAGACAACAACCATTTGTGGCACTGATTTGCACATCCTTAAAGGGGACGTCCCTGCGGTAACTCCTGGCAGAATTTTGGGTCATGAAGGTGTCGGCACAATCACTGAAATCGGTAGTTCGGTCAGCAATTTTAAAGTTGGAGATCGAGTCATTATTTCCTGCATCAAGTCCTGCGGAGCTTGTGCGAACTGCAAAGAAGGTTTGTACTCGCATTGTCTTGGTGAAGAAGGTCTAGCTGGTCTGGGATGGGTTCTTGGTCACTTAATCGATGGCACCCAGGCAGAATTTGTTCGCATTCCCTACGCAGACAACTCACTTCACTTGATGCCACAAGGCACTACTGACACTGAAGCTGTAATGCTCTCAGATATTTTGCCCACAGGATTTGAAATGGGCATTCAATACGGTGCGGTAAAACCGGGAGATGTTGTTGCTGTAATTGGTGCGGGTCCTGTCGGTTTAGCGGCGATCACAACCGCCTCTCTTTATGGTGCTGCTCGTGTCATCGCCATCGACCTAGATACAAATAGGTTAGAAAAAGCTCGCGAATTTGGAGCAACTGACACGGTCGTTTCGGGTCAAGAAAAATGGAAAGAAGAAATTCTTGCCTTGACCGATGGAGCGGGTGTAGATGTCGCGATCGAAGCAGTTGGAGTTCCGCAGACCTTTGAAATGGCGACTCAGATAGTGCGCCCCGGCGGCCACGTTGCAAATGTTGGCGTCCATGGAAAACCTGTATCTCTAGAGCTGCAGAATTTATGGATTCAGAATATTTCCATCACTATGGGACTTGTAAATACGAATACAACTCCGTTGTTACTCAAATTGGTTACCAGCAAGAAGATCGCGGCAGAGAAATTTGCTACTCACTTCTTCACTTTTGATCAATTTAT
>JBAXSZ010000080.1:0-4409 GCA_037130455.1 Actinomycetes bacterium | reverse complement strand
AATTGTAAGTCAAAAACAATTGTGATGATTTCGTTATCAAATGGTGCTTGCACTATCTAGCGCTCACCCATACTTTTGGTACGCCTCAATATTATGGTGGGGATGCTTTCCGAAAACTTCAGCAGAAGAGAAATGGGAAAAAATGTCAGAAATGTTTACCGAGGAGGGCGTATCCCGTCGCTCCGTATTAAAGGGAACCGTCGCTGGTGCTGGAGCACTTGCAGCTGGTGGCCTTGTAAGTGCCGGAACTGCTAGTTCAGCAGACGCCGCCGGCGCCAAGAAGGTTTCAGTTGGTTCTAACCAATCCGATCCAGCCGCTCGCAAGAACGACTTGGCCTGGGTTGCTGCAGCTAAGACTGCTGGATTCGATGTTAAATTAAATACCGTCGATCACAACACCTTCCAAAATCAGATCAACTCTTACCTCCAAGGCACTCCAGATGACATCTTCACCTGGTTCGCTGGTTACCGCATGCAGTTCTTCGCAAAGAAGGGCCTTGCAACTAGCATCTCCGATGTTTGGAAGAAGATCACACCTAATTTCTCGGCAGGTTACAAGAATGCCTCAACCGGTTTGGATGGAAAGCAATACTTCATTCCAACTACCTGGTACCCATGGGCCATCATGTACCGCAAGTCAGTCTTTAAGGCTGCTGGTGTAGATCCAGCCACCATCGTTACTTGGGCTGATTTCATCAATGCCTGCAAGACCTTCCAATCAAAGGGCATCACTCCAGTTGCACTTGGTGACAAGGGTGGTTGGGAAGCAATGGGAACATTCGACTTCATCAACTTCCGTACCAATGGCTTCAAGTTCCACATGGACTTGACCGCTGGTCGTGCAAAGTGGACTGACCCACGCGTTCAGAAGACTTTCGCAAACTGGGCAACTATGTTCCCTTATCAGAACAACAACGTTCTGGATCTAGCTTGGGATGGCGCAGCACAGCTCGTTCTTCAGAAGAAGGCCGCTATGCAGGTTATGGGCGCGTTCCACGCTTCCATCTACACCGATCCAGCAGATCTTGCAGATCTAGCACTCTTTGCTTTCCCTGAGATCACACCAGCGTATGGCCGTGAAGCAGTTGAAGCCCCAATCGATGGATACATGCTTTCCAAGCATGCTTCAAAGAATCTTGCAAATGCTAAGTCATTGGCTGAGTTCATCTCATCAGACAAATATGGCAAGGCAGTACTCGCGGTAGCCCCAACGGCGCTCTTCGCGAACAACAAGATGCCAAAGCCATCAGATCCATTTGCCCTTTCACAGGTCAACTTGGTTAACGGTTGCAAGTACATCGCACAGTTCTTCGATCGTGATTCCCGTCCAGACTTCGCTGGCACTATCTTCCAGAGTGCGTTGCAAAAGTTCTTGGGTGGCGGAGATCCAAAGGCAATCGCCACAGATCTTCAACAACAATGGGATGCGTTGCCACCAGCCTAAGGCTGTGGCATAGGATTCCTATTTAATGACATCTAGCACTTCTACAAAGACGGCGGCGGCGGAGGCAACTCCCCGTCGCCGTCGGCGTGGGCACAACTTCACCACAACCGATCGCGCAGTATTGAGCGGTTTAGTTGGCGGTCCCACCCTGCTTCACATTCTTCTTGTTTGGATTCCAGCACTCTGCACCGTAGCTCTCTCCTTCACCTATTGGGACGGCATCGGCGGACTCAATGAAATTCATTGGGTAGGGCTCAAGAATTACCAACAAATTTTCACGATCTATCAAGACTTTAAGCCAGCAGTCAGAAATAACGTTCTCTGGTTGGGTTTCTTCGCCATTATTGCAACGCCCCTTGGCGTTATTTTGGCTTACTACATCGATAAAGAACTCAAGGGAACTAAGTTTTTCCAAACCGCTTTCTATTTGCCAATGGTGCTCTCGTTGGCCGTTACCGGAATCGTGTGGGACTACATTTTCCGCACCAACGGCTTTGTTAACTCGGTTATGGGAAATACAGATGCTCAGACCGCAATCTCATGGTTTGGCGATCCCCATAAGAATATTTGGATAGTTTTAATCATCGCGTCGTGGCGACATATAGGTTATGTAATGTTGTTGTATTTAGCAGGCATGAAATCAGTGGATCCGTCACTGCACGAAGCGGCCGCCATTGATGGTGCCACATCTTGGTACACCTTCCGAAAAGTTATTTTTCCATCACTTCGTCCAGTTAACGTCATCATTATCGTTATTACGGTAATTGATTCTTTGCGCGCATTTGACTTGGTTTACATTATCAACCGTGGTCGAAATGGCTTGCAATTACTTGGCGTATTGGTTTACGACAATATCTTTGGCGAAGCGACCCGTATCGGTTGGGGATCGGCGCTTGCCACCATACTCTTTGCCCTTTCCATCATCCCCATCATGCTTTATCTCTACCAAACCTTTAAGAAGGATAAGTAATGGTTACCGGGAAAAGTTCGAAAGTCGGCAACTCCATCGCGATATCCATTTTGTTTGTTTTCTCATTGGTCTGGATGTTTCCGATTTTTTGGACTCTCCTGCAATCACTTCGTCCTTACGGCGATGTGCTTAAGTTTGGTTCCGTTTCTTGGCCGCATACTTTAAACCTGCATAATTACTGGACAGCTTTAGTTCAATCCCAAATGTGGAAATACTTCATTAACTCTTTCGAAGTCGCCATCCCTGCGGTCCTTATCACGCTCTTTCTCGCTTCGATGGTTGCCTTCGTAGTAAGTAGATACAGTTTCAAATTTAACGTCGGGTTGCTGATGTTATTTACGGCAGGAAATCTGCTCCCACCCCAATTGGTATTCATTCCAATATTCCGTCTCTATATTCATACTTGGGTGCCAAACTTCATTAATAGCGATGGCGTCCTTTACAACACGCAATTGGGTTTGATCTTGATCCACGTCGCACTTCAAATGGGTTTTGCAACCTTCGTGCTCAGCAACTACTTAAAGACAATTCCAAAAGAAATTTCGGAGTCAGCTTTGGTAGATGGCGCTAGCGTCTGGAAGCACTATTACGTGGTTATATTGCCGTTGTTACGTCCGGCGTTAGCTTCACTTGGTGTATTGATGACTACCTGGATTTACAACGACTTCTTCTGGTCTGTTGCACTTCTTAGTAGTGGTGACAAGCGCCCTATTACCGCCGCTCTTAGCAACCTACAGGGCGAATTCTTTACTGATTACAACTTGTTGGCAGCTGGTGCGACACTGGCCTTTATTCCAACCTTGATTGTTTTCTTTACCCTCCGGAAGCAATTTGTTTCCGGTCTAACCCTTGGTTCCACAAAGGGGTAGTAGGTACTGAAGTTCATTGACTTCTGGGCTAACATCTAAGGATGAAAGCAATTCAACTCACTTCATTCGGTGGCCCAGAAGTTCTTCACTATATTGATGCGGAAACCCCAACACCAGGTCCTGGCGAATCTCTCATAAAAGTCAGCGCCATTGGGATCAATTACGCCGATACCCACCAAACCGAAAACAGTTACTTGTCGCCACAAACTTTGCCATTAATACCTGGTCTAGAAGTTGTCGGCACTACAGAATCTGGGATGCGCGTTCTCGCCCCGGTTTCTGGCGGATATGCGCAGTATGGAATTGCTAGTACCGCCTCGTTGATGCCGATTCCAGAAAATGTCTCCGATGGTGCAGCGTTGGCAATGATGGTGCAAGGAAGCACCGCATATCATCTCTTAAAAACTCAAGGTCATCTTAAAAGAGGCGAAAGCGTTGTTATTCACGCTGCCGCCGGTGGAGTTGGTGTGATTGCCATCCAGTTGGCGAAAATGAGGGGTGGATTTGTCATTGCCGTAGTTTCAGATCCTTCAGGAGCAAAAGGCGAACTTGTGAAATCCCTCGGCGCCGATGTCGTAGTAGATGCAAAATCTGGGAATCTAGCTGCTGATCTACTCGCCGCCAATAATGGCAAGCCAGTTGATCTCGTTCTAGAAATGGTGGGCGGTAAGACATTTGAGGATTCACTTGCTGTTTTGGCGCCATTCGGGCGATTAGTGGTTTTCGGTATGGCCTCACGAGTAGCCCCTCGAGCCATCACTGGCGGGGAATTAATGCATGGAAGCAAGAGCGTTTCCGGGTTTTGGTTGGCTCATTGCTTCGGCAAGAAGGAATTGCTCTACGACGTGATTCTGGAGCTCTTTGGGCTCATCAGTTCGGGTGCGCTAAAGCCCATTGTCGGGGCTACTTTCCCACTTTCACAGGCTCGGCAGGCTCATGAGGCGATGCTTTCGCGAGCCACCGTAGGGAAAATCCTTCTCGATCCGACCCAATAACCCCCTTTATTTTTATTTGAAAAATCGGAGGATTTCGCGACACCCCCAATAAGGTTGTACGCTCAGCCTTCGAAATTAGTGCCCCCCTAGCTCAGTCGGTAGAGCGTTTCCATGGTAAGGAAAAGGTCAAC
>JBAXSZ010000008.1:0-40138 GCA_037130455.1 Actinomycetes bacterium | reverse complement strand
AGTCCGGACTTTCCTCGGTGTATTGCTACAACGCGGTGATCCAGGCGACTCTTCAATGCTGAGTCTACTTGAGATGTCGCCTTCGCATAAGCGCGTATTCTTCACCTTAATGTTGATCTTGTTGCCTCCAAGCGAAAAGAAGAGGACTCCCGAAAGCGAAGAGGTGCTCGAACTCTCCACATTGTCTTTTGCCAATGAACTGACTTTTCGACGAAAAGAACTGCTCACTGCTAGTCACCACTCTTTGCCCACTGCTGAGGCAATGTCAATATATTCGGGAGTGCTTTATCAGGCACTGGGTTGGAAAGAAATGAGTCACAATGCGCATGAAAGGGGTAGGGAGTCTTTAGTGATTATTTCGGCACTATTCGGTGCGCTTCGAGCCAATGACAAGATTCCTATTTACAAAGAGAAGATTTCGGTGAGAAATTGGAAAGAACCAGTGAGCGCAGCACTTAGTAGTATCAACACTGATTTAATTGTGGATTGCCGATCATCCAACTATTTAGGTGTCTGGAACCCCGACCCACGGAAAACAGTTTCCATAAGAGTTTTTTCAGAATTGAATGGCACCAAGAAAGTCATTACTCATCTTTCAAAGAAAACAAGAGGCGAAGTAGCGCGAGCCTTGTTACAACTAAATACCTCACCGAAATCGCCTCCACAACTACAAGAATCTCTGAGCAAAGAATTCTCGTGCGAATTGATTGCCGGCAGTGAAAAGCAAAGCTGGAAGTTAGATATTACCGTTCTCTAACCGAACAAATTTGCTATGCCACATATCTTGTTCTTGGATTGGAAAAGTTAGTTCAAACTTTCCTGGAAATTTATGTTCTATCTGTGCCAACAATGGTGCTGGCTTGTGACCTGCTTGAACGATCAACCCAAATCCTGGCTTTAATGAATCCAACGCTCCAATGATTGCCGCATGTCGAATTTGCTTGGGAACTAAGGTTGCATTCAGCACTGGAATTTCAGAACTGTCGCTATGCCCACATGTGCATTTGTGTGTCGGGCCATGCTCGCCTTTTATTGTAATTTCAATTGAACTCATGGATTCAATTTAATACTTTAATTAACTACCATTTTGCCAGATAAGGTCAAAAATTCGGTGCTGGCACTACTTAATGTGTGTGCGTTCGTTTATGCTCTTAATTGCTCGTAAGCCATCAGATGGCCAAATAAGCAAAGTTGAAATACTGCACGGCTGAATATCAATATGGAAAACACTTTCAGGCGGAGCACCCATAGCCAGCATCGCGGCAGTTTTTATGACGCCATTGTGAGTAACAACTGCCACCGTCTGCCCTGAGTAGTGCAATGCTAAATGAGTCAACGACTCTTCAATTCGAACCGCGACCTGGGCGTAAGACTCTCCGCCGGGTGGAGCGTAGGCAGCCGACGCTAACCATTCTTCGTATTCATCAGGAAATTGATCTTCGACTTCAGCGATGGAAAGTCCATCCCACAAACCGAATCCACATTCACGCCAGGTTGAATCAAAAAGCGGACTCAATCCAGTTGCTTCAGCCACCGCAGCTGCGGTTTGGCGAGTTCGTTGCAAGGGCGATGCAATGAGAACTTCTGGTTTTCGCAGCGCAATAGCTTCTGCGACGGCTTGAGCTTGAGCCAACCCAACGAACGTTAATTCTGGATCCAAATCCCCATCGCCAGAAAAGCGGCGTTCTGGAGTAAGGATGGTTTCTCCATGTCGGATCAGATAAATAGTGGTTGGTTTTTCATCGGTTAATAACCGCTCGGTCAAGTAATTAATGCGCACCGGGCCTGTTGCGCCAGGGTTAAAAACAATTTCGCCATCGAGGGCTTTATTGACTAAACGATCTGCGTGGGAATTCATCTCCCGAGGAATCCACGTAAAAGTAATCAAATGCATGGGATGTATGGAGCGTGCCTGCTTTGCTAGATCGCGCATATCAGGATGTTTTATTTGCCAGCGGCCGGACATTTGTTCAACAACTAATTTTGAATCCATTCGAACATCGATATTGGCTTCGGGATCGATTTCATGCGCTGCTCTGAGGCCAGCAACTAATCCGCTGTATTCGGCCACATTATTAGATGCGATTCCAATGGTTTCGCCAATTTCAGCTAATACTTTGGTGCCTTCGTACACAACAGATCCGAAAGCTGCCGGTCCAGGATTTCCCCGCGAACCACCATCGGCTGTAACTATAAAAGTACGAGACATGCTTAGATGCGAACCAAAATTGTTCGACATTCTTCACATCGAAGAACTTCGTCAGCTTCCAAAGTCTTGATCCGCTCCACTTCAATAGCATTAATCGCTAAATTACAGCCCTTGCAGGTGTTTCCCACTAGTAACGCGGCACCCATTCCCGAATTATTGCTTCGAACTTTTTCGTAAAGATCCAATAGCGGCTGCTCTATTTGTGGCGTCAGGGCAATTCGCTCAGCTTTCTTTTCGGCAATTTCTTTTTCAATTTCGGCGATTGAATTTTCCAACCGAACATTCAATTCCAATTCCAGTTTTTGCAAACCCACTTCATCGTTTTGAAGTTCTTCCACACGAGTCTTTACTGAATCGTGGCGAAGCATGATTTCCAACTCAGTATCTTCAAGCTCTGATTTGCGCTTTGCCAGGGAAACAAGCTCGTGCTGTAATGATTCCAATTCTTTTGGAGATGCTCCTCCGGATGACAAGCGAATATCGTCTTTCTTCATTCGATCTGCAACTTGTTCAACATCTATTTCACTGCGCCGAAGATCGATAGTCACATCAGCAAGTTCTGCTTCAACAACTGCTAGTTCTTCCGCGCTCTTTGCCAGTCGGGTGAGGATGGCAGTGATTTGCTCTCGCTCTGGAATACCGCGAAGTCGATTCGCGGCGCCTACTAAGGCGTTGTCGATGAGTTGAAGTTCAATAAGAAGAGATTGAGATTGGGCCGGTGCTTTCATATGGGCCTCCCATCGCTGTGAAAATCTAACTCTCGCTGTGTAATTCTGGCCGTGCTACCTGCTGGAATTTAACCACCAACTACTTGGTGGGCGCTGAGGGTTTCGAACCCCCGACATCCTCGGTGTAAACGAGGCGCTCTACCACTGAGCTAAGCACCCAAACTCGCTGACCACCGATCATCTCCCGGATGGGAAAGTCGAAGAGTTCGCGAGCGCCCCACTCTACTAGCGAAGGGGCAAGCCACAAAAAGGGAGCCGAAACTCTGCTTATTTATTACAGCGCAGCGAGCGCGGTTTTGTAATCTCCGGCATTACGGGCATCGCCCATGCCATTGATGACGGTCCAGCGGATAATGCCCTCTTTGTCGATAATGAAGGTGGCCCGGATTGCGCAGCCCTTTTCTTCATTAAAGATTCCATAGGCGGTAGCTACTGCTCCATGAGGCCAGAAATCTGATAAAACAGGGAAGTTATAACCTTCTTTTTCAGCAAATACTCGCTGAGTGAAGGGGCTATCGCAGGAAACTGCCAAGAGCTCGGCGTCATCGTTCTGAAATGCACTTAAGTCATCTCGCATGGCGCAAAGTTCCCCAGTACAAGTTCCAGAGAAAGAAAATGGATAAAACAGGAGAACAACGTTCTTCTGACCCTTAAAGGATGAGAGCGATACAAGTTGGCCGTGCTGATCTTTTACTGCGAAATCTGGTGCGGCTGTGCCAATTTCAAGCGCCATGGAAAACCTTTCGAAAGTGATGAGGAGACAAGCCTATAGATAGCCTGCCGAATTATCAGAATGCGCAATTTGGTGACGATGCTACTTTCGGCTTGCTTTTCGGGCGACCAATCTGGTTGCCACCCAATCAGAGGCTGCCGAAAAGGTCACCGTCTGGCTCAATCCAGCAGTAGGTGCGGCATCTTGAATATCGCTAGGTTCCACATGGCCAGCCCGGCCAGCTTTGGGAGTTAATAGCCAAATCGAGCCAGCATCGGAGAGGAAGGTCAAGGCATCAACCAACTCATCAACCAAGTCGCCATCATCTTCCCGCCACCAGATCAAGACCGCATCTACGACATCGTTGGAATCGGACCCCAATAGTTCGTTGCCACTCTTTGAAATGATTGATTGACGCAGGTCTTGGGCACAATCACTATCTAGACCCACCTCAAGTACCAGGTGACCTGATTCGATTCCCATTCGATCCACTGCACTTACCGAACCGGTGGCCGTACCCGGAATCTGGCTGGATGAGTTCAAGCCGAAACCTCCTTCATGGGCATAGTCCACCCAACCTTGGAGTCTTTCGCAAGGGTTTCTGGGAAAAACTCTAGTCGTATATCTCTCCCAAATTGGGCTAGATTTAGACTTTGGTGCTCAATGCCGAGCCGTTAGAAATGCGTTAAACACCCAACTGGGGGAAAGATAGGGGCATGAGCAATAACTTCAAGGCGCCCAGCCATTTAATCGATCAATTGATCGATACCGATCCACAAGAAACGGCTGAATGGCACCAATCGCTCAACGCTGTCCTGGAAAATGCCGGGCCAGTGCGTGCTCGCTATCTGATGCTTTCGCTTCTCAATCATGCTCAGGGCAAAGATCTGGGAGTTTCCGAACTACGCGCCACTGATTACATCAACACGATCCCACCTTCAGCGGAACCAGATTTCCCAGGCGATGAAGATATTGAACAGAAAGTACGGCGCATGATGCGCTGGAATGCGGCAGTCATGGTGCATCGGGCACAACGTCCTGGGATCGGCGTTGGCGGACATATCTCTTCCTATGCTTCGTCAGCATCACTCTATGAAGTTGGCTTCAACCACTTCTTCCGCGGCCAGGATCACCCAGGTGGCGGCGATCAAATTTTCTTCCAAGGACATGCAAGTCCTGGAATGTATGCCCGTGCGTTTGTAGAAGGCAGACTCTCCGAAAAGCAGATGGATGGATTTAGGCAAGAACTTTCGCACGATGGTGGTGGGCTCTCCTCGTACCCGCATCCTCGACTGATGCCCGACTTCTGGCAATTCCCCACGGTCTCCATGGGAATTGGACCATTGAATGCAATTTATCAAGCGCGATTTAATCGATACCTGCACGGTCGTGGCATCAAAGACACCAGCGATCAAAATGTCTGGGCCTTCCTTGGCGATGGTGAAACCGATGAGCCGGAAACGCTTGGTGCAATCAGTTTGGCTGCTCGCGAGGGTTTGGATAATTTAACTTTTGTCATCAACTGTAATTTGCAGCGCCTTGACGGACCAGTACGCGGTAACGGCAAGATTATTCAGGAATTGGAATCTATGTTCCGTGGCGCTGGTTGGAATGTCATCAAAGTTGTTTGGGGTCGTCAGTGGGACCCACTGCTTGCCCAGGACAATGAAGGTGCTCTCGTTGATCTCATGAACCGCACTAAAGACGGTGACTTCCAAACATTTAAAGCCGAAAGTGGTGGCTATGTTCGGGATAACTTCTTTGGCCGCGATCCACGAACCGCAGCGTTAGTTGCCGGTTGGAGCGATGAACAAATCTGGGGACTTCGTCGTGGTGGCCATGATTACCGCAAGCTTTACGCCGCCTACAAAGCGGCGACCGAACACAATGGTCGCCCAACTGTAATTTTGGCAAAAACCATTAAGGGTTGGACCCTGGGGTCACACTTTGAAGGTCGCAATGCAACGCACCAGATGAAGAAGATGAGCCACGAAGATTTGATTCAATTCCGAGATCGCCTTCATATCCCCATTCCTGATGAGCAGATTGATGCCAAGGTGCCTCCTTATTACCACCCAGGTGTGGAGTCGGTTGAATACAAGTACATGATGGAACGTCGCCGCGAACTCGGCGGTTCAGTTCCCACCCGTCGCAAAATTTCTAAGCCACTACCTCAGCCACCAGAGAGCACTTACGACTCCGTAAAGCGCGGAAGTGGACAACAAGAAATTGCCACAACGATGGCCTTTGTTCGTCTATTAAAAGATTTGATCAAGGATCCAGAAATTGGAAAGCGTTTTGTTCCAATTATTCCAGATGAGGCACGCACCTTTGGTATGGATTCACTCTTTCCATCATTGAAGATCTATTCTCCACATGGTCAGACTTACACCTCGGTGGATCGCGAACTCATGCTCTCCTACAAAGAATCCAGTTCAGGTGTCATTCTTCACGAAGGCATCAACGAAGCGGGTTCGGTTGCTTCATTTACTGCAGTTGGATCTTCTTATTCAACGCACAATGAACCAATGATTCCGATCTACATTTTCTACTCCATGTTTGGTTTCCAACGAACTGGCGATGGATTCTGGGCAGCGGCCGATCAATTGGCTCGCGGCTTTGTATTAGGTGCCACAGCCGGTCGTACCACTTTGAATGGCGAAGGTCTTCAACATGAAGATGGCCATTCCCACTTGTTGGCCTCAACAAACCCAGCAGTTATTGCCTACGATCCTGCCTTCGGCTACGAAGTTGGCCACATTGTCCGTGATGGTTTACGCCGGATGTATGGTGAAAACAGCGAAAATATATATTACTACCTGACTGTTTATAACGAGCCATATAAGCAACCAGCACAGCCAGAGAACTTGGATGTGGATGGTCTACTAAAGGGCATGTACCTCTACGCACCCATCTCGGGCAACAATAAAAAACGTGCCCAAATCTTGGCTTCAGGTGTCGCACTCAATTGGGCCCTTAAAGCCCAACGACTTCTCCAAGAGGATTGGGGAATCAGTGCACATGTTTGGTCCGTTACCTCCTGGAACGAACTTCGTCGCAATGGCTTAGAAACTGATCGCCACAACTTGCTGAACCCGGATGATCAAAAGAGCGCCTTCGTGACGAAGAAACTTCGTGGTCAAGATGGCCCAGTTATTGCAGTTAGTGACTTCATGCGAGCCGTACAAGATCAAATTGCGCCATGGGTTGAACAAGATTTCCTCTCCTTAGGTACTGATGGATTTGGACTCTCGGATACTCGCGGCGCGCTTCGTCGTCACTTTAAAGTTGACGCCGAATCAATCGTGGTGGCCACACTCTCGCGACTGGCTGAAGCAGGTCAGATCAAGCGACGCGTAATTCAAGAAGCCATAGATAAATATGCTCTAGATGATGTGAAGGCAGCTGATCCAGGAAATACCGAAGGTTCCGGATGATCGGCCGCTTTCCCATCATTGATGTCTCCCCCGTAGTTCATTTCGGGGGTGAACTTATTGGTGTGAAAGCGGTGCCGGGCGAACATATATCGGTTTCAGCTACCGTTATTCGAGAAGGTCATGATGCCCTTGGCGTTCATGCCATCCTCTTTGATCCAGAAGGTCAAGAAGTCGAACGAGTTGCCATGCACGAAATCTGGCCTGGCAGTGATCGTTACCAAGCTCTGGTGAGCCCCACTTATGAAGGCAAATGGAGTTTTGGAATAGAAGCCTTCGACGATCTATTTCACACGTGGGAGCACGATGCTGGAATTAAAATTCCGGCCAACATGGATCCGCAACTGTGTTGTCAGATGGGTGAAGAAATATTTAAGCAGGTGCTCCTAGAAAACCCGGTTGCAGAGAAGATTATCGGTTCCGGCTTGAAAGCTCTCCAAGCAGAGAAACTTCCTGCCGTGGAACGTTTTCATTTAGCCACTACTTCAGAGATCAAAGAATTTTTCCATCACAATCCCCTCAAGCGTTTTGCAACGTCCTCGCAGCGATTTCCCATTCGGGTAGAACCAGAACGCGCCCTAGTTGGTGCTTGGTATGAGTTTTTCCCACGTAGCGAAGGCGCAGTGAAGAACAGCGATGGAACTGTCACATCTGGCAATTTTGCCACCGCGATGAAGCGACTGCCTGCTGTTGCTGCAATGGGATTCGATATTCTTTATTTGCCTCCGATTCATCCCATCGGAAAGAGTTTCCGAAAAGGAAAAAATAACACCCTCAATCCCATCGACTCTGATCCTGGGGTCCCTTGGGCTATCGGCAGTTCGGCGGGTGGACACGATGCCATCAATCCTGAACTGGGAACCATCGCCGATTTTGAAAAATTTGTTGCGGAAGCTAAAAAATTGAATCTTGAAATCGCTCTGGATTTAGCGCTTCAAGCCTCACCTGACCACCCGTGGGTGAAGACTCATCCCGAATGGTTTACGACTCGGCCCGATGGATCTATCGCCTATGCCGAAAATCCACCAAAGAAATATCAAGATATCTATCCCATAAATTTTGATAATGATTACAAAGGTATTGTTTCTGAAGTTATGCGAATCTTGCTCTTTTGGATATCCAAAGGCGTAAAGACATTTCGAGTCGACAATCCTCACACCAAACCGGTTCATTTTTGGCAAGAAGTTATCGGTGAAATAAATTACATCTACCCGGAAGTGGTTTTCCTTTCGGAAGCCTTTACTCGACCTGCGATGATGCATTCGTTAGGTAAAGCCGGATTCCAACAGTCATATACTTACTTCACTTGGCGAACCTCAAAAAACGAACTCACCGAATATGGCAATGAAGTTTCGCATGGGACCTCAGCCTTCTTCCGTCCTAACTTCTGGGTCAATACCCCTGACATCTTGCCCTTCCACCTACAAAATGGAAATCCAGCGGTATTTGCCCAACGCGCCGTTTTAGCCTCCACGATGTCACCATCATGGGGAATGTATGCCGGTTACGAACTCTATGAACACGTCCCTATCCGAGATGGTGCTGAGGAATACCGTGATTCGGAAAAGTATGAGATTAAGTTCCGGGATTGGGAAAAAGCTGGAAAGGCCGGGTTAACCTTGGCCCCGTTTGTAGCAAAACTCAATGAAATTCGGCGAAATCATCCAGCGCTGCACCAGCTTCGAAATCTACAATTCCATGACACCGACTCTGATCAAGTCCTGGCCTATTCCAAACGAGAAGGTGATGACCTTATTCTTGTCGTTGTTAATTTAGATCCCATCCGAGTTCAAGAAACGACGGTGCACTGGAATATGAATACGCTGGGATTACCTCACGATATCTTTGAAGTCCAAGATCTCCTCAGTAACGATAACTACACCTGGTCCCCGCATACTTTCGTTCGGTTAGATCCCGCCCGTCCAGTTGGACGCATCGCGCACATTGCCGCGGTGAAGTTCTAATGTCCAAGGAAGAGAAAAAGGTCGAGCTTGTTCCAGAGGTTGTTGGGTATCTCAATCCGCAATCAACGTTGGGAGAAGTTGACCTCTACTTAATTGGCGAAGGTCGCCACGAGCGATTGTGGGAAGTCCTCGGCGCACATGTTCGTCGAGATGAAAAAGGCGAACTTATCGGGACCGCTTTTTCAGTCTGGGCCCCGAATGCTCGTGCCGTTAGCTTGGTTGGTGATCACAATTTCTGGGATCGCACTACCCATCCAATGGTTCCGCTAGGGTCATCTGGAATCTGGGAAATATTTATTGCCGGTATTGGCACTGGTACTAGGTACAAGTTCGCCATTCAATCGCAACACTGGCAATGGATTGATCATGCCGATCCCATGGCTAGAGAGACCGAGATTCCTCCCCTGACCGCATCTGTCATCAACGAACATAGCTACGACTGGCAAGATGCAACGTGGATGAATGCCCGAACAACTTTCCAACCGTGGCGCGCTCCCGTCAGCGTTTATGAAATGCACCTGGGCTCTTGGCGACCAGGACTTTCTTATCGCGATTTAGCAGCTGAGTTGACGGCTTACCTGATTGAAGAAGGATTTACCCACGTAGAATTCCTGCCAGTAATGGAACATCCATTTGGTGGTTCATGGGGATATCAAGTTACTTCTTTCTTTGCTCCTTCTTCCCGCTTCGGCTCTCCCGATGATCTCCGTTTTCTGATTGACACGCTTCACAACGCTGGAATCGGCGTCATCATCGATTGGGTACCAGCGCATTTTCCGAAAGATGAATGGGCTTTGGCTCGCTTTGACGGTAGTGCCTTGTATGAACATGAAGATCCTCGGCTAGGAACACACCCCGACTGGGGAACGCTGATCTTTAACTACGGTCGCAATGAAGTTCGAAACTTCTTAGTTGCCGGAGCGCTCTATTGGCTCTTGGAATTTCACATAGATGGCATTCGAGTAGATGCTGTTGCCTCCATGCTCTACTTGGATTATTCCCGCAAACATAATGAGTGGATCCCCAATAAATTTGGCGGACGTGAAAACTTAGAGGCAGTCGCCTTCTTACAAGAAGTGACTGCGACTGCTTATCGCGAAGCACCAGGAATCATGATGATTGCCGAAGAATCCACAGCATGGGGTGGAGTCACTAAACCCACAGCTGATAACGGATTAGGTTTTGGCTTTAAGTGGAACATGGGCTGGATGCACGACACCTTGGAATACATCAAGCACGAACCAGTTCATCGCAAATTTCATCACAATGAAATTACATTCTCCATCCTTTATGCGTGGAGCGAGAATTTCCTCCTCCCTCTTTCCCATGATGAAGTTGTGCATGGCAAAGGATCGCTCATTGAAAAAATTCCTGGCGATCGTTGGCAGAAACTTGCAACACTTCGAGCGCTCTATGGATTTATGTGGGCTCATCCGGGAAAGAAACTTCTCTTCATGGGATGTGAATTTGCGCAAAGCGATGAGTGGAGCGAATCCCGCTCATTGGATTGGCACTTGACCGAATATGCAGAACATCAAGGTGTTCAAAAATCAATAAGAGACATGAACCTGCAATACCGATCATTAACCCCTATGTGGCAAAGAGACGTTTCTGCCGAAGGTTTCAGCTGGTTAGTCGGCGATGACGCGGCCGGCAACACCTTGGCATTTGCTCGCTGGGACGATAATAAGAATGCAGTTATCGCTATTACAAACTTCTCGCCAGTGCCACATGAGAGTTACCAGATTCCACTTCCTTCGGTTGGAGTTTGGAAAGAAGTACTCAACACCGATGATCTCAAATATGGCGGTTCTGGAATAACCAATGGCGAAATTATTGCTTTAGATGTACCTCGTCATGGCTATGCCGCTTCGGCGATGCTTCGCTTGCCACCATTGGCAACCATCTGGATCACAAAAAACTAGTTAAAGGCCGTACCGAAACCGTCAGACTTTCGGGAGCAATTCATCTCGTCCTAGATGGGAAACGGATACAACTGCAATAAGCATCAGCGCTGGAAACAACAAGGCCGTAAGTACCCATGTGGTCTGGGCAAGCCAAGAAATTAATATCTTGATCAAGAAGACCAAGATGGTATTAACTACGCCTAATTGCGCCACAATGACAGCTCCTGGTATCGAAGTTCTTCTACCTGCGATGCCATACCAGGTTGGTGCTAAATGAGAACATCCCACCCCAATTGCGATAAACCCCGTAAGTATGACCGCAAACCCGAACTGTTTGTGACTCTTGGCAAGAATTGTCCCTGCGATTGACAAGCAAATAAAGGTACTCCCACCGAAAATAGCGCCCCATTTGATCAACCAGCGTTCGGTTCGGAAGGTAAGAACTCGATGAATTGTGAATCGCCCAATAATCATGGAGAGCACAAAAAGTATGTAAGGCAGGATGCTGGCCGCTGGACTCATGCCGATTTCTTCTTTAGCAAAAATAGTCGCCCAGTCATTGGTTGCAAATTCAATCATTACTGCGCATAGCAAACCGAAAGAAACTAGCGGTTCAAATTGGAATGAAGTAAATATCGTTTTAACGGAATAGCTACTCTCCGAATCCGGATCTTTCGAACCGTGGATCAACACATCCTTGAGATTCCAGAGGGCAATTTGAGTAACGATCCAAGCGATGGCGATTAAGGAATCTATATGCCAAGCGAATGAGACTCTAGGAGTCACGATAAAGGCGAATACCGCAGCAAATAGCGCGCCACTGCTCCATGCACCATGCAACTTCGGAATAAGTACTTGGCCGGTATCGGCTTGGCGACGTAAACCTTGAGCATTGCTGGCAATGTGATACCCAGATAACGATGCGCCCATGATAAACATAAGAACGACAAAAATTATTGGTGAATGAACGTGTGGAATACTCGCGATCGTCGCATAAACAATAGTGGAGCCTACGGTGAGAACCGGTCTAGTTCCCAAGCGATGCACAAGATGACCACCGTAAATCAAACTTATGAGAGAGCCCAATCCAGCCAAGCTCAGTAAAGTTCCAAAACTTCCATTGGATATCCCAAGGTTATGTTTTATTTCGGGGTTTCTTGGTGCCATGGACATAATCCCGACTCCGAAAACTGCAAAAATTATATAAAGATTTACCCGCTCTTTTACATCCATTATTGTCAAAATAACGCACTTGCCAGAGCTTGTCGGGCCTTTACTAAAACGGGATCTTCTGGGTCAATAATGGAGAACAGCGTAAGCAGATGTTCTCTCACTGCCTTTCGGTCATCACCTGATGTAGCTTTTACTAAAGAAATCAGTCGATCAAAGGCTTCCTTATTCAACCCGTGCATAATTTCCATGTCGGCAGCCAAGAACGCCGCTGCAATGTCAGTTGGATTCAACGCCGCAGCGGCTGCAGCCGCTTCCAGGGTGGCGCCTTGAGTTCGGATAAATAGTTCAGTTTGAGCCAAACCCAATTTCGCCATTGGTTCAAAAGGAGATTTGGTTAACCAAGCTTGATAAGCCGCTTTCGCAGCGACAAAATCTCCAGCCTCCAGCGCGGAGAGCGCCGCCTCTTCCTCTGCTTCTAGTGCTGGCTCGACCGGTTCGGAAGGGGCCGGAGCCACACCAATGCCACGTTCGGCGGCCAAGGTAAGTACTTTGTCAATGACTAATCGAACTTGCGATTCAGTGGGAATGGATTCAAAAAGTGGGACTACTTGCTCTTGAATAATTGCAATTGCCAAAGGAACGCTTTGAACTTGAACCGCTTGTGCAACCGCTGGCTCGGCATCAACATTTACGGATCCAAAAATCCACGGCGCTTGCCCAGTCTTTGCTGAATCGGCAACATAGAACTTTGAGAGCATGTCTAAGACTTGTTGGGATTGAGCGCTGCGCGGGGACCAACATAAAATAATTACGACCGCTTTATTGGATGCAGCCAGAAAATCTTTGACTAAATTATCGGAGGTAACAGTGATCGCCGGACCTTGATTTTGGGCCGACTTAGGCGATGCCAATCCGCTGAGATCAATTGCGCGCGAAAGGTTTTTGGGCAATGGCGGCATACTCATAGGTGTATCTTGCCAAAAATTTTACGGCTCACCTAAACGAGTTCAGAATCTAGGAAATCTTCGCTATCGGAGACTATCCCGCCACTTGCGCTTCGGAAGGGCAGAATGTGGGCGATATAATCTTGAGTCGAAAAGTCCATTCCAACATCTCGACCAGCCTTTTCTCCCAGATACCAACGGTGTTCCAAAATTTCGTGGAACATCTGGGCTGCTTCAACTCGTCCCCGCAGATCTTCGGGGATTTGATTAATTGTATGTTCGAAGACTTCGGTGATCCACCTCCGGGCTGATTCTTCCACAGGAGGAAGTGGTTTCTTTTCGCGAGCGCGGTATCGATCAAATGAGGCAAGTAAACGTTTTGCCTGAAGTTCTTCAGCGTGAAGACCTAAGACATCGTGCAACCGATGCTGGTGGTAACCCGATGCCACCAATTTAGGCTGGAATTTTAATTTGCCCTGATCGCCATCAATCAAAATTTCTACTTCTTCCACGGCAAACCCTAAATCTTGTAAAGCGCGCATCGCGCGTTCCACCGCATGTCTATCCGTCGGATCAAGCAGTTGCGGTTCCTTGAGCATCTGCCATAGACGTCGATATCGCTTGATCACCGTATCGCTGGCACGGATGGGATCCATTCCAGGATGAAGCAGGCCAGCACAGGCAAGGTCATCTAGCTCGGCGGCAACATTGAAGTGGGCGATTTCTAAATCGTGCTCCCGTTGGCCATCGGAGAGTCGTTGTTGGAATTCGCCGGTTTCGGCATCCACTAGGTAAGCCGAATATTCCGAGGCATCCCGACGAAAGAGGGTATTGGAGAGGGAACAATCGCCCCACCAGAACCCCAACAAGTGCAGCCGAACCAGAAGTAAGGCCAAAGCGTTGGTCATGTTGACGATTTCGTGCGGGGTGATGGATTCGCTCAGAAGGACTCTATATGGCAAGGAGTAGGGCAAATAGCGGGTTACTAAAGCGGCGGGTAACTCTTCGCCGGCCTCATTGGTTCGGCCTTCCACTACGGCGATTGGCTCAACCGAAGGCGCCTGGCGCTGGGCCAGCTCTCGAAGAATGGAGTATTCGCGATTGGCGAACTCTGGGACTGTTTCCTTGACGGCATAGACCTCGGAATCAGCCGCGGCCGTGGAGTGAATCAGTCTCACAATGTGGCGAGAAATTCCCCGCATATCGGTGAGAGAAGGATCTTCTGGCCATTCTTCCAGCGGGACGGTCCACGGCAAAAGCGCACAGGCAGAAATCTCCTCGCCTATACCTACGATTCGAAGTCCGCTCACTGCCCAATTCTCTCGCACTCCAAGGGGTAGCGCTCACCGATTAGGTTAACTACGGGTGAGAATTACGGGGCAATCGTGTTACGTATTCCGTTATTGCCGACTTTTCGCCGATAAAATCAGGACATGCCATCTGAGAAGCCTTCAAGAAAACCTCTGCTCAAGGGTAAAAGAGCCATTGCTCCCGAACCAGATTTTGGGACTATTGGCGCCCCGCTGGATACGCGCCACCCTTTTTACTTTGGCTTTTTAGCAGCGGCAGGTGCCGCTATTTCGCTGACTTTACTGAGGGCACTTGCTTCGGCAAGCCAGGTATTTGTACTTATTCTGATCTCTCTCTTCTTTGCTGCTGGTCTACATCCGGCCGTGGAGTTTTTTCGCCGAAGAGGGTTATCTCGAAATGCTTCGGTTGCCTCAATCGTAGGTATCGTTTTAGTTTTTGCCGCACTATTTTCTTGGGTGGTTATTCCACCGGTTGCCCATCAAGTTAATGCTTTGGTTCAAAATGCCCCATCATTGATCAGCGATTTAAAAGGTAACTCCCTCTTTCATCGCCTGAATGATAATTATGGCTTGATCGATTCCATCCAAAAGAAAGTTACTTCTTCCATTCACGATGGGCAATTTGTGGTCAACGCTTTTGGTGGCGTTCTTGGAGTAGGCAAGGCGGTCCTATCCGGAACCATCTCCGCACTCACGATATTAATTTTGACATTGCTCTTCTTGGCCTCGTTTCCAAAGGTCACGAGCGTTGCTTATCGAATTGTTCCAGCTAGTCGTCGTGCCCGAGTATCTGGAATCGCCGATGCCATTATCTCCAGAATTGGCGCATTCGTTGGTGGGCAAGCTGCCGTAGCAATCGTCGCCGGAATCTTTGCACTTATTCTTGGATTTGTTTTAAGGATTCCCTACACAACAGCGCTATCCATGTTGGTTTTCCTCTGCGGGCTAATTCCCTTAATCGGTCACTTCTTAGGTTGCGCGGTGATGACCATTATTGCATTCACTAAATCACCTACAACCGCAATCATCGCCTTTATTTTGTATGTTGTTTATGTGCAAATTGAGAACTATGTGATTATGCCTAAAATCATGAAGCGATCGCTCTCGGTTCCGGTAATAGTTACCATCATCGCCGTATTGCTTGGCACAAGTTTGATGGGATTAATCGGCGGATTAGTTTCCGTTCCTATCGCTGCTGCAGTCCTGTTAATCCTGGATGAAGTCGTTTTCCCCCGAGCTGATAAGAGCTAACTAACTGCAGACCACTCCGTTGGCAGCGGATATTTTCTTGGCGAAACCAAAGCAGTGATTTCATTGAGAACTCGATAGACGGATGGTTCGCCAACCCATAAGTGTTTTGCTCCATCCACTGGAATGATTTCTATCTGAGGAATAGCAGCGAATTTAACCAGGGCTTCTGCGGGTTTTAAGAACTCATCAAACTCGGGAACTACCGCAGTGATCGGCCTGCCATCTGCTGCCCAAAAATCTAGATCGCTGGGTTCGCTGGATCGAAGCGGTGGGCTGAGCAAAATTAACCCTTCGATTCGGGGATCTCGGGCGTATTTAAGCGCCAGATCCGTTCCAAAACTCCATCCCACCACCCAGAGTCGTTCCACTCTTGCTTCGGTGAATGCATACTCCACTGCCGCTTCCACATCATATTTTTCCGAGACCCCAAAATCGAAAGTGCCTTCACTTGTACCCTGCTCGCTGGTGGTACCACGAGTGTTAAATCGAATTACTTCGATTCCCGCTAATTCAGGAAGTCGAAAGGCGGCCTTACGAAGAATGTGGCTGTCCATCATTCCGCCATGAGTTGGCAGAGGATGGAGGCAGAGGATGCTTGCTATTCGGACACCCTTTGGCGAGGCGACTTCTCCTACTAGATTCAGGTTATCTTGCGTATGAATGGTTATGGCGGCGCGATTGGCAGGCAGAATTGTCGTTGAACGTATTATCGAACTCACGTAGGAGAGTTTAGTCTTAGCCCATGAGTACTACATTCGCATCCCACGAACCAGCAACCGGCAAGGTTATTCACGAGTTTCCCATCGCCACCACAGATCAGGTTTTCGCCACTGTTGCTTTGGCTAAGGCAGCAAGTGGGCCATGGAGTGCAATGGGTTTTGATGGCCGCAAGAAAGTCCTTCTTGAATGGTGTGCGCTCCTCACCAAGCGAATTGATGAAATTGGAGCTCTTGTTGCTCAGGAGACTGGAAAGCCGCTGAGTGATGCAACTTTGGAAGTTTCTTTGGCGGTTGGTCACTTAGCATGGGCGGCAAAGAACGCCAAGCGAACTCTAGGTCCATCTTTTCGACCATCGGGCTTGTTGATGTTTAACATGAAATCTGAAGTACAACGCTCCCCTTATGGCGTAGTTGGCGTGATTGGTCCGTGGAACTATCCGATCTTCACACCCATGGGTTCCATCGCCTATGCCTTGGCTGCTGGCAATGCCGTGGTCTTTAAACCAAGTGAGTACACGCCAGGAGTTGGCCAGTGGCTCTGCGACACCTTCAACCTGATATCGCCATTGCCTAATGTTTTTTCCATAGTTACCGGTCTTGGTGAAACAGGTGCCGCTCTTACCGAAAGTCCAGTTGATAAAATTGCTTTTACTGGTTCCACTCGAACTGCAAAGAAAGTTGCAGCATCTTGTGCCGCCCGCATGGTCCCCTATGTACTGGAGTGCGGTGGAAAAGATCCAGTGATTGTGGCCGCCGACGCTGATATTGATCGCGCTGCCGAATATTCGCTCTGGTCTGCAATGTCAAATTCTGGTCAAACCTGTATTGGCGCAGAAAGAGTGTATGTTCATGAAAAGGTTGCCGACCAATTCATAAATAAAATTAGTCAGATGGCAGAGCAAATAAAGCCCGGCATCAATTACGGACCGGCCACGATGCCCTCGCAACTCAACGTTATCCAGCGCCATATCGATGACGCCGCAGCAAAGGGCGCGCAGTTTGTTGTAGGTGGAGTGGACTCGGTGCAACCGCCTTATACAAATCCCACCATCATGATCAATGTCCCTGAAAACAGTCTTGCCATTCAAGAAGAAACGTTCGGTCCTACCTTGACCATCAACCGCGTCGCATCAATGGAAGAGGCAATCGATTTAGCAAATGGAACCAACTATGGATTAGCAGCATCTGTATGGTCTCGAAAAGATGGGCATCGGATTGCCAGCAAATTGAAATGCGGAATGGTCTCGGTTAACTCGGTCATTGCCTTTGCCGCGATTGCCTCACTCCCCTTTGGTGGAGTCAAAGACAGCGGTAATGGTCGAATTCATGGACCTGAGGGCTTGATGGAATTTACTTACGCGAGAACCATCGTGAGCACGCGATTTAATATTCCCATTGAATTTACAACTTTCAAGCGAACCAAGTTCGCTGATGGATTTATTAAAACAATGATCAAATTCCTACACTCGAAAGTTGTTGGATAAAAACTTTCGGATACCACATTAGTATCGGGGCGCATTCCTAGTACGTTCAGTTTTTGGTCTGCGGTCATTTCGCTTGGTCCAGCAAACTGAATGCCAATGCCGGCGACTTTCAATATCCTCTTCTAGCCATGCCACCACGTGCGGAGTCGCAGTTGGAATAAGTTGATCGCAGCCGGGGCATCGGTATGGCTTGGTGGAAGTAGATCCAGTGATTTTGCGAACTCGGAATATACCTTCCGAATGTTCTTCGATAGTTTCGTGAGAAGTGGCGATTTCCCGCTCTTCAGGCTTCGGGCCTCTTCGTTTGGGATAGTTTCTACGTGGGCTCACTACCCTATTCTTTCCTAAATATTCACTTATTTCTTAACTTGTGACGCCGCACGAACTGGTCAGAGCTGACCAACCTAAGGCAAGATATGACCGTGCAATCTGCAATCCATGTTCGAGGCTTAACGAAAACTTACGCCGATAAGAAGAATGGCGCCAAGGTAGCTGTCGCCGGCATCGATCTAGATGTACACCCGGGTGAAATTTTTGCCATCTTGGGTCCAAATGGGGCGGGCAAAACGACAACGGTAGAAATTTTGGAAGGTTACCGCGACCGAGATTCTGGCGAAGTGAGCGTTCTAGGGATTGACCCCGGACATTTGGGCAACGATGAACGCAGCTGGCGAAACCGAATTGGAATTGTTTTACAATCCACAGGTGATGCCGCCGACCTGACGGTGGCCGAGACCGTGCACCATTTTTCCCACTATTACACCAAAGCAAAGAATCCTGACCAAGTCATCGCGGCCGTCGGTCTTGCCGATAAAAGAGATGCGAAAATTCGCACCTTATCTGGCGGGCAACGACGCCGTTTGGATGTAGCTCTGGGAATTATTGGATCACCAGAGATTCTCTTCCTGGACGAACCCACCACTGGCTTTGACCCGGAAGCACGGCGAGCATTTTGGGAATTAATTAAATCCCTTCAATCCGAGGGAACAACAATTTTGCTCACCACTCATTATCTAGATGAGGCTGAAGCGCTTGCCAATCGCGTTGCCGTAATCAACAACGGAAAAATTATTGAAGTTTCAACCCCAGAAAATTTGGGAGGTCGCAATGATGCCAAAGCGCGCGTCACCTATCTTTCCGAAGGAGGGCGAGTCGAAATCCTGACTGACTCCCCTACGCAAACAATCGCGGAACTGATGTCCAAGTTCAAGGGCGAAATACCAGAGTTGACCGTTACCAGACCTACTTTGGAAGATATGTATTTGGAAATGATTGAGGGGCAAGGTGATCAATCATGAAGCCAAGCATCCTAAGAATTGGACTCCTCCGCGGCGGCATTGAAATCAAGCAATTCTTGCGACAACGTGAGTCCGTAGTTTTCACCATGCTATTTCCGATCATGCTTCTCTTCATATTCGGATCGGTATTTAAAGACAGCATCGCCCCAGGCGTGACTTTTAGCCAGTACTTCGTTGCAGGCATGATCGCCTCCGGTTTGGTCAATACCGGTTTTCAGCAGTTGGCAATCACGATTCCTATGGAACGAGATTTCGGAACCCTGAAACGGCTTCGAGGCACGCCCATGTCACCAGTTTCCTACTTCATCGGAAAGGTAATGTTGGTTACCGTTTCCATGCTGGTTCAGGTAGGACTTCTTCTGGTTTTCGGAACATTGCTCTTTGGCTTGCATGTCCCAACCTCAGCAGAACGCTGGTTCAGATTTGCTTGGTTGGTAATCCTTGGAAGCATTTGTTCCACCATTCTCGGAATCGCTTTCTCTAGCGTTCCCAAGAGTGGTCGCGGAGCTTCAGCGGTAGTTTCTCCAATAGTTATCGTCTTGCAATTCTTCAGTGGTGTTTTCTTTATTTTTTCCAGTCTTCCAAAATGGATGCAAGATTTCGCTTCGATTTTTCCACTTAAGTGGCTAACCCAAGGAATGCGTTCAGTATTTCTCCCCGATTCATTTGCCACTAAAGAAGTTGCTCACTCGTGGGAGTCTGGACGAACTTTATTGGTGCTCGCAATTTGGATAGTGCTTGGAACAATCTTTGCAATCCGCTCTTTCAAATGGTCGGATCGGTGAACCGGCACACTAGTCGAATGTCGCTAGTGGTTGCAGTTGCAGTAGCGCTCTCATTGGCCGGGACTTCACCTGGTCTTTCGGCAACGACCAAAGCAACGACCAAAGCAACGACCAAAGCAACTCCCAAGCCCGTGGTCAAGAAGCCAGTGGTCAAGAAGCCAGTGGTCAAGAAGCCTGTGGTCAAGAAGCCTGTGGTCAAGAAGCCTGTGGTCAAGAAGCAGCCGCTAAGAAAATTGAAAGTAGTACCTCTGGCTTCTCCATCCCCGCTTTGGCCACCAAAAGGATTCTCTTCCAGTAGTGGTATTTACGCGAAAATTCCATCTGGGACGGAATTAATTGGCATTATTTCGGCCCAGAAGAAGTTGATTCCCAGCCTAGCTTTATGTGAAAAGGATGCATGTGGCGCAGTATTGGTCGCTTCCAGCACCGGATGCATCTGGTGGGAGGTGGACTCATTTATTTATGGACCTAGTACTGCAGATCCAAAGATTCAGGCAGAGTACGGAACTATCCGAACCACGGCTTTAGGAACGAAACCGAAAGTTGTTGCCACCATTCTATTAATTAGTACCGAACCCTTGATAAATGGCGTCTTTGTAAAAAATGTTCAGGCGAAATGTTGGCCAAGTGCTGCCCCCGAAAAAGTTCCCAACAACACATACATTCCAAACGATTCCCATTAATCCGTTCTGCCCTCCAACCACTAACTGAGTACGAAGGCCTCCACCGAATAGCGTTCAACATCACCTTGGATTGTGGAATTTTGCGTTTCATTTAAGTAGGAAAATATCGAAACGGCCCGGTGCCTACCTGGAAGAATGCAATATCCATGCAGTTTTTTGTCATGGAGTATGGTCACATCTGCTGGGTCAGTTACTTCGATCTCACAATTATCAATTATTTTCTTGGCACCTGATAATGAGTAAAGGATCGCGACCGCACTATATTCACTGTAGTTTTTGCACACATCGATTTCCCCAATATGAAAACTTTCTTCGTATTTTTCTCGATTGGGTTCTGGAACGTACAGGGTTAGGTAATCCCATCCAGTTGGTAATTGTCCGAGTGCCGTGGTGAGCAAATCCAGAAAATCGGTGCTTTCCTTATCAAACCAAATATCATCTTCCATTAATAAGATGGTTTTAGTTTCGCTGGATGAAGTAGCGACAAATTTTTTTAGCGCTAAATAAGTGGACAACCAAATACCGCACTCACCCGGAGCCCACTTTTCACTTCGATCCCAATCCCATGAATTCTTGTGAGCGAATTTGAGTTCACTATATTTGAGAACTGCCGCTTGCATATCTGTCAAAGTCCTTATTGCTATGGTTGGCGAATGCAATTCGGATAAATGGTCTGAAAAATAATTGGCAACGTCAACCGCTATTTCACCGCGATGAATATCCCCAGGACGGGTGCCGTCAATATGGAAAACTTGAAAGTAATCGTTCTCTTTCTTCACGAAAGGCTATTTTCGTGGGACAACCAATCGATTACCGATTTGCGCCCGGTACCCACAATTCATCACCGGCTTCTTTGTTGCAGTATCTAGCCAGAACAAAGAGTAAGTCTGAAAGTCGGTTGAGATATTTGGCAGTAAGCGCATTTACGCCCGAACCGAATGAATGAATTGCGCTCCAGGTTTGACGCTCGGCCCGCCTCACAACAGTTCTGGAGACGTGAAGAAGTGCGGCCGCTGGCGTGCCGGATGGCAGAACGAAGGAACGCAGCGGCTCTAAATTTTGATTGTAATAATCGATTCTGCCTTCCAAAAAAGTAATTTGGCTCTCTAAAACTCGAAGTGGGTCAATTGCCGGGTTATCTACCACTGGGGTGCAAAGATCTGCTCCAACATCGAAGAGATCATTTTGAATCCGAACCAGTAAGGCTCCAATTTCACGATCAGAAATCTGACCTAAGGCAAGCACGACGCCGATGCTGGAATTGGCCTCATCGACGGTTGCATATGCCTCTAGCCGCGGATCGTTCTTAGATGTCCGACTCATATCCCCTAAGGAGGTAGTGCCATCATCACCTGTTTTTGTGTAAATCCGAGTCAGGTTAACCATGGGTGCGAGCCTATTAGAGCAACTACGATGAGACCACTCAAAAGTGATTAAATTCAGAGGAACTGTTGTAATCAGATACGAATTAAAGGGTGGGTAGTAAATGCCAGGCACGCAGGCTTCCGAAAGTTTCCGGGTAACCGGTGGTGCGCGCCTTGTCGGCGAAGTACACGTTACCGGTGCGAAGAATTCGGCCCTGAAATTGATGGCGGCCACACTTCTGGCCGAAGGAACGAGCACCATTTTAAACGTGCCAGATATTGCCGATGTGGACATCATGGCCGAGCTCCTAACCCGGCTCGGTTGCGTCGTAAAATTTGATCGAAGCCAACAAGCGGTGACAATTGCAGTGCCAGCAGAACCCGGAAGCAGAGCCGATTACGATTTAGTTCGCAAAATGCGGGCATCCATCAATGTTTTAGGACCGCTGGTCACTCGACTTGGACATGCCGAAGTCGCGCTTCCCGGTGGCGATGCCATCGGTTCTCGCGGCTTAGATTTTCATATCAAGGGCTTAAAGGAGTTAGGTGCAGAAGCACACTCTGAACATGGATATGTGATTGCCACGGCCCCAGATGGGCTCCGCGGCGCCAGTATCAGTTTAGATTTCCCCAGCGTTGGCGCCACCGAGAATCTCATGACTGCAGCGGTTCTAGCTAAGGGTATGACCGTTATAGACAATGCCGCTCGCGAACCAGATGTTGTTGATCTCGGAGAATTCCTTATTGCCATGGGTGCAGTAATTTCCGGTTTAGGTTCATCAACTATCACTGTTACCGGCGTCGACACTTTACATCCAGCAACTCACGCGACTTTATGCGATCGAATTGTTGCCGGTACTTGGGCATTCGCCGCGGCTATAACTCAAGGCGACTTAACCATCCACGGGGCTCGAGCCGAACATATGGAAATCCCACTAGATAAATTAGTGAGTGCTGGCGCAGTGGTGACAACTACCACTGATGGAATTCGAGTCCGCATGGATCATCGGCCACATAGCGTGGATGTGGCGACCTTGCCTTATCCTGGTTTCCCCACGGATTTGCAGCCACTCATCATTCTTCTCAATGCGGTGGCCGAAGGCAGATCAATTGTCACGGAAAATGTTTTCGAAGGACGATTCATGTTCGTCAATGAACTTGTCCGCCTAGGCGCTCAGATTCAGGTGGATGGTCATCACGCTGCGATTACTGGAGTTGAACGGCTCTCTGGTGCGCCGGTTGTCGCCACCGATATTCGCGCTGGCGCGGGACTGGTTTTGGCTGGATTAGTCAGCGAGGGAATTACCACCGTGGAAGATGGCTACCACATCGATCGAGGTTATCCAGGCTTTGCCGAGGCACTGCGTTCGCTTGGGGCAGATGTCACTCGAATCTAAGGCCAGAAATTAAGCACTATCGCTACTTGTGATACTTTGCTTGAGCTTAAAATAAACTAGTTGGCGTTTTCTCCAAGGATTGAAACTCGGTTCTTCGCAACCGAAATGAATCCACCATTTACATTGAAATCCAGCTTTTCGCCACCAACAACTTTGATCGAAACAACTCCGTCAACAAGTACACCCAGAAGCGGGGCGTGATCAGGCAAAATCCCCAAATCACCTTCGAGAGTTCTGGCAGAAACCATGGTGGCTTCGCCAGACCACACCCGCTTCTCGGGTGAAACTACTTCAACAGTTAAGTTGTCAGCCATTTTGTTTTACGCCTTTGCCAATTCTGCTGCTCGGCGTTCTACATCTTCCAAGCCACCGCACATAAAGAATGCCTGCTCTGGAACGTGGTCATACTTGCCATCGGCAAGAGCTTCGAAAGCTTCGATGGTTTCTGAAAGTGGCACGAAGGAACCTTCGATACCGGTGAAGACCTTTGCGACGAAGGTGTTCTGGGAAAGGAAGCGCTGGATACGACGCGCGCGACCTACCAAGATCCGGTCATCTTCAGAGAGTTCATCAATACCTAAGATAGCGATGATGTCTTGGAGATCCTTGTATCGCTGAAGAATTTGCTTGACTCGGTTGGCAACTCGGAAGTGATGCTCGCCGATGTAGCGTGGGTCCAAAATACGAGAAGTTGAATCCAGCGGATCTACAGCCGGGTAAATTCCAAGTTCGGAAATTGGACGAGACAAAACTGTTGTTGCATCCAAGTGGGCGAAGGTGGTGTGAGGAGCTGGGTCGGTAATATCGTCAGCAGGAACATAAATTGCCTGCATCGAGGTGATGGAGTGACCACGGGTTGAAGTGATGCGCTCTTGAAGTTGGCCCATTTCATCAGCCAAAGTTGGCTGATATCCAACTGCAGAAGGCATACGTCCGAGCAGAGTTGATACCTCAGAACCAGCTTGGGTAAAGCGGAAAATATTGTCGATGAAGAGCAACACATCTTGCTTTTGAACATCGCGGAAGTACTCCGCCATTGTTAGCGCAGAAAGTGCTACGCGAAGACGGGTCCCTGGTGGTTCATCCATCTGACCGAAAACTAATGCGGTCTTATTGATAACGCCAGTTTCAGTCATTTCTAGGAAAAGGTCATTTCCTTCGCGGGTACGCTCACCGACACCGGCGAATACCGATACCCCACCGAAGTTTTCCGCTACTCGGTAAATCATTTCCTGAATCAAAACAGTTTTTCCAACACCGGCACCACCGAAGAGACCGATCTTTCCACCACGAACATACGGGGTAAGAAGATCGATAACTTTGATTCCGGTTTCGAACATCTCAGTCTTTGATTCCAACTGATCGAAAGCAGGTGCGGTACGGTGAATTGGCCAACGCTCTTTGATATCCAGCGAAGAGGTTGGAACATCCAGTGATTCGCCCAGGGTATTGAAAACGTGGCCCTTGGTTACATCGCCAACAGGCACGCTGATAGCAGCACCTGTATCGGTAACAGTAGATCCACGAACCATTCCATCAGTTGGCTGCATGGAGATCGCGCGAACCAGATTGTCGCCAATGTGCTGGGCAACTTCCAAGGTCAACATGCGAGTTTGACCAGCAAGGTCAACATCAACGTGAAGGGCATTAAAGATTGCTGGCATTGCGTCAGCCGGGAATTCAATATCCACGACCGGACCGATTACGCGTGCTACGCGGCCAGTTCCTTGAGTTGATTGAGACATCATTCGCTCCCTGCGCTAGCTGAGGCAAGCGCATCTGCGCCGCCGACGATTTCACTGATCTCTTGGGTAATTTCGGCCTGACGAGCAGCGTTCGCTAGTCGGGTCAAAGATTTAATTAACTCATCAGCATTATCAGTTGCTGATTTCATAGCGCGACGACGAGCGGCATGCTCTGAAGCGGCTGACTGCAACATGGCGTTGAATACACGAGCTTCTACATAACGTGGAAGCAGTGAATTCAAGACATCGGTTGGATTTGGTTCAAATTCGTACATAGGCAGAAGGCCCGAAGGAGCAGTGGTTTCTACAACTTCCAAAGGCAACATCCGCTTTGCTTGAGGCATTTGGGTCATCATGGATTTAAATTCGGTATAAACAATATGGAGCTCATCGACGCCATGATTCTCCGCAGTTGAATCCGCGATAAATGCATTAATTAAGGAGTCAGAAATTTCCTTGGCATGAGCATAAGTTGGGTTATCCGAAAAACCAGTCCAAGAATTTGCAATTGGTCGACTTCGGAAACGATAAAAGTTCACTGCCTTGCGGCCAACTAAATAAGCTTCCACCGAAAGTCCGCGCTCTTTCAAAAGTGCGACTAATTGATCGCCCTCTTTGATCGCAGCGTTGGAGTATGCCCCGGCCATACCGCGGTCAGCGGTAATAATCAGAACTGCAGCTCGCTTCGGATTCTCATGTGGGGTCGTTAATGGGTGATTGGTATTAGAAAAAGAAGCAACCGCTGTGACGGCACGGGTTAACTCCGTTGCATATGGCGAAGAAGCAGCGACTCGTTGTTGCGCCTTGACGATACGAGAAGCGGAGATGAGCTCCATAGCTTTCGTGATCTTCTTGGTCGCTTTTACAGAACGCATCCGCCTGCGATAAATACGAAGTTGGGCACCCATGAGTTACTTCTTTACCGCCGGAACTTGACGAGTGATTTGCTCATTGCCTTCACTGTCTAACGCTTCGGCAGCAGCCTCATTAATTGCAGCTGCACCAGTTGCTAAGAATTGGGACTTGAATACACCGATTGCTTCTTCCAGAGCTGCAACGGTGTCATCCTTGAGTTCACGAGTAGTGGAAATAACGCTCATGATGCTGCTACGTTCACGAGCCAAGAAGTCCAAGAATTCGGCTTCGAAGCGTCGAATATCAGCAACTGGAATTGAGTCCATGTTGCCGGTAGTTCCTGCCCAAATTGAAGCAACTTCTTGTTCAACTGAATAAGGTGAGTATTGACCTTGCTTCAAGAGTTCAACCATTCGCGCACCGCGCTCTAGTTGAGCCTTTGATGCAGCGTCCAGATCGGAACCGAAAGCGGCGAAGGCTTCCAATTCACGGTACTGGGCTAGGTCAAGGCGTAGTCGACCAGCAATCTTCTTCATGGCCTTTGTCTGTGCCGAACCACCAACGCGAGATACTGAAATACCTACGTTAATTGCCGGACGAACGCCGGCATTGAACAAGTCGGTCTCCAGGAAGCACTGACCATCGGTAATCGAAATAACGTTTGTTGGAATAAACGCAGATACGTCGTTTCCTTTAGTTTCAATGATGGGCAAGCCAGTCATTGAACCGCCACCGAGTTCGTCGGAAAGCTTTGCGCAACGTTCTAGCAACCGTGAGTGCAAATAGAAAACATCGCCTGGGTAGGCTTCGCGGCCTGGTGGTCGACGAAGAAGAAGGGAGACAGAACGGTAAGCCTCGGCTTGCTTGGAAAGATCATCGAAAACAATAAGGACATGCTCGCCCTTGTACATCCAGTGCTGACCAATAGCAGAGCCGGTGTATGGAGCTAGGTATTTGAAGCCAGCAGGATCTGAAGCAGGAGATGCAACAATGGTGGTGTACTCCATTGCACCTGCTTCTTCCAAGGCGCCCTTAACGGATGCGATGGTGGAACCTTTCTGACCAATGGCTACATAAATACATTTAACTTGCTTCTTAGGGTCTCCAGATTTCCAGTTTTCTTTCTGGTTAATAATGGTGTCAATTGCGATTGCAGTTTTTCCGGTCTGGCGGTCGCCAATAATCAGCTGACGCTGGCCACGACCGATAGCAGTCATCGCATCGATTGCCTTGATTCCGGTTGCAAGTGGTTCCTTAACCGGCTGGCGCTCTACAACGGAAGGAGCCTGAAGTTCCAAAGCACGTTGTGCTTCGGCAACAATTTCACCCTTTCCATCGATGGGTCGACCCAGCGGATCAACAACGCGACCGAGGAAACCATCGCCGACCGGTACGGAGAGAATCTCGCCGGTACGGCTTACTGATGTTCCTTCTTCAATTCCAGTGAATTCACCAAGGATAACTACGCCGATTTCACGAACATCCAGGTTCAACGCAAGACCTAAAGTTCCATTTTCGAACTTAAGTAGCTCGTTGGTCATTGTCGAAGGCAAGCCTTCAATTCGAGCAATGCCATCGCCAGCTTCGGTCACTGTGCCGATCTCATCTCGAGCCGCAGCACCCGGATTATAGGAAGCAACATGCTTTGCCAGCGCGTCGCGAATATCCTCGGGTCGGATCGTGAGTTCCGCCATCTTTATCTCCCTTGTTCATTCCTGGCTTCCGCCAGATTGTTCATTCCTGGCTTCCGCCAGATTGTTCATTCCTGGCTTTCGCCAGATTGCCGTAAAAAATTAACCTACGAGCGCTCTGCTCGCTTCTGCCAAACGATTGACGATTGTGCCGTCAATTACTTCATCAGCAAATCGAATGGCAACGCCACCAATTACGCTGGAATCAATTTCAACATTTATGTGGACCGGTTGACCGATCTGCTTAGTAAGCGCATCTACCAATTTGGTTCGCTGTTCATCCGAAAGTGCGATGGCGGTACGAACATGAGCGGTGACGCGATCTCTGCGAGCGGCAACACCGTGGGCATATGCACTCAGCGCCTGTTCAATGCTTCGGCCACTTAAACCCGCTACAAGTGAGTTAAGTAGACGAACCGCGAACGGGGAAAATTTCGAGGTAAAAATGCTATTGATCAGCGCCTGCTTTGCCGGACTATCAGTTTCACGCGAGTTCAATGCTTGGCGGAGATCGTTATTGGCAACCAAGGTTCTGCCAAATTCAAAGATTTCATCCTGAACCAAATCCAACTTACCTTCGTGATTAGCAGCAGAACTTTCAGATTCAATGGCAATCTGCTCAATGGCTCCGGCTAATTGGGAAGGGCTAGACCAACGAAGTGCAATAGCGGCATCAACAACAGCCAACGCAGGAGCTCCGATTACTTTTCCAAAGATATCTGAAACCAGAACTGACTTTGACTCCACATCTCGGGAAGGGTCAGTTAGCGCCCGACGCAATCCAATGGAGGAGTTCAAGGTGGTCAAAACGGCAAAGAGATCTGAAGAGACGGTGACGCAATCGGCAGATGAGAGAGATGAAATCTTCCCATCGAGGGTAACCCGAAGGCTCGCCAAAGACTGACGACTGCTGCCACCGAAAGTAATCATTACTTGCTCTTCTCCAAATCTTCCAAGAAGCGATCGACAATTCGAGATTGTCTGACCTGGTCATCTAAAGCTTCTCCGACAATTTTGGAGGCTAGCTCAGTTGCGAGTGTGCCAACTTCATTGCGAAGCGAGGTGATCGCCTGCGCACGCTCGGCTTCAATCGAAGCGTGAGCAGCTGCAGTAATACGGCCAGCCTCTTCCTGTGCTTTGGCACGAAGGTCTTCAATGATGGCTGCACCTTGAGTGCGCGCCTCTTCACGAATCTTCTGTGCTTCACCACGGGCTTCGGTGAGCTGGGAGGTGTACTGAGAGAGCGCCTCTGCGGCCTCACGTTGAGCCCGCTCAGCCTTTTCAATACCACCTTGGATGGCTTCGGTTCGAGCCGTAAATGCTTTTTCAAACATTGGAACGACTTTGCTTCGGAGCACCATGAAGAGCAGACCGAAGGCGATAGCGCCAACAATCAACTCAGCGGTATGAGGAATTAGCGGATTGGCTGCTGCCTCTGCCGCTGCGATTCTCAAACTCATCTGTTAACTACCTTTAACTCTAGATACTCGGGATTAAAGAACGAAAGCGAGTACGAGACCGAATAGTGCAAGTGCTTCTGCCAAGGCGAAGCCAAGGAATGCGATTGGCTGCAAAACGCTACGTGCTTCTGGTTGACGAGCAACGCCGCTGATATAAGCAGCAAAGATCATTCCGGTTGCAATTGCAGGTCCGATTGCAGATAGGCCATAACCGACCAGGTTGAGTGTGCCTTTCATCTTTTGTACCTTTCCCTCTTAGTGATGTTCTCAGTTGGCGAGAGCCAACTGACTTTGGTAAAACTTATTTCGTGATGTAAAACCTAGTGCTCATCCGCCAACGCTCCAGCAATGTAGAGAGCTGTTAGAAGTGTAAAAATATAAGCCTGCAGGCATTGGACCATGAATTCGAAGAATGTCAGACCAATTCCAAAAGCGAATGCAAAAGGTGAGATTAATTTCAAACCAATTACACCTTTGAGAAGATGATCTCCACCCAAGATGAAGACTAACAAGAGCAAGTGACCAGCAAACATGTTGGCGAAAAGACGAAGTGACAAAGTCAGAGGGCGAACTACAAAGAAAGTCGCTAATTCAATGGGAGTCAAAAGAATATAAACCGGCTTTGGTACACCGGGCATAAACATGATCTCTTTGAGGTAAGGCATTAAACCTTTTTTGCGAATAGCCACTGCGTGGAAAATTACAAAAGTAAAAATGGCCAAAACATAAGGAAAGCTCACATGCGACATCGCTGGGAATTGCAGCAGTGGAACAATTCCAAAAAGGTTGTTGGTTAAAATAAAAGTGAAGAGAGTGAAGAGATAGGGAACAAAGCGCATGAATTCGTGGCCGATGACATCGCGGGCTAAATCATTGCGGACGAATGCATAAATAGATTCACCAGCAAATTGCAATTTATTGGGCACGATTGCAGCTTTACGAGAAGCCGCGATGAAAAAGACTGACACTAAGACGACCGAAAGAATGACCAGAAAGATTGGTTTGGTCGTGTAAACGTTATGGCCGAATATGGGCGGGAGATTGAAGTCGGCAGTGCTCGGTGGGACGAAGCCGCCACCAGTGCCGGTCATCTGTAACGAGCGCACACACACTCCTGGTCATAAAGATTAGAAATCAATGGGAGAACGGCGCAACCCTATTAGTTGTATACAAAAATCAACAAATCAAAGCGCAGTTCTTTGGTGTGACATGAACGGCAGTCCGTTTCACTCCCTGCCGTTTCCTCGCGGCAGTCCGTTTCACTCCCTGCCATTTCCTCGCGGCAGTCCGTTTCACTCCCTGCCGAAGCGCAGCCAAACCAGGTACATCGATGCCCCGCCGCCCAATAACAGCCCCACCAAAAGCAAGAAATGGGTCCCTAACCAATGGTCCAATCCCCAACCGATCCCGCCCCAAATAAGCAGGCCAGAGAGGAGATACCCCATGATCGACCACAAAGCACCTTCTTCATTACCTCGATGCTCTGGTTTATCGCTTTTTGCGTCCGCTGCCATGGCTAACTCCTTGCCTACTGGTGTAACACGGTGCTTACTTCACTGGCGGTAATGGTAACTGGAATTTCAAGCGCAAAAAGGCTCGGATCTCACCAAAGAGCCAGACTGCGGTGATCGTCAGGGCACTTACGCCAAAGCTGGGGCGATCCACCGTGGTGGTCGATGTCGTTTTGGTGACTATTAACAAGAAAGCGCCCATCAAGATGACCTTGGCGAAATAGGAGAACATGGCCAGCGCCATTGTGGCCATGGGATCTAAATCTTTGGTGAGCCTAGAAACCAAGAGATGGACGGAAAAGAAGAGAATGACGGTAAATCCGGCCAGGAGCGCGCCCCAGAACCCCGCCTTGCCCCGGAAGAAACTAGCTGCAACCACTGCAAGCACGGCAACAGCTGCCGCTGGAATAACTGCCCCGCGCCACAACGCTTGATCATTGGTCACCTCAGCCGGTTCTGAACCTGCCTGATTTGTGGGGCTCATAGTGAAATCTCCAGTTCTTCAGTTGGTGATCCAATCTTTGGATGGCGTCTTCGCCAGGATCGAGCCATGAGAAAAAGTGAGAGTGTCATAAATACCAGGCCGACTAGCACCGATACCCAGAGGGGTTCGAAGGCGGCAACAACTGTTGGGACCGCGAACATCGCAGTCCACAAATAAAGAATTACCGTGGTCTGTTTATGAGTGGAGCCCAATCCCAAAATCCGATGATGAAGGTGCTCTTTATCGGCGGTAAACGGGGACCTGCCCGCCCTGAGCCTTCGGACAATCGCCATGCCCAGGTCTAAGAATGGAATCGCTAAAACGGCAAAAGGAAGCAGTAGGGGCAAAAGTGGCAATGCCGAGGAGCCGGTGCCCGCTGCTGTGATGGAATTGGCATCAGTTTGGCCGGTCAAAGTGATTGCAGCCGAAGAAAGTAGCAACCCTAAGAACATGGCACCGGAATCGCCCATGAAAATTTTGGCTTTATGAAAATTGTGCGGCAAGAATCCAAGACACATTCCTACGATAACGGCGGTGATTAACGAGGGGGCACCTGCACGATTAAAGCCATTAACAACGGCGAGCAAATAAGAAAACCCAAAGAAGGCAGATGCGCTGATGGCAACGATTCCTGTTGCTAGACCGTCCAACCCGTCCACAAAATTCACCGCATTAATTACGACCATGACGAAGAGAACGGTAAGCAGTTGTCCAATGTTGGCTGGCAAAATGAGGATTCCATTTATTGGTAACCACAAAATCTGAACACCGTGCAGCAATAAAATTCCAGCGGCTAATGCTTGCCCAGCAAACTTTGTGAGCGCATCTAAATCGTAACGATCATCCAACAAACCCAAGAGCATAATGAACGAACCCGCAAGAAATATTCCAGTTGCTTCTCTTCCAAAAGCTTTGCCCACTAATGACAAATGGTTCACTGTTAAGAAGGTGATCGACATCGCAATCCACATCGACAGTCCGCCCCATCGCGGGGTGATCTCAGTATGAATATCGCGTAGTCGGGGAACAACAAATGCCCCGGCTGCCATCGCCAGTTTTCCAACTAATGGAGTGATCAAAAAACATAGCGTTGCTGCTAAGGATGCCGCAAAAAGATACTCACGCATGTTGAGATTTTACTTCTGTTTTAACGGGCGTAAACCGGAAATTGCGCTGTCAGTTCGTGAACATCACTTTGAATTTGTGCCGCCATTGTTTCATCGCCACCATCTTTAATCGCGCGAGCAATGAATGAAGCAATGGTGCGCATTTGGGGTACGCCCATTCCTTGTGTTGTGGTGGCCGCAGTTCCGACGCGGATGCCGCTCGTTACGGCAGGTGTTTCTGGATCATATGGAATGGAATTCTTATTCAAAGTGATTCCAGAATTTCCACAGCGTTCATCGGCAATCTTGCCGTTAACTCCCGTACTTCTAATATCGATCAAAGCTAGGTGGGTTTGAGTTCCACCAGAAACAGCACGCATGCCTTCTTCAACTAAGCCAGCCGCGAGAGCTTGGCAATTTTCAATAACATCGCGGGCATATTTTTGATAACCAGGAGTTGCACACTCTTTAAGTGCAATTGCTTTTCCAGCAACAGCACTCATGATGGGGCCACCTTGCATGCCTGGGAATACCGCTTTGTCTATTGCAGACGCATGCTCTGCTTTAGTCAAGATCATTCCACCACGAGGTCCACGAAGAACTTTGTGAGTCGTGAAGGAAACTACATCTGCGTATGGGACTGGAGACGGAATGGCTTTACCTGCAACCAAACCAATAAAGTGCGCTGCATCAACCCACATGATTGCGCCCACTTCGTCGCAAATGGCGCGAACTTTTTCGAAGTCGATCAAACTGGGGTAAGCGGTAGCACCAGTGCAAATCATTTTTGGTTTGTGCGCTAACGCCGAGTCTCGCAATTCGTCGTAATCGATTAATTCATTATCTTGACGAACTCCATAAGAAACGATGTTGAACCATTTGCCCGAGAAATTAACTTTGGAACCATGAGTTAGATGACCACCGTGAGGCAGTGACATCGCAAGGACGGTATCCCCTGGTTTTGTGAAAGCCTGATAGACCGCAACATTTGCACTGGCGCCAGAGTGTGGCTGAAGGTTTGCGTGTTCGGCACCGAAGAGAGATTTCGCTCGCTCAATTCCAATGAGTTCGACCTTGTCGACTTCTTCGCAACCACCGTAATACCGCTTTCCAGGATAACCTTCGGCATATTTATTGGACAGGGTCGAACCTAAAGCAGCAAGCACTGCTGTGGAGGTGAAGTTCTCGCTGGCGATCAGCTGCAAATTCTTTCGTTGCCGCTCTAGTTCGCTCAGGAGAACTGCCGCGATGTCAGGGTCTTGGGATTGAAGCGCGTCAAAATCTGGTCCATAAAATTGTTCTGATGACATGGCGCAAGCCTATTCTGTGCTGGAGGTAATCGAAGGCAAGACTTCTTGGAGTTCGGCAAGGGAGATGGCTCCTTCTCGGGAAACTTCCAGTCCGCCATCCATGCCAATCACTTTATGTCGGATTACGGTAGAGGCCGGCCCGCTGGCCAAGGTGCCTTCATCGATGTAAATGCCAATGTCGGAGTACAAGGCAGCAATTCCGCCAATGGAGAGCATCGGCGGCCGTCCGGCCAATGCGGCGCTGGACACGGCTAGCGGTCCGCTCTTTTGCAATACCCGTCGAAAGAAGTCGCGGTTCGGGATTCGAACGGCGAACTCCCCCAAAACTTGAGCATCTCCAAGATCCCAATTCAAACCGGAATGGGGCTGCACATTCAAAGTGAGCAATCCCGGCCAGAAGCGAGCCACCAAGGTCGAAATATCTTCGCTGACATCTTGTGCGATGCCTTCTAACGTTTGCACATTTCCAATCATGACTTGGGCAGCGACACCAAAATCATCTCCTCGCAGAGTGTGAAGACGAAGGACCGCATCTCGATCAAATGCATCGCAGGCGTACACATAACTATGTTCAATCGCGGCGACGATTATCTGGCTGTTACGAAGCGCGGCAACTACTTGCTCCACGGCGGCTTCAACCTGGGCCGGGTCATCTTTAATCTGGTCCAATTCAATAACTTCAGCCATGGCACCTTCTCCTCATTCTGAATTCCATCCAAGTTATTTCTTTATCGCAGTTGTAAATCTTGGGCGTTGGGCTAAATCGTAATGGATTTTAATTTCTTCACATTCGGAAATAAGTTCGGTCGCAATCAGCTCTGCCTGTGATTCGTGATGTTCCATCGCCAACAATCCGCCACTTTTCAATAATCGTAACGAGGCTCTAATAAATTCTTTCGGCACTTCCATCCCGTTGCCATCGCCACCGCGCAAAGCAACTGTCGGCTCAAAATCGGCCACCTCTTTGGGTAAGACTTCCGCATTGGGTATGTAAGGCGGATTTGAGACGACAACATCTGCCTTAATCCCTGGCAAGGCATCTGCAACATCTTCAGCAACAACACGAATGGGTAGATCAAATTTGGCAATATTCTGGTGCAGCCATTTCAACGCATCAGCAGATTTTTCTACTGCAACGACCCGTACATCCTTTTTCCCAGAAACTTCAGAAACGATGGAAATCGCAATTGCGCCGGAACCGGAACCCAAGTCGATAATGGATACTGGTTCTTCGTAGCGAGCAAGTTGGTGAAGCACTTCATCAACGAGCACCTCTGTTTCAGGTCTTGGAATAAGTACCCCTGGCCCGACATCTAAGGTGAGATATCGAAACGGGGCTTCCCCCACGATGTATTGAGTCGGTTCCCCCGAAAGACGCTCGTTAATGTTGTGGTGAAATTCTTCGGTAACTCGCTCAATTTCCTCTGGAGATAAGTCGAAAACTTTGGAATGTAATTCCATTCGAGATACACCTAGTGCATGGGCCAAAAGAAGTTCAGCATCAATTGGGGACACTTCAGTGGCGCCGAGTTGCGCCTTACCCCAACGAAGTAGTTCTCGAACCATTAGTGATCTGTGGATGCGAGTTTAGCTGCTTTATCGGCATCCAATAAGGCGTCAATGACTGGGTCTAACTCACCATTGAGCACCGTGTCTAAGTTGTTGGATTTGAAGTTGACTCGGTGATCGCTTAATCGATTTTCTGGAAAGTTGTAGGTCCGAATGCGTTCGCTTCGATCAACAGTTCGAACTTGGCTCTTTCGTTCAATTGAAGCAATTCGATCCTGCTCCTCTTGAGCAGCCACCAACATACGGGCGCGCAAAATTCGAAGTGCTGACTCTTTATTTTGTAACTGACTTTTTTCGTTCTGACATGAAACAACAATTCCAGTGGGAACGTGGGTTATGCGAACTGCAGAGTCGGTTGTGTTAACACTTTGGCCGCCCGGACCGCTGGATCGAAAAACATCAATTCTTAAATCATTCATATTTATATCCACATCGACTTCTTCAGCCTCTGGAAGAACTAATACTCCAGCGGCGGAAGTATGGATTCGGCCTTGGGATTCGGTTTCTGGTACTCGTTGAACTCGGTGAACGCCACCTTCAAACTTTAAGCGAGCGTAGGGGGACTTCCCTGGTTCAGCAATGCCTTTGGACTTAACCGCCATCGAAATATCTTTATAGCCACCAAGATCGCTTTCTGTTTGATCGATGATCTCCGTTTTCCAACCATGTTTTTCGGCGTAGCGCATATACATTCGTAACAAATCGCCGGCGAAGAGGGCGGATTCATCGCCGCCTGCTCCAGCTTTAATTTCCAAAATAACATCGCGGTCATCATTAGGGTCGCGAGGCAATAACAATTCTTCCAGTCTGGTGCCAGCAAGGTCACGGGTTAATTCCAGGGCGGGTATTTCTTGCGCAAAATCTGGATCCACTTCAACCAATTCTTTGGCGGCAGCAAGATCTTCCTCAGCGCTTTTCCAAGCTCGATAACCGCCAATAACTGGACCTAGGGCGGCATAGCGTTTTCCCAGTTGGCGAGCTTTACCTTGATCGCTGTGGATTGAAGGGTCTGCAAGTTCTTTTTCGATGACATCGTATTCAGCCAAAAGCTCATGAACCGATGCGAAGCGATCTGTACTCACAATTGCTCCTTCCACTTTCCCGAAAAGTGATAACAAAAAATTTGAATAAAGTGAATAAAAAAAGAGACCGCCCCATCCACGCTGAAGGCGCGAATATTGCGGTCTCTGTAAAAAAGCTACTTAGCGGTCTTGCCCTTACCAAAGCGCTCTTCGAACTTAGCGACGCGGCCGCCAGTATCGAGAATACGCTGCTTGCCGGTGTAGAACGGGTGGCAAACGGAGCACACTTCAACGTAGATGGAACCAGATGCCTTGGTCGAGCGAGTTGTGAAAACTTCGCCGCAGCCACAAGTAACAGTGGTCTCTAAATATGCTGGATGAATATCAGATTTCATAACTAACTCCTTTAGTGGCGCTGGGTCGGAAGTTCCGTGAACCAGCTAGTCCCCAATCCTAGCCGTGGTGGCTAGGAAGTAGAAAATCGAGAGATTTAGCCGTTCTTGGAGCTAGAAGCGCTATCGGCAATCACGGTCTTCTGGATTTGCATCAAGAATTCCACGTTGGATTTAGTGCCCTTCATCTTGTCCAGCAGCAATTCCAAGGCCTGCTGTGGCTCAAGGGCATGGAGGACGCGACGAAGGCGCCAGACGATATTCAATTCTTCGGTTCCCATCAGGATTTCTTCCTTACGGGTACTGGAAGCATCCACATCAACGGCTGGGAAGATGCGCTTGTCAGCCAGTTTTCGATTCAAGATGAGCTCCATATTGCCGGTGCCCTTGAACTCTTCGAAGATAACTTCATCCATCTTGGAGCCAGTTTCCACCAGCGCAGTAGCCAAAATGGTCAACGATCCGCCATTTTCGATATTTCGTGCCGCACCGAAGAACTTCTTTGGTGGGTAGAGAGCTGCTGAATCCACACCGCCGGAGAGAATTCTTCCGCTGGCAGGAGCGGCAATGTTGTAGGCACGTCCCAAACGAGTAATCGAGTCCAGCAGAACGACCACATCATGGCCCAGTTCTACTAAGCGCTTTGCTCGCTCAATAGCTAGCTCGGCAACGGCAGTGTGATCATCAGCGGGACGATCAAAGGTTGAAGCGATAACTTCACCCTTAACGGTTCGTTGCATGTCGGTAACTTCTTCGGGACGCTCATCAACAAGAACAACCATTAGGTGACACTCAGGATTGTTAGTTGTAATTGCGTTGGCAATTGCCTGAAGGACCATGGTCTTTCCCGCTTTTGGTGGCGAGACGATAAGTCCGCGCTGTCCCTTACCAATCGGAGCAATTAAGTCGATGACTCTGGTTGTCAAAATGCCAGGCTCTGTTTCCAGGCGTAGGCGATCTTGAGGATAAAGCGGAACCAATTTAGAAAATTCGACGCGGTCGCGTGCACTCTCTGGATCCATTCCATTGACGGTTTCCACGCGAACTAAAGCATTAAATTTTTCTTTTCGTTCACCTTCGCGAGGCTGACGAACGGAGCCGGTGATTACATCGCCTTTACGTAGACCGTAGCGACGAACTTGTTGTAAGGAAACATATACATCGTTATTACCGGCTAGATAGCCACCGGTTCGAATGAATGCGTAGTTCTCCAAAATATCTAACAAGCCACCGACAGGGAGCAGGACATCATCTTCAGAAATCTGAATTTCTCTTTCATCGCGATTGCCGCGGTCACGATGGCGCCCACGATCGTTTCGATCATCTCGGCCACCACGATCGTTGCGATCATTGCGATCATTGCGATCTCGTGGACCACGATCATTGCGATCGTTTCTGTCGTTACGATCGTTTCGATCATCTCGGCCACCACGATCGTTGCGGTCATTGCGATCATTGCGATCATCTCGAGCCGGACGATTATCTCGGTCGTTGCGAGCTGGACGGTTATCTCGGTCGTTGCGATCACGTGGTGCACGCTCTTCCGACTGTGATGACTTCTCATTATCTGAAGAATCTTGGTCATCGTCTGAATTATCGGCAGAATCCTGGTCGTTATTATCATCGCTGGGCTTAGCCGCTTTGCGACGTTCTTGTCTTTCAGCGCGGCGAGCTTCTCGCTCATTCTTCGCGGCTTCTCTATTAGCTGCCTGCAGGTCGCTAATCGACTGCACCAAGGCAGCCTTTTGCATTTTCGCCGATCCTTCGATCCCCAATTGAGCCGCTACCTTTTTTAATTCAGGTAACAACATTGCGGAGAGGTCGCCGGTCTCTTTTCCTGGGCGAGTGCTGGTTTTTGCAGTCATTTTTCGGTTTATTATCTTTTCTCGTGTTGTGGGGTCTTGCAAGTAATTCAGCGCGATAACGAAGAAATACTTAAGGTATTTAGGTAAATGTCTAAAAGATGATTTTGATTTTCTAGATAATCACTAGAGATTTTCAAAGATTCGCTGTCACGTGAGTGGCTTGTTCGCCTTTAGACACAAGAAAGGTAGCACACTCAGTTGAGGGTCTCCAAATCAAATCCTCACATTTTCGGTGAATTTACAGGACTCCTTGGCTGGATATTCCGGCGGAAATAGCGGTAAATGAGTCGGGTGCCAGCGCCTTTACCCTCGAAAAGTCGGCTTCGGATTCGGTGTGTAAGACCAAAACGGCAGGTCCTGCTCCTGAAATGGTGGCGGCAAAACCGGCGGCTCTGAACTTATTCATGAGCGCCACGGATTTTGGCATCGCCTCACTTCGATAATTCTGGTGAATCAAATCTTGTGTCGCTGGCAAAAGTAAATCCGGGCGTTGCGTGAGCGCATGAACTAAGAGCGCCGAACGTGATGCATTGACTGCGGCATCATGATGCGGGACTGTTTCAGGAAGTAACTTACGCGCCTTTGTTGTTGCCAAATGATTTTCGGGAAGAAATACCACAGCTTTAATTGATGGATCGACCTTTAGAGAAATTGCCCGAGCAAATTCTTTGCCCAATATATTTTCCATCCAAGCAACGGTGGCGCCACCGAAAAGTGCTGCAGCAATATTGTCAGGATGACCTTCGATTTCGGTGCCGACTGCCAAAAGATCGTCATCGCTCATATATTCATCGCCAGATAAAACAAGTGCTCGAGCCAGCGCAAGACCACCAACGATTGCGCTAGCGGATGATCCCAACCCCCGACCTTGTGGGATGACATTGAGTGCCCGTAAGGCAATGCCTCGGGGTTTACCACCCATGAATTCAAAACCTTTCATCATGGATTTGATGACCAGGTTTTTTCCATCTCTTTTAATTTCATCGGCGCCTTCGCCTGAAACATCCACATCAAAAACTTGGTCATCCAAAATCTGTGCTGCGTATCGATCGCGAATATCCAACGCCAGGCCGAAGCAATCAAACCCAGAACCTAGATTGGCGCTAGTTGCCGGCACACTGACTTGCGCCATGGTTGCCCGAAAAGTTAAACGATTCAAGGGGGCGGCCACGTTAAGCCAATCCCATCGCTTCGGCTGCTCGTTCCAGATCCACTGGAATCAAGGTAGGTGCACCGGCACCATCTAATACCCACTGAACATCCTTCAAACCATTACCAGTGACCGTTATAACAATCTTCTTTCCTTGAGGTAAAAGACCTTGGCTCTTCTTCTTGATCAAACCAGCAATGCCTGCAGCGCTGGAAGGTTCGACAAAAACGCCTTCCTTCGCAGCGACTAATCGATACGCACTCAATATTTCTTCGTCGGTGACGCAATCAATCAAGCCTCCAGAAAGATCTCGGGCATCAACTGCTTGCTGCCATGAGGCGGGATTCCCGATTCGAATGGCGGTAGCAATGGTTTCGGGTTCGGTAACGACATGCCCGAGAACAATTGGTGCCGCCCCGGCTGCTTGAAAACCCCACATCTGCGGTAATTTTGTGGCGAAACCGTCAGCGAAATATTCTTGATATCCCTTCCAATATGCAGTGATATTTCCCGCATTTCCAACGGGAAGGACATGCAGATCAGGGGCATCGCCTAGCAAATCCACGATCTCAAAGGATGCTGTCTTTTGACCTTCGATCCGAAATGGATTTACGGA
>JBAXSZ010000079.1:0-4450 GCA_037130455.1 Actinomycetes bacterium | reverse complement strand
TGGAGACCGGAACTCTGGCCAGTTGAGCTACTGCCCTTCGAGCGTTACTTGGGCATGGTTGAGCATGACCTATTGCAAGCGCCAGAACGAGGAGTGTAGTTGCCAGAGTGGCCATCAGTAAAACGCGCCCCGAACGCGAGCGCATTCTTGAGATTGTAGACTTTCCACATGAGCACCGAAAAACCTCGAGTTTCTGCCCGAATCGCAGCAATCGCAGAATCAGCCACCCTAGCCGTGGATGGAAAAGCCAAGGCCCTCAAGGCGGCCGGTCGCCCCGTTATTGGTTTCGGAGCCGGTGAACCCGATTTCCCTACCCCGGGTTATATCGTAGAAGCGGCGATCGAAGCCGCCCGCAAGCCAGCCAACCATCGGTACACCCCCACTCCTGGACTGCCCGAACTTCGAGATGCCATCGTTGCCAAGACCTTGCGAGATTCTGGATATTCCATCACTGCCGACCAGATCCTGGTCACTAATGGCGGTAAGCAAGCGGTGTATCAATCTTTCGCCTCAATTCTTGATCCAGGCGATGAAGTCATCCTTCCTTCGCCTTACTGGACCACCTACCCCGAATGCATCAAACTGGCTGGTGGCGTCAGCGTTGAGGTCTTCGCCGATGAAACTCAGGATTATTTGGTCACGGTGGCGCAACTTGAAGCGGCCCGGAGCGAAAAAACTAAGGTCTTGCTCTTCTGCTCCCCATCCAACCCAACGGGCGCCGTGTATTCGCCGGAGCAGGTCAAGGCCATCGGCCAGTGGGCCTATGAAAATGGGCTGTGGGTCATAACCGATGAAATTTACGAACACCTGCTTTATGACGGTGCGACAGCTACCAGCCTTCCGGTAGCAGCACCAGAAATGGCCGACCGCACCATTATTTTGAATGGTGTTGCCAAGACCTATGCCATGACTGGCTGGCGCGTCGGTTGGATGATTGGGCCAAAAGATGTCATCAAGGCGGCAACCAATCTTCAATCGCACCTTTCTTCCAACGTTTCCAATGTCTCCCAACGAGCTGCAATCGCCGCACTTACTGGCGATCTTGCTGCCGTCCATGAAATGGGAGTTGCTTTTAATCGACGTAGAAAATTGATTGTCGCAATGCTCAACGAAATTCCTGGAGTCCTCTGCCCAACCCCGCAGGGTGCCTTCTATGTGTATCCATCGGTAAAGGCGCTGCTTGGCAAAGAAATCCGTGGCAGGCGAGCACAAACTTCGGCAGAACTTGCAACCCTTATTCTTGAAGAGGTGGAAGTTGCGGCCGTTCCGGGTGAGGCTTTTGGGCCTTCTGGTTATCTTCGTTTTTCTTACGCACTTAGTGATGACGATATCGTTGAGGGAATTACCAGAGTTCAAAAGTTATTGGGAGAAGCAAAGGATTAATCTAAGCTGATTCCAATCATTTGGACTTCTGGCTCTAACGTTATTCCAAAGCGCTGAAAAACTTTCTCGCGGGCGGACTTGGCTAATTCAACGATGTCTTGAGCAGTCGCATCTCCACTGTTGGTCAATGCCAACACATGTTTTTCTGAAATTTGGGCGCCAGCATTTCGATCACCTTTGTGAACGCCCGCCTTTTCCATAAGCCAAGCCGCAGAAGTTTTCACGCGGCCATCTGCTAGCGGCCACTTAGGGGCGTCGGCTGGAAGAAGTTCAGCGCGCTCGCCAGAAATGATGGGATTAACAAAAAAAGATCCAGCGGACCAGACCTGATTGTCGTGGTTGATCAACATACCTTTTCGTCCTCGAAGTTCTAAAACTTTTTCTCGGACATCTATGCAATTAGCGCGCCCACCTATTTCAACACCCAGCGCTCCCGCTAATTCGGCATACTGAACTGGTAAAGATAGTTCCCCACGTTTTAGTTGAAAAGTGACATCCAAAATTAGCCATCGATTTCTATCGGATTTAAATCGCGACGTTCGATATCCGAATTCGCATTCAGATGCAGTATACGTGTGAATACGATCTTCTTTGCGATCGAAAGTCCGAACCCGGGCAATCACTTCAGATACTTCATGACCGTAGGCGCCAATATTTTGAATGGGAGCTCCGCCAACTGTTCCAGGAATACCACTCAGACTTTCCAAACCGACCAAATTCTTTTCCAGAGTGAAGGCAACAAACTGATCCCAGTCAGCGCCGGCAGCAACGGTTAACATTCCCCCACTGCATGCATCGATTTCATAGGAGTTTCCGGAAGTTTCTACCCGAATCACCGTGCCAACAAATCCATCATCGCTGATCAATAAATTTGATCCGCCGCCAATGATCAGAACCGGTTCTTTTCGTGAATCCGCTTCCCGAACTGCAGAAATAAGTTCTTCCTCAGACCGAGCATGAATAAAAGTACGTGCCGGACCGCCGATATGCATCGTTGTCATGTTGGCTAAGCGGTCCATAGTTAAAGGTTATCGCCGTGGCGACAAGATCTCATTCTTTCCGCGGAACCTTTCCAGAATTCGGTCGTAATTCTTTTTGGATTGGATATCCCGATACGTTGGATCAACGTCGTAATAACCATGATGTCGTTCCTGCTTTAGAGGTAAGTCCAGTTGTAAGAGTTTGCCCTGAGCCTGCTTTAGGCGTAGCGAGAATTCAATGTCGGCATTTCGATAATACAGCGCTCTAATATTGAACCCGCCCGCCTCAAGTGCGGCGGCTCTATCCACTGCCAAGAAATAACTAAAGAGAACATCGACTTCGCCGGGACCTTTATCCGAAACGGTGCGCCATTCATCGTCAATATTGATCAGGCCACCTTTCCAACCAACGGCATGCCACTTTTCGCTTGCGAAGGCCTCCATGACCATTGTTAACGGATCGCCGACACAACGAGTTGAAGGGTCCATGATTATTAACTTTGGCGAAGGTGCGATTTTTAATAGAGCGTTTGCGCATTCGCCCCAGCCCGCCTTGGCGGTGATTTGTAGTAAGAATGTCCGATCATCTTGTAGTTCAACTAGTGAGCCTAAATCTTGTTCACCATTGATGAGAACTACTATCGCAGCGGAATTATCTGAAAATTCTTTGATACTTCGGACGCAATCGGCGGCATCCTCACAAAACCCATCTACGATCACTGAAACGGTAATAACAGCCTCACGGTATGAAATAGGTTTAAGTTGAGTTATTTTGGAAGTAACTGAAACTCTGGATTTAGCGATAAAAGTAAAACCATCCGTCAGATCAACTATCTCCCAACCAAGAGCTGAAATCTGATCGCGGATTCGGTCGGCTTCGGAAAAATCTTTGGCGGCTCGCGCAACTTTTCTAGCCTGGCCCAATTGCTCCAGTTTCTCTTGGACGCGATTCTGCGCACTCATGAGGTTGAGATTACTGCCTTTGCCATTCCCAAGACTTTTACATCGTCGACCACAGCAAAAAGCTCTAACTTCACTAAGCCAGCCTCATTCTGCAAAACTTTCGCACTGACGACTAAGTCAACGACAGCGTTTGCTGGAACCACAACTGGCTTGGTAAATCGTGCAGAAAATTCCTTAACTGCGGCTGAACCACCAGCTAAATCTGAAACATATTTTCCGACCAGGGCCATCGTTAACATCCCATGAGCAATGACATTGGGAAGTCCTACAGAAATTGCAAACTCTTCATTTTGATGGATGGGATTCTGATCACCGCTGGCATTTGCATACTGAACCAGTAACGCGCGATCAATCTGGAATGTACGTGTCGGCAACTCCGCTCCAGCCACGATGTCGGCGTGAAACGTGTTCATGCTCGAACGACCAAAGTTGACCATGTGGAAACTACAAGTTCATCGCCAGAATGAAGATCTGAACGAACAGTCACAATTTCATTTCCAGCTACGGCGCGAGCGCTTTCAATGGTCGATGAACAGACCAGTTGATCGCCGGCGATTATGGGACGTTTAATTTCGAAGCGTTGATCGCCATGAACGACCCGAGACCAATCCAAACCGCTATCTTGCAACAAGGTTTGGGACTGATCCAAAGTAATGGAAATAGAAAATGTTGGCGGTGCTATCTCAGTATTTTCTTCACCTATGACAGCACAAAAAAGATCTAAGGCTTCCTGAGATACCAAGGTTGATGTGACACCTGTGAAGGTACGCCCGACCAGGTCGGGATTGAGCATCTGTTATCGGGTTTCGCGATGAACGCGAGCAACCTTGCAACGTGGACAGAACTTCTTGAGCTCAAGACGGTCTGGATCGTTACGACGATTCTTCTTAGTGATGTAGTTACGCTCTTTGCACTCGACGCAGGCCATAGTGATCTTTGGGCGGACATCCGCGCTCTTGCTTGCCATCGTCGTGCTCCTTTTACATCCGTTGCTAGTGAAATTCCCCTAGTTCGTAGGAAGAGAAGGTTACTTGAACCTGCCTATCTAACGAAATTTAGAGATTGGTGCTGGTAGCGGAGGCCGGATTTGAACCGGCGACACAGCGATTATGAGCCGCTTGCTC
>JBAXSZ010000078.1:0-4617 GCA_037130455.1 Actinomycetes bacterium | reverse complement strand
AAAGTTATCACTTAGCTCTCGACCAAGCACTGCTGAGTAAAGAACAATCAACTGCCACAGCTCACGCAAAGGCTGCAGCAACACTGGCCACTGCTGGAGTTTCGGTGGTGAACTAAGGGCTTTCTTGTTGCAACTTCATAAACAAATTGTTTAGGTCAACTGCGAGGCAGCACTGCTACATTCACCAATCATCCTGCCAACCCGGTAGCGGTCCAAGGCAGGAGAACTTTCATGAATGTTCTAGTAATTAAAAAGACATTGCTAGCGCTGGTACTTACTTTCCTGGCGACCTTCATCAGCTTCACTCCGCCTGCTAGCGCGGGGGGAGCACCGCCACCACCAGTACCGGTTCCGGGGATGGGATGGACGGCACATCCTTCTGCCGGGTATGAAGGGTGGTATGGAATTGCATCCAGTGACGATGGGAGCACAATCGTGGCTGTGCCTTATTACGGATATATTGAAGTTTCTCACGATTTTGGTCAAACGTGGAGTGCGCAGACTGAAACAGGGTTGGACTCTTGGTTTGGAGTGACCGTAAGTGGCGATGGAAGATCAATGGCCGCAACATCGTTTAGTCCGGGAGGATGTATCTGGATCTCTCGAGATTCTGGAGCGCATTGGGCGATCAGTGACTCATCCGTTGATCGAGCATGGCTCGCTATTGCATCTAGTGGTGATGGAAGTCATTTAGTTGCTGGAACGTTTGGCGGACATTTATTCAATTCTTCCGACTATGGTCAAACGTGGATAGAGCAGTCAAAGTCAATGAATGGTGACTGGGTTTCCATAAAGATGAGCAGCGATGGGGCAAAAGTAGTGGCTTCAGACGTGGATCGTCAACGTGTCGTCACTTCTACGGATTTCGGAGTGAACTGGCTGGAGACTGTTTTGCCTGGGCAAAGTTATGTGGGTTTAGCTTCGAGTAGTGACGGCACACATTTAGTGGTTGTAGCTCAACTAGGCGGCGAAATTTATACGTCGGCGGATTCTGGATGGACATGGAGAGTTCAAGGAAGTCTAGGAGCAGGGGATTGGTATGGAGTGGCCTCTAGTGGTGATGGCTCCACGATCATCGTTGGAGGAAATTCTGAGGGTGGATGGGTTGGGGGAGTGTATGTCTCTAGAGACTTTGGCCAAACCTGGATTCAGCAAACTTGGATTGGAGAAGGTGCATGGTTTGCACTCGCTTCCAGTATTGATGGACACAGATTTGTTGCAGGTTCTTTATACCCGGGTTACCTCAGCACTTACTACTTGCCTTATTCATCCTCGTTCCTGCGCTCACTAACACCAGCAGCGATTTCTATGGATCAGAATGAAATCACCTGCTCTTCTGGAACGCTCTCGTATTCCACCGAAGGTCACCTTGCAGAACCAGCAGTATTGACCAGTGTATCTTTTCGCTTACTTAGCTCTACTGGAGTGGCGGCTGCCTCCACATCCATCGGAGCTTCAGCTCATTTCCTTCGCTCTGCTCTCCCTTCCGGTCAGCGTTACACCTGCCAGATCGTGGCGATACAACGTGATGCGATGGTCACTCTGACTACAGAAGATGTGATCCTGAAAGAGAAGGTCCTGCAAGCCGAACGAACTGACCTTGCCTTGGTAGTCAGCAATTACTACCTGGCCAGAAGCGCAGCGCTGACCGCCAAGAACCAAGAAGTAGCCCAGATGTTGGCATCAGATGATCACAGCAATCGCGATGAGCGTCTTACACAGATCTTGCAAAGTTATCACTTAGCCATCGACCAAGCACTGTTGAGTAAAGAACAATCAACTGCGACAGCACACGCAAAAGCTGCAGCAACGCTGGCCACTGCTGGAGTGTCGGTGGTGAATTAAGCAATCTCTTTAATTATTTGGCTAATCGCGGCGTCGATAAGTCCTAAATGACCCCAACCTGGCAATTTAGTAAGGCTAGCTTGGCTTAAATGTTTCAATAGCCATGCGGCATGCTCTGGCGGAACCATAAGGTCCTCATCTCCTTGAAGGAGATGAACCGGGACCGTTATTTCTTCTAGAGAGAATCCCCAATCCTGAGTGAAAGCAATATCGTCATCAATCCAGCCCGCATACGAGAGTTTTACCGACGCTCGGTAACACTCGGCTAGCTCTTCGGCGTTTTCAAAATTTGAGAGAATTTGTCGGTCCTTCTTTGAATAGAGATTGCCATCGGTTACTTGTAATTGCGCTGCGGTTACCTCTTTTATTCCCGGACCATTGAGGGACATCCAATGTTCCAATGCGTCTACGCCAGCAACTGCCGCACCAAATTCGTCCAAATTGTCTTGTCCCATCCCGACCAGAAAATCTAGATCCGGCTGCCCATACATTCCGACGCCTGCGAGAACAAAAACGCAGGTGCAGCGCGGATCTAACCCTGAAGCCAAAGTGTGTGGCCCGCCTCCGGACCACCCAACTGAAACGAAAGATTCAACTCGGTATTCGTCTAAAACTTCGCCGAGATCGTCAAGAACATCAATAACCCGACGATCCATTTTTCTATCGCTTGTGAAGTAACCCGCCCTGGAGTAGGCAATGGCGCTGATGCCTTTCGATTCAAGAAGTGCAATCGTCTTTCTCCAAGTACCTGCAAAGGCCGGAGTTCCGTGATGGAAAATTATCGTGGGACCATCAAACTGTTGGCCGACTAGTAAATGTAGATTGCGGCCATCGGTGAGTTGGAAGTCGATTTCATTCATGAGGCAATCTTATGGATGCTGGGATAAAACAGCATCACCAGGTACTACTTCTCGACTAATACATCCAAAGCACTGATCAAATGGGGATAGTCAAAGGTAAACCCATCTTCGGATAATTTACTTGGAATGACCTTCTTCGAACCCAAGATCTCATTAGAAAATCCTCCCAAAGCCAATTTCAAAGCAAAGGCCGGGACGGGAAAAAGTGCGGGACGATGAAGCGCTCTAGCAAGAGCAGCAGTAAATTCTTGATTTGTTACTGGATTCGGAGAAGTTAGATTAACCGGACCGGAAAGAGTTGACTCTAAGAGATGACATATGGCACGGATTTCATCATGCAAGGTAATCCACGACCACCATTGCTGACCCGATCCCATGCGCCCGCCAAGGCCTAAACGAAACAGGGGCAACATCTTTCCAAGTGCGCCACCTGTCGGATCCAAAATAAGCCCAGTTCTAATCTTCACGGTTCGCACATCTGATCCGGCTAAATCGGCAGCCGCTTCCCATTCACGACAGACGGTCGCAAGAAAATCATCCCCGGCACGATCACTTTCGACAACCCCTCTATTTCCAGACTCGCCATACCAGCCAACGGCGCTAGCAGAGATAAATACGGAGGGTTTTACCGTAGCGACTGCATTGGCAATTGTTGTCGTACCAAGGAGTCTTGAGTTGAGAATTTCCGCCTTGTATTTGGCATTCCATCTTTTATCGCCAACTCCAGCACCTGCCAGGTGTATGACTGCATCAATTCCCTCAAGTGCGTTGAGATCCACGTAGCCAGCGATTGGATCCCAAGAGATTTCGTCGGCAGAAATAGCAGATCTTCGAACGAATTTTTGTACGGTATGGCCTTCACTTCGTAGATGTCCTACTAAAGCGGTGCCAATTAATCCCGAGGCTCCGGAAATGGCGATTCGTTGAAGCGGTGACATCCTTACAAGCCGAGATCTGCTTCGAAGCGGCCTTCCTCAAGCCGACCCTTCAAAGTAACTAGGAATTTAGCGGCATCTGCGCCATCGACAATTCGATGATCGTAAGAAAGGGCGAGGTACACCATGGAACGGATAGCAATAGTTTCGCCACCATCTTCACCCTTCATGACGATAGGACGCTTGACAACTGCACCGAGTCCTAAAATCGCAACCTGGGGTTGATTGATGATTGGTGTATCAAAGAGCGCGCCTCGGCTACCGGTGTTTGTAATGGTGAACGTGCCGCCACCAAGTTCATCAGGATTGATTTTATTGGTCCGAGTTCTTTCAGCGACATCTGCGATCTTACGAGCAACAGCACCGATATTGAGATCGCCAGCGTCGCGAATAACAGGAACGAGGAGTCCTCGTTCGGTTTCAACGGCAATGCCCAAGTGTTCGGCTGCGTGATAAGTAATTTCATCCCCATCGAGGGAAGAGTTAACGACGGGATGTTGTTTCAGCGCTTCACAAACCGCCACTGCAAAGAAAGGCAAGAATGAAAGCTTTACACCTTCACGAGTTTCAAAGGATGCCTTCGAGCGATCCCGAAGTCGAGCAATTTTTGTAACATCAACTTCGACGACTGTGGTTAATTGCGCGCTGACTTGGAGAGATTCCACCATGCGAGCCGCTATAACTTTTCGAAGTCTGGTGAGTTTTACAGTTTGACCACGAAGCGGCGAGGAAACGACCGGTGTAGTCGGTGAAATGCTCTTTGGGGCTGCGGCAGCAGCAGCTGCGGGAACTGCCTGCTTGACGGCGGCCAGCACGTCTTCTTTACGAATACGTCCTCCGATACCAGTACCAGCGACAGCTGATAGATCTACACCAGATTCAGAAGCAAGCTTTCGAACGATTGGGGTGACGTAGGCACCATCTGGAGCAGCAACTACTGGAGCAGCAACTACTGGAGCAGCAACTACTGGAGCAGC
>JBAXSZ010000077.1:0-4632 GCA_037130455.1 Actinomycetes bacterium | reverse complement strand
TCAAACCAGCACCGGAACCGCCTTTGAAGATCATTCCTTCTTCGCGATACCAGTTCAGAATGGAATCCATGGTGTCATCTACTGCCAAGATAAAACAGGCAGATACTTGCTGCGGTGCGTTGGTACCAACGTTAAACCACACAGGTGAGTTGAAGGAGAAGACTTGGTGCATAAGCATCCAGGTAAGTTCATGTTCGAAGATTTCGGCATCTGCATCGCTGGCAAAGTAACCGTTCTCTTTTCCGGATTTAACATAAGTCAAAACCACGCGATCGATAACTTGCTTCAACGACCATTCGCGATTTTCTGCACCGAGGGCGCCACGGAAATATTTTGTGGTGACGATGGTGGATGCGTTGACGGACCAGAAATCTGGATACTCAACCCCACGTTGTTCGAAGATGACCTCGCCGGATTTCCAGTTGGTCTGAACTACATCTCGTCTTTCCCACGTTACTTCGTCATACGGATGAACACCTGCAGTGGTGTAGATACGTTCGATGGTAAGACCCTTACCTAAGGCTTTCTTACCGGTTTCAGTCGCTGCGCGATTGACCACTGACATTGTTGTGCTCTCTTCCTAATTTAGTTACTTATTTGTTGATGGATGCAGACATTGAATTTTGTTGTACAGGTGTGACAGAGGGGGCGTCACGATTTACTTGTGGTGCTGAAACTGAAGGATGGGAAGGTGCGGCTCGCAACAATGCGATTTCACCTTCGAAATCTTCTAAGGAAGAGAAGTTACGGTACACCGAGGCGTAGCGAAGATACGCGACCTCGTCGAGTTCTCGGAGTGGCGCCAGAATTGCCATTCCAACTTCGTGAGCTTCTACTTCCGCTTGGCCATCTGACCTTAGGGATTCTTCAACCCGCTGGGCCAGCAGTGCCAAGTCATCATCGCTAACCGGACGGCCCTGACAGGCCTTACGGACGCCATTGACGACCTTCTCCCGGCTAAAGGGTTCGGTGGCTCCAGATCGCTTCACGATCAGCAGGACCGAGGTCTCAGATGTAGTGAATCTGCGGCCGCAAGAAGAACATTCTCGGCGGCGTCGAATCAGCGTGCCCTCTTCAACCGGACGCGAATCAACGACTCTGGAGTCATCGTGGCGGCAGAACGGGCAAATCATCTGAGAATCTCCTTAAATATGGGGGGAAGGAGAAACATAGTGGCTTTATCTGACTTTCGACAGATCAAACACAAGTTATGGAACGTGTTTTGCGTTTAGCCCCTATATGTTGTGCCAACCATAGACCCGAACTTGAGGCTTTTTGCGCCCAAACTCGGCGTGTCTCACAAATTTCGCTCACATTTTGCCCGCAATTAGGGCAAACCGCCCGCTGGGAGCAAAATCTGCTCCCCGAAAATGCGCTATTGCCGCCAGCGGTTTCGGGTATCCGTGGCCGAACTCTTACAGGTGTAGGTCGTCCCAGCCGCATTCACCCCGGTTGCCCCTTCGGGCGAACAAAAGGAGCCCGGATGGATCAGAGCGAGGGCGCTTGAGGGGGTTACTGAAGCTAAGGGAGTGGTTGCCGAAGCAGCGGGCGTGGGATTTGCCGCCGACATTGTGGGTTGAACGGTGTTGCTTGGTACCGCAGCTCCCCCAGGAAGTGCGCCAATATATTTTTGATACCCAGCAATCCAATTTGTTTTAAATACCGCCTGCGCCACCGCCAAGGTAACTTTGCCAGCGCAGATAAATAGGTGAAGTTTGTTCTCCAACTTATCTTTTAGTCCCGCGCTAAATATTCCACTCCGTGGTTCGGGCCAAAGATTTCCCACTGCAGACGGATGGCCACCAATTTCTAGCGGTACTAAATGATCTTCTTCATAATCAGCTGTAGATAAATCTCCATTGAGGTTATACCCGGAGGCCAATTGCTTTCGTTTTAGCGCTGTCGTGTAAGAGGCAGGTGGCCGAATCGTTTTGGTATACCCCACGACACAAATTGTGGAACCAATATTTTTTTGAGTCACCGCTGGATTTGACACCCCAGGCGTGAGTTTGGAATTCGGTAGGCCGTTAAAAGTTGCGGCGATACTTGGCTGTGCAAAAGTTAATTGTGACGAGATCAAAAGCAGTGATAAAAAAACCTTAACCGAATTTTTCACAGTCCGCTTCTCCCACTTCTGTTACCAGAGGTGAAAGTATAACTACCATAAGTAGATCTACCGAGGGAGAGCGCCGTGAATGAAGTTGTGACCGATCATCAATTGCATCTTGGTTTGTGAAGTCAGATGAAGAGGCATCTGATCAAGTACAGATGCATCAATTAATGACTGAGCTGAAGGAAATTAATTTAAAATTAGAAAAGCTAGAAAGGGAATCAAATACTAATTAAGCAAGATCGCTCCTGCGTGAACTGACGCCAATTTCTTGTCTAGTGTCCACAAAATGCAACCACGTATCTGAGCAGTGGCACTTATTAATGAGTCCGGTAATAACAAATTTGTTTGCGCCCGAATTTGCGAACCAAAAACCGCGATTTCCAACTCAACTTCAAATACCTCAGCAACCGAATTGACTATCAGGTTCTTCATTTCCTCACCATGACCTTTTCGCGTGGCATGCACTAAGGATTCGGCGAGTGAGATGCAGGAGATGAAATACTGATTTTCTTTTGGACTTTCGCTTAAGTATTTGCTCACTAACGAATGATGTTTATCTTGTGAATAATTAGCTGCAACAAGCACTGACGAATCCAGTATCACTCGCCCCATGCTTCGCGGCGTTCCTTTTCAAAATCAAAATCATCAAAATAAGAATCGCCGATCCCCAAGAGTCCAAAAATTTTAGGTTCTGATTTCTTAATGATGATCCGGCCCTCATCCGCATCAAAGGAGACTTGATCTCCGATATCAATATTCACCATGCGCATAATCTCCACTGGAATGGTGATCTGATTCTTCGAACTAACTCGGCTTGTGGAAGTCCTTCCCCTGCGTACGGCCTTAGCCTTTACCTTACCTGTCATAGGTAAAGTCTAACACTCACCTTTAATTCGCTGGAACCCACAACTTTTCGCCAGCATGAATATCTGCAGACTTCAGATCGTTTGCCTTAGAGATCTCATCCACCACTGATGACACAGATGCGGATCCGGCAACGAGATTGGCCAGTGACCACAGGGTCTCCCCTGGGGCAACGACAACCCGGACATAACCGACAGATGCTGGAGTGGCAACGGTTGGTTTCTCTGTGGCATTACCGACTGCGCTATAACCAGCGCCAATTACTACCATCAAGGAAAGTACCGCAGTGGCCCGTACTGTGTTGCGGCCTCGTCGTGTGAGTCTCATTTGAGCTTCTCCTTCTAACCTTGTTCGAGGGGATTCGAACAACTGTTCTAATGAGAATTAAAGACCATCCCACTGACATACGCAAGTTACTTTCGAACATATGTTTGAATTTCTCCCATCATTGCCCTACCCTTAACCCATGAGCGACGACGATTTCACCGAATTCCCTGATACCCCACCCGGCGAGCATGGCCTAACCGCCCGTCAAGTAAAGATTCTTGAGGTCATTAAGGCAGCTATCGATTCCCAGGGTTACCCACCTTCTATGCGGGAAATCGGTCTAGCCGCCGGCTTAGCCTCCCCGGCATCGGTGAAATATCAGCTGGAAGCCCTAGAACAGAAGGGCTGGATCCGCCGAGACGCCACCCGAGGCCGCGCCATTGAGGTCAAGATCCCCGGTGAAACCGAGCAATCCGTCGTCCCCGAAAGAACCCGAATGATCCCGCTAGTCGGCCGCATTGCCGCTGGCTCCCCCATTTTGGCCGAGCAAGAAGTCGAAGAAGTATTTCCATTGCCTGTATCTCTGGTTGGCCAGGGTGAACTCTTCCTCCTGAAGGTCGTCGGTGATTCCATGGTCGATGTCGCCATCTGCGATGGCGATTATGTAGTCATCCGTGCCCAGAAGAACGCCGAAAAGGGCGAAATCGTTGCCGCCATGATTGATGGCGAAGCCACCGTCAAGACCTTCTCCAAGAAGGATGGCCATTACTGGCTCCTACCAGCCAACGAGAACTACGCCCCTATCCCGGCAGATGATGCAGAGATCCTGGGGAAAGTGACGGCTGTGTTGCGGAGCGTGCGTTAGAGATTCTTTGGTCGAAAATTGTGTCTTTGCTTTCAAAAAAATTTTCCTTTTCCAGCTAATGATGCCATGTCGGATCCAATTCTTTTTTACAATATCGATAAGCCGATTTTAGTTTTCTCCAAAAAACTGACCAGAAGGTTTACCTTGTGGGAACTTTTAACTTTGAAAAACCACATCGCGGTGAAACTCTAAATACTTGCCCTGACTTGCCTTGAAAGCACCAACATTTGTGGAGTCTTCGATATTCCACTGATCTAAAACAATCGGATTTAGCTCCTTTGAAACAAGCAAGTCTCCACCGTTCTTGAAGCTTATAAATCCACGATCAAAGAGGTGATCTACATGCGGGGAAAGCAAGAGGCCATTAAATCCATCAAGCTTTTCTTCTTTCGAAGAGACCGACCAGGGCTTTATGTGGCTCGCTCGAAGATGTTTGATATTTGTAACACCCGTAACACGACAGTGATCTTCGACTAATCTAACATTAGCTTTAAAAATCCCTTGGCCCCGCCTTGACTTTGTT
>JBAXSZ010000076.1:0-4765 GCA_037130455.1 Actinomycetes bacterium | reverse complement strand
GTAGAGCACCAGGATCGTCCAAGTTGGCGGCGCAAAGGCTGGCAGTAAATTACAACCAAAGACCAAAGCTGCCAGCCCTAAATAATCCATGATCTAAATTCGGCTACCTTCCGATGCCATCGATAAGCCGATTTAGTATAAATCAGGCCGTTCCGGCAGATAAACGATAGCCCACACTTCTCACTGCGGAAATAACATTGGGGCCGCCAGCACTTCGAATCTTAATCCGAAGACGTGAGGCGTGAGTGTCCAGAAGGTGATCACTACCGAAGTATTGGGACCCACCAATTGCTTCGATGATTTGTTCGCGAGTAAAGACGCGCTTTGGTTGCTCCATTAGCAACCGAAGGAAATCAAATTCGGTGCGTGTGAGCGAAACACTTGTATCTCCGATTTGAAGCTCGCGTGATTCCAGATTCAGTTCCAGTGGGCCGAATGTTAAGCGCTCGCGACTTTCTTTTAACGCAGGATTTTCATGGCGAAGCTGGGCCGATACGCGTAGGGCAAGTATTCGGGCCGATACAGGCTTTGTGATGTAGTCATCTGCACCGGCGGCTAGGCACATGGCTTCGTCTAACTCTTCACTTCGGACGGTTAACATAATGATTGGAACATTTGAAACTTTTCGAATCTCTCGACAAACTTCAAATCCATCAGGTTGACCCATTGTTAAATCAAGGATCACAACCGAAGGTTTGATCTCTTGAAAGACGGTCAGCGCAGAGGTGCCATCAATCGCCTCTGAAACTTGGAAACCTTCTTGTTCAAGGCTCGCTCGAACAAATTGACGGACATCTTCATTGTCATCAACTATGAGGATCATGGCATTTTGCATTTGAAGTCCTATCTCTCCTGGATTTGGTCTAAGCGAACTTGCATTTTTTCAAGAATGTGAGCAAGTCGCTCTTGTACATCTTTGGTTGGAGCATCCGGATTATTCCGCAACCAGTGCGAATACTCCTTAAGTTTTTCTCCCTCAGCTTCAAAGGAGTACATCCCGATCGATCCAGCCATCTCGTGAGAAACCCCATACAAATCTTCATTCGAGGCAGATTTTAATGCCAAAATGGCTCGTTTGAGAACTCCTTCGCGGCGAGAAGCGATCAATTGATCAACCATCCCTTTTCTTGCCGGCAATTGAACGATCATGGTTGTACCTTGACCAAGAACTGATTCGACTTCTACATATCCCCCATGCAAGGTAACTATCCGATCCACAATGGCTAAGCCCAATCCAGTGCCATGATGTTGTCCATCAACAGCATTTTGGGCTCTAAAGAATCGGGTGAAGAGTCGCTTGATATCGTTTTGAGGAATACCAATGCCTGTGTCTTTCACGGCAATTCGTAGTTGTTCTTCTCCGGATGGGTCGTTACTTTTTTCGATAGAAACCAAGATCTCGCTACCAAAGGGGCTAAATTTGATGGAATTTGAAATCAAATTGATAAACACTTGCGATAATTGACCGGCGTTGCCCGAGGTCGAATATTCAGAAGTGGCTTTTTCTGGCGTCAACCTAATAGTTATCTGTTTAGCATAAGCTGCCGGTTCGCAGACGAAAATGCTGTTACTTACAATCTTATGTACATCGACTTCCTGTTTAGCGATAGCTTCTTCTCTAGAATCCAGTCGCGAGAGCGCCAGCATGCTCTCCACCAAATCCAAAAGTGCTTGAGCATTTCGATCTAGGGTATTTAAGAATTTAGCAGCTTGTTCGTTAACCGCACCACGAGGAAGATCTTTCAGCAAATCGATATACCCAATAATTGAAGTTAATGGGGTTCGAAGTTCATGATTGACAGTAGAAATGAAGTCATTCTTGGCCTCGTTAAGTTGCTCCAGTTGTTCTACTACCCGCTGGGTCGCCAAGAGTTCGCTCTCAATAATGCTGTAAGCCAAATGCGCACCAAGGAATTGCATTGTTTGTCTGGCAAATTCATCCCACTCGATATCCTTGGATTCGCTTCCTGCTAACACATATCCAAAACCTTTGGTTCCTTCTCCGATGGGTAGGAGCAACAACTGTTTGAACCCATTACTTTCCATGATTTGCTTGAATAGCTGCCTAGCGCTCAGATCTGATAATTTGGGATTATTCTCAAAATTATTTTCATCCAAATACAGTAAAGAACTTTCCTCCCATAATTTCGAAATTATGGTTTGCATGCCAAATTCATCAAGGGCTAATTCACCGCTGCTCTTTATGTGGTTCGCTGAAGTCCAGGATGCAGAAATTCTTGAAACCCGCTCATCAGGGAAGGTGCTGACAGCTACTAAATCCGAGCCAAAAACCTCTGCAATGCGAGCACAGAACTCTTGAGCCATTTCCTCATTGTCGGAAAATTCACGGATGGAAATGGAAATCGAACGTGCAGCACTTCGCATTGAGTCCCGTTCATTTGAGACTCTTTGGTCTTCAATTCTCTTCTGTTCCAAAGTTTGGGATAGTTCCTGTAGCTTCGTTTGTGAGTTTTCCGAAAGAAGTGTGTCCTGCTCAATGACTATTTGTGCTTTCTTGTACTGCCTCACCAAGGTTAAGCCCGACCAGCCAATCAAAAGCCCACCGAGAATTAATAAGGCGTAAAGGAGAAAGAGATTTTGTTGCGATGAGCTTGCCCGTTGCTTGGCATCGGTATTCAATTGAATATCGATGGCTTGCTGGTATTGAACAACCACATCTCTTGCGCTGGCGATAAAGGAATTGAGAAAAGGCTGAGCTATCTTGAAAATTCGGTGTTGATCGGATTCACTCAGAATTCCTGGTTTTGCGCTATCAACAATCTGATCCATAGATCGCAATGAATCAATAAATTCGGGAGTCGCCAATTGCCCGGTTGTCGTTCCGTCGTTGCTCACTACATTTAATCGCTGCGCAAGAAGTGCTCTGGCTATCTGAACTTGGCGACGCGGGATAGTTCCTCCCAGCCACTCACCTACTCGAGCAGCATAAACAAGGGATTCTCTCTGCGTAAAAATCAAAGATGCTGCCGGAGCTTCGGCTTGTTTGAGTACGCTCGCCTCTTTGAAGGCGGTTCGGGAAGAATCAAAGGTCGAAAATGTTAGGGTAGCCAAAATAATCAAGCACCATATGGCAAGCAGAGCCTGCCCAAAGTTTGGGCGAAATCTGTACTCTGCTGGCGCTACACATTTTTGTTTTCGGAAGAACATAATTATTTAACAGTTATAGAGTCGAGTGACCAATTCCAGGGATCTAGAAAGTGTGACCAGACGCTGTCATTTGGAAAAATAATCCGAATTACACCGCCTTGATCATAAGGAATAGGTTGGCCGTCGCGCTTAATAGCTAAATATCCCCGTGCGGTCAGGAATTTTTCGGCGGTGTTGTCATACACATAATCGTTGAGTGCTTTCGTAGAAACCTTATCTGTCGGCACAATTCCCACGAGGTCAAACAACGTGGAAAGTGGAATTACCGTAAAACTTTGCGTTTCTTTAACGAATGGTTCTTCGATCGTAATTTCGGATGTTCCCACTTTTGCCAAGGTTGCCAATGTGAAATTGAGGACTTTGCTTCCCTTTTGCAATCGCAGCACAGTTTCGTTTGGACCAGGAGGATCAATGGGTGCAGCGCCATAAGGGTTTGAAGGCGTAGGAGTAGCGACTGGGCTGGAGGTGTTTTTTGGTTCGGTCGTCAAATTCTTGGATCCACAGGCAGATATCATCAGGACAAAGGCCAGCCCCAAAATTGAATATTTCGCAACTAATTTGATTTTTTGCGACATCTATAGCGACCGTTCTAGTGGATTTAGTTGTTGCTTAAGGATAAACGCAACTTTTTCCATTAACGTTGATTGACGAAACGGCTTTATCAGGTAATCAGAAGCACCGGAAGCCATGGCCAGTTCTACATCGGCAACTTGGGACTTAGCTGTAATCATCACGATGAGCGTCGCGGCAATTTCGGAATCTTCGTGAGATCGAATCTTTTCAACAACGTCATATCCGGAAAGACCAGGCATCATGACATCGAGCAATACCAAGTGGGGTCTAATTGACGGCAACATTTCCAAAGCATTGTGGCCATTGCTGGCTTGGAAGACTTGGAAGCCGTGGGCCGTGAGGATATGAACAATTAAGTCTCGAATATCTTCATTGTCATCTACGACCAATATGCGAGAGGTTTCGGTGTTCAAGCGAGACCTTCCTCTCTATCGGTGTGAGGTTTGTAGTCTATCGGTCTAGAAATGTGATTTTGAACAATATCCCTACATTTCATTAATTTCAGGGAAAAGAGATGTAATTAAGAGGTCTTTGTGACCCTGGCCGGGACTAACCTACATCTATGCATCTTGCCTCAGCAATGGACAGTATTCGGCTGGTACTACATGTACTTGCAGCCACTATCTGGGTAGGGGGTCAATTTACTTTGGCGGCCTTAGTTCCCATCTTGCGAAATCGCGATCCAGAAATGCCAAGGTTGGCGGCTCGAGCGTTTAATAAAATTGCTTGGCCCGCTTTTGCGCTTTTGCTCTTAACTGGCGCATGGAACATGGCAAAAGTCCCCGCTGATGCGACGGGAAATTACCATATGGTTTTAGGGATAAAGATGACCGTGGTTCTTCTCTCAGGAGTTGCCGCCTTGGTTCATTCCAAATCAAAAACTACGAAGTCACTCGCCTTGTGGGGTTCCATCAGCGGAACTACTGCGATTTTGGCCACTTACCTTGGAGTCTTGCTCGCTGGTTAAAACCGGTAAGCAATGAACCCGGATGAAGCGTTTTGTATCGCGCCTCATCAAACTTTT
>JBAXSZ010000075.1:0-4873 GCA_037130455.1 Actinomycetes bacterium | reverse complement strand
TTGCGGCTGCTTCGAATATAGGCTCTGATCTGAATCTGAATCCAGATTTAGAATCTTGATTGAAAGGTTCCCGGTGGGCCAATGGACAAAATTGAATCCACATTAATTAAGGCTGCGTCTGAACTACTGGAAAGTGTGCAGAACCCAGATCTGACCAGAGAGGCGCTCTGTCGGATTCTCTCGCTTCAAACATTTCGAGATCTAGGTTCGGAATCGGCTTTCATCGGTGAAATTACTCAAAATGGAACGTTGGCAGTGACTCATGCCTTTGGAATTCAAGCTCGAGAAATCGAATCTTGGAGGGACATACCCTTAACATCCCAAACCCCAATCTCAGTTTCGATCAGCGAAAATAAACCCGTTTGGCTTGATCTTGCTCAAAACAAATAAGAATTAGTGGCGGGCATTATTTCAAGTCGCCTAAATATATCTTCGTCCTTTGTGACCTCACTACCAACGTTTACACCTCGCCCTTCAACTCATGAGGCTTTATCCACTCGCGAGGCGAATATTTTCCAGATGTTGGGGCGTAATAAAACTAATGCCCAGATGGCGAATGATTTGGACCTGAACGATTCAATCGTTCGCCAAGACACAATTCACATTTATCGCAAACTGGGCATTAATTCTCGTGCAGAAGCTAGATCTTTTTATAAGGAACATTTTGAAAAACAAAAAGATTTAAAGTCCCAGTAAATTCTTTGCTTCTAGATATTGCTCTGGATTGATATCGCCATTGGCAAGTCTGCGATCCAAAATTGCCTTTGGTGAATTCTCACCGGTAATTGCTACTGGATTTTGGTGCGCGCTGTGACCGCCAACCATTACTCGACGATCTGAGGCGCGAACCACAAGCCACACGACCAATGCAATCGCAATGACCCAGAAAATCATCATTCCCGCCATGGCCCAATCGTGACCGCCGTTTCCGAACTGGTCGTCATATCTCCAACCCATCATTTTCCGCCTTCATTCTTGAGTGTTTTAACTTCGGTATCCATGATTATGCTCTCAAATCGGAATAAAGCGCCCAGAGCGAGGTGTGAGTTAAGTGGGAATAGTCGCGGGCCAATATCTTTGGACTATTTGTCCTATAACGCTGCTTAAAACGCCAGTTAGAGCGGTTTTCGGGGCACCTGTGATTTGGCCAGTGTTGGTAATAGATTTAGCAGTAGGAGTTGGGTCGATCTAACCAAGGAGGGGCAATGGCGCGGTTAGAGCGGGCCATTTGCAGTGGAAAAGGCAAGGACCAGAGTGAGGCCAACCGTATGCCTCTTGAATATCGGCGCTACATTCCCGATCTACTAATAGGTCGAACCTTTACATTCTCAGAATCTGTCCAGGTCAGTATCAGCCAAGCCGAAGTGGCGCTAAGAACCGTAAGTTTTCAACCTACATTCACTCAACATAGCGAAGCGGTGGCTCGACTAATGCTGCGGGCAGAAGCTATTGCGTCTTCGCGAATTGCCGGTCAGGTCTTAGTTGCTCGGCGAATATTGCGGGCTGAATTGGAAATGAATTTGGTGGGAGATACTCCAGATCTCTGCTCTAACGAAGTTCTTGCCAATATTCAGGCGCTAAATTATGGAATTCATCAGGTCAGGGAAAATTCTGAAATCTCACTGGATCTGATTCTCAAAATTCACGAACGTATGATGATGACTGGGAACAACCCAACAACGGCAGGTCATTTTCGCCAGGAACAAAATTGGATTGGCGGAGATAAATTTCTGCCAAATAACGCCGAATATATTCCGCCACCATCAGTCCGAGTGTTGGGTTTGATGCAGGATTTGGTTGCCTTTTGTAATAGGGACGACCTGTCTCCCGTCGTACAGGCGGCGATCGCACTGGCGCAGTTCGAAACCATTCGCCCGTTCACAGATGGCAATGGCAGGACCGGTCGAGTCTTGGTGCAACTTGTTTTTCGCAGACGCGGGGTTCCCTTTAAAGGGCTTCCCCCTTTTTCTTTGGTTATGGCAACTCGAAGTACAGACTTAATAACCGGTCTGTCAGCCATTCGTTACTTAGGAAATTGCCAGTCCGCGAAGGCAGTGGAAGGGATTGAAGATTGGGTGAGTTTATTTGCCACGGCTTGCCTTAAATCGGTTTCCGAAATTTCTGAATTTAGAAATCAAATGTGCGCCGTCGAAAAATTGTGGCGGAAGAAATTGGGTCACGTTCGCGATGAATCTCCATTGGATTTGCTGCTTCAAAAGTTAGTGGGAACACCCGTTATTGATGTGACGAGTGCGATGAAAATAATCAATAGGTGTTTCGCCGAGACAAGCACTGCTATTTCTATTTTGGTAAGTAGCGGGATTCTCACCGAAATAAATCTAAGTGCTCACAATCGGGCATTTGAAGCACCTGAAATTATTACCGCGTTCACAAAACTGGATCGGTCTCTAGTTAATACATAGTCATTCAGGGTAACTTCACCTACTTAACAAAAAACACGCTTAATAGACAATCCCAACCGTTGGACGACCAATTGGAGCCAATCATGACCATCGAAGGCGATATCTACACGGAAACATTGGCTGTTGCTTCCAAGCACGCGAAGTTATGGTTGGACACAATTTCAGAGCGAGGCATTAACCCAGCAAAGAACATTGACCAGATGTTGCACGCATTTGGCGACGTATTGCCAAAAGGCATGACCAACCCCGCCGATGTTGTTGAACGGATGGCTCATATTGGCGAGCAAGGACTTATGTCTATGCCATCTGGAAGATTTTTCGGATGGGTCATAGGCGGAACGCTTCCAGCTGCATTAGGTGCAGATTGGTTAGTCAGCGCATGGGATCAGAACAATGCCGCGCGAAGTGTGACGCCAACGACGGCAGCGCTAGAGGAGATTGCCGGTCTGTGGTTAAAAGATTTACTTGGCCTACCAATGAGTGCCGATGTTGGTTTTCCCACTGGTGGCACCATGGCCAATTTCACTGGATTGATTTCGGCACGCTATAAAGTTTTATCCGATCTTGGTTGGGATATAAATGCCAAGGGGTTGATCGGTGCACCTACGGTGCGGGTACTCGCCGGCGAAGAACGCCACATCACCATCGACTTAGCACTGCGATATCTTGGTTTGCCAATTCCAACTGCGGTTGCAGCTGACAGCGAAGGACGCATAAGGATTGATGCGCTTAAGCAAGTGTTAGAAAGCGGCAGCGGTCCGACCATCCTTTGTTTGCAGGCCGGCAATATTCACTCTGGTGCCTTTGATCCGTTCGATGAAGCAATCGAATTGGCACACCAACATGGTGCATGGGTGCATGTAGATGGTGCCTTTGGATTGTGGGCTTTGGTCTCACCAAAGCTTCGTCGACAACTCAAGGGAATTGAGAAAGCAGATTCTTGGGGCACAGATGCTCATAAGACATTAAATGTTCCTTATGACTGCGGCGTTTCTATCGTGGCACATCCGGATGCACTTCGAAATTCATTTGGAACTCACGCTGGATATTTGGAAAGTTTTATGTCCGACGCCGGGGATCCCACCGATAAAGTGCCCGAACTTTCTCGGCGAGCGCGTGGCGTACCGGTATACGCGGCGCTGGCTTCCTTGGGACGCGACGGTGTAACCGCACTCGTCGAAAAATTAGTGACCAATGCCCAACTAGTCGGGGAAGAATTGAAAAAAATCCCTGGGTGTTTTGTGATGAATGATGTGGTTTTCACCCAGGTGACTTTCTGCTTTGAAGATGATGAACGGACAAAAGCGATTGAAGAGCGGTTAATTCAAGATTCAACGGTCTGGATTTCGGGATCGCATTGGCAAGGCAAGAATGTGCTTCGGATTTCAGTGAGCAATTGGACGACAGATGGTGCCGATGTGGCCGTTGCCGTAGAAGCAGTTCGAAGGGCTGCCCAGCAATAAGTTAGAATTGAACCCAGCCTGCGTGCGTTACCCAGACTGGGAAGGCGATATGACAACCAACAGCCAGCCTTACCGCGCCGCGCTAGAAGTTGCGGTTCGGGAAGCAATTTCGTGGCTGGATGGGATGCCCACCAGATCAGTTCACCCCGATAAAGATCCAGATGAAATTCGCGAATCCTTTCATGACTCACTTGCCGACGTTGGTATACCGCCAACGGAAGTAATCCAGCGCCTTGCGCAATTGGGTGAACCGGGCTTAATGGGTAAAGGTTCTGGCAGATTTTTTGGTTGGGTAATTGGTGGCACACTGCCTGCAGCTCTTGGTGCAGATTGGCTGGTGAGTGCTTGGGATCAAAATAGCCGCGCAAATTACCTTTCACCAACGGCCGTGACTTTGGAAGAAATCGCCGGCGAATGGCTCTTAGATTTACTACACCTGCCCAAAGAATCCGCAGTCGGTTTTCCTACCGGCGGCACTATGGCGAACTTCTCGGGTCTGATGTGTGCTCGATACAAATTGCTTAAAGATCTCGGGTGGGACGTGAACGAAAAAGGTGTAAATGGCGCACCAGCGATTCGAGTCTTAGTCGGTCAGGATCGCCACGTTTCTGTTGACTTGGCCCTTCGCTATTTAGGTTTTGGCCTCCCAACTGTCGTTGAAGATGATCACGAAGGTCGAATCAATATCGCCGCACTTCGAAAAGTTTTTGAAGGAAACGACATCCCTACCATCCTGTGCTTGCAGGCAGGAAACGTGCATTCTGGATCCTTTGATAACTTTGCCGAAGCAATCGAAATTGCCCGTCAACATCATTCCTGGGTTCATGTGGATGGCGCCTTTGGATTGTGGGCATTGGCATCGGCAGAATTCGATTCCCTGACTTCTGGATTGAACTTGGCAGATTCATGGGCGACGGATGCCCATAAGACTTTGAATGTTCCCTATGACTGTGGGATTTCTATTGTGAAAGATTCACAAGTCTCTAA
>JBAXSZ010000074.1:0-4995 GCA_037130455.1 Actinomycetes bacterium | reverse complement strand
TATCCACTTCCACAAGGAGCGGGAAAATTATCGCGAACAGAAATCCTTGGCCTACCTTCCTCGGTGTGGATCTTTCTCGTTCTCTTCGGAATTGCTGATGTGTGGCTACGGAAATCCGTTACCGGAAGAAAGCTTTATCTCATTGGTGGAAATCAAATTGCTGCACGATTATCTGGAATAAAAGTCGCAAAAATTAAGATTTCTCTCTTCATATTTAGTGGGGCTCTTTCATCTTTCGCTGGAATTCTCTTAATGAGCAAGCTTCAACGTTCTGATGCTGTGACCGGCTTAGGCTGGGAGTTGAATGTTATTTCCGCAGCGGCAGTAGGTGGAATTATGTTGACTGGTGGTGGCGGAAGCCTTACTGGTGCTTTTATTGGCCTGCTATTCCTTCAGGTAATTTTGCAAGGTTTAGTGATGCTTGGTCTAGATCCATTCCTATTGGATGCAGTGGTTGGAATCGTCATGATTACCGCAGTGTGGATTGCCTTTAGAAAGAAAACTCAATAGTTAAATATATTTCATAGATATAGAGATTGAGAGCCTAGTGATGCCTCAAGTTTTCGATGAACGCCGTTGCGCGTTGGGTGAGGGCCCAACGTCCAGGGGAGAATTCAATTCACTTGTTACCTGGGTAGATATTTTGGGAAAACAAGTTCACTGGCATGATTTAGTGAGCCACGAAATCGGAAGTTTCTCGACAGCATCAGATGTTGGTTTCACGGTTCCTAAATCTGGCGGTGGTTACATCTTGGGCTCTGGAAATTCCTTATTATCTCGGGATGTTCACGGAGTTGAGGAAGAAATATTCCAATGCCAGCAAACCCAAGATGTTCCAACAGGCACTTCAGTCCGATGGAATGATGCAAAAGTTTCACCGCTAGGAGATCTATTTGCCGGCAGCATGGCAAATGATGGAAGTCCAAATGCTGGCCAGCTCTATCGAATTTCGAAGGAGCTTGAAGTAACAGAATTACTTTCGCCAGTGTCTATTAGCAATGGTTTGGACTGGAACGTGAAGGGGGATCTGTTTTACTACATCGACACCCTGACCTATCGCTTAGATGTTTTTGATCATGAAAACGGTTTCATTTCGAACCGGAGACCGTTAGTTACCTTCGATCCAGAGCACGGTATGCCTGATGGGATGTGTTCGGATTCTGAAGATGGAATGTGGGTTGCCTTCTTTGGTGGAAGCCGCGTTGTTCGGTATTCATCCGACGGTGAAATCTCAATGATCATTCCCATGCCAGTAAAGAACGCAACCTCGTGCGCATTTGCCGGCGAAAATCTGGATCAACTTGTAATTACTACAGCCCAATTGACTGACGAAGATTCCCCACTTTCTGGCATGACCTTTGTGGCAACTCCCGGGGTTAAAGGGAAGGCGACGATCGAGTTCTAGTTGAACTCCATGTGATAGTTCCAATCTTCAATCTGTGTTGCGGGCAAATCTCTAAAGGCTCCTTTTTCGTAGGAGTAGTCCAAACGATCGGTGCAACCATTAGTGGGTTCTAGCGCCACCCAACTGGCGGGATGGTCGCCAAAGGGCCAGGCGCCTAGGTTGTAGCAGATACCAATGTGGGAAATGTTGCCTTGCGGAATAGTTAATGTCATCGCACGAGAAGTTTCCTTGTCGCGCAATTCAAATTCAGCACCTTTGGCAATTTCTAGCGTGACTTTGTCGGTCAGAGGGTGTGCCAAGGAAATCTGGCTGATATCGAATTCTTGACCATCGCCATTTGTAACTGTGGGCCAAGTATATGAATTGAATCTTCCCTCACCACCGTCAGAACCATTGGGACTCATTCGTTCGCTGAATCCGAATTCCTTGGTCATAGGGTGGTTGGTTGAGCAACTGATTACCATCTCGCCAGTAACTTTAAAAAGTGGATGAGCCGACCAAAGATAGACAAGATTTTCGTCGCCGCTGTTGGTCACTTGATAATCAAAGTTAACTTTTCTTCCGACCAGAGTGATCGTTCGACGAAAACCAAAATTCATTTGTTCGCCACTGATTTCGGCAATCACTTTATTTTCAGATTGTTCAACTTTCCAAGGTCTGGCCCAAATCTCGCCATGATCATGAAGCAACAAATCGCTGTCCAACGGGTGTAACGAAACTCCGATATTGGGGAAACACTCATCAAAGCCGCTGATGTCGTAATGGTCGTAGGCATCGCCAAAGATTGGGGTTGTGACCGGTCGGTGCGGATCACTCCACAACCATTCGTAGCCATTTACCTTGTCGTAAATCGAAACAATCTTGCATCCAATGTCCGGAAGCATCGTTAATCGCAAGAAATCATTCTCGAGCACAACAGTCTTGAATGAACTCATGAAAGCCTTTCCATTGAGTTTGCCTCAGTCATAGGAGCAATTAATTGCAAAGGTTAGTGCTTTCTTTAAGCTACATGGTTAAGTACGAGGCACCGTTAAAGTCCAGAACTGCGCCACTTGCCCATTCAGAATCAGGTGATGCCAGGAAGTAGACAGCCTTGGCCAACTCTTGTGGACGAGCTACCCGATTGAACGGGCTTTGAGCCTTGATTTCATCGCCTTCCGCCCCCTGTAATCGTGGGGCTGCCATTTCGGTATCTACAAAACCCGGGGCTAAAGTCGTAACGGCAATACCTTGTGGAGCCAGGGCCTTTGCAATGGATTGTCCGAAAGCGACTATCGCCGCCTTTGATGCGCCGTAAGCAGGTGATGCTGGTTCGCCTCGAAATGCACCTCTTGAACCGATATTTACAATCCTTGAATCTCCGCCCTTGGGCATAAATTTCAAGACACACCAGGTCATATTGGCTGCGCCAATTAAATTGACCCCCAAGACTTGGTCCCAGGCTGATTGCCATTCTTCATAGGTAGTGGATTCGATGGGGTGGTCAATGAACACACCAGCATTGTTTATAAGAACATCAATTTTTCCGAAACGCGATCCCACACTTTCTACCATGGTCGCAATTTCCGCGGGATTTCGAATATCGGCTTGTACTGCGACATGACCAGTACCGGACAATGAGGCAATAATTGCCTCGGCCTTCTCTGTGGAAGAACCGTAGTGAAGAATCACTTGATCGCCTTGCTGTGCAAATTCTTTTGCGATCTCCGCTCCGATGCCACGAGCGCCACCTGTTATTAGTACGGTTCTTCGATTGTCCATGGCGCCAGCCTAAGCGAATCTTCGCCGGCATGCGACCCTTGCAAAACCTCAGTGACAAGAATTCAATTACTAGGGTTTAATTACCTGGTGAACCGGGTCGTGATGAGTTGCGATAAGAAATATTTATATCCACTTCTTCACACCATTTATTCTGCTAAAACCACATCGGAAAAAGATTATGTTGTAACGGTGGCGTATGACCCAGATCAATTAGATGAAGATGCGCTACGCCTGATTAGGGATCTTTGCAACTTATTGAATGTAAATCTGGAGTTTTATCCAATTCGAATACCTTCTGACCTACCCGCCATTTTCTATATCTCGACCGCAACTTACGCCAAAATGCTCCTTGCTGATCAAATCAGTGACTCCTTTCTCTACCTTGATTGCGACTTGCTCTGTCTACCCGGCTGGGATCAGCTATTGCCCGAATCATCATCTTTATATAGTCGTTTTATTGCCTTGGCGTGTCCTGAAGATATGAGCGGGGTAAATAAGCAACGAAATCTTGCTGTGGAAAAAGCGGGATCAAGATATTTTAATGCAGGAGTAATGATCTTTAATTCTCAGATGTGGCAAGAAGCGGGTATGCCAATTAAGTGGCGGTTTTTAGCTAGCAACTACAAGGAATTTGGCTTTGAGTTGGCCGATCAATGCATTCTCAATTTTCTCTTATGTGATAGCTATATGCAGATCTCCACGGGATTTAATCGCACAACAATTAATGAATCCGTCAATGTTGATGATCAGGATTTCATTCTTCACTACACCGGATGGAATAAACCTTGGCGGGTGGAATTAAATAGCAGCGAAGAACGAGAAAAAGTAATTAAATATCTTGAAAGTGAACGCAGTTTTCTGGCAAAAACCTCGCAGCTTCGTTACAAAGAAATATTCTCTCTAGAACAGCTTCGTTCCCAGTCTTAGTCCGCTTTTTCTTTCAATCTCCTGGTGGCTAGTAATCCCAAGAGCAAGAAAAGACTGGCTACTCCGGCAGCCCACTTGGAGGATGAAGAGAAGGACTCTGCCGCGGCTTTACCTTCTGCTGCCGTTGCCGCGTTCTTCTTCAATTGCGGAATTAATGCGCCAGCTGAGGAAACTACTCCTCGAGAGATTTGTTCTTGCGCCACCTTCGGCAATGGGGATTGAACTTCCAATTTTCCATTCAACCCAGAACCTAAAGTTCCAAAAAGAACTGTTCCTAAAATTGCAATGCCTAAGGCAGAACCGAGCTGACGCATTGTGCTTGCCATTCCCGAAGCCTGCCCGCTTTGTTCGACCGGGACATCGGCCAGTACCACTCCGGTCAATTGCGCTGTTGCTAAACCAACTCCCATGCCGTAAATGAAGAGCGGAATAATAAGGACCCAGGCTTTCGTGGTGGGGGAGATGACAATTCCGATTCCAAGAACACCAATAAGCTCCAAAAAAATTCCGGCTTGAACCACAAAGATGGGTCCGCGTTTTGCGCCCAGCGGGCCACCAGCACCACTGGCAAAGAATGAACCGACCGCAAGAGCTAACAGAATTAGCCCGGTACCAAATGCCGAATAACCCAAGACGTTTTGAAGCCAAAGTGGCAATGAAAAGATCAGACCAAATTCACCCAGACTGACAATTGCCGCGGCGATATTCGCATTTCTAAAAGAGGTAATTCGCAACAAGTTGAGGTCCAGCAAGACCGGCTGATTGCGCAGATTGCGCTTGAGTTCGATCTTCGTGAATAGGGCGAAGGCAAGAATTCCAATAATGAAGGAGATCGGAATCGGAGAAAAACTTGAGCTCCAATTAATACCAAAGAGCGATGGCTTACCTAAAGTTTTCCACCA
>JBAXSZ010000073.1:0-5129 GCA_037130455.1 Actinomycetes bacterium | reverse complement strand
GGTTGAAAATCGTTGGCAAACGGCATGTTGTTAAATCCAATGACGGATACGTCGGCCGGACAATTTAGACCATGGGTTCGAAGGGAATGATAAGCACCGAGTGCTAGAAGATCGTTTCCGGCGACAATGGCCGTGAATGGCGCAGGCTTGTGATCTAGGAATTTATCCATTGCTGTTTGCCCAGCTTCAATGGAGTACGCCGTTGTTTTTATTATTTTTCCGTTCAGACCTAATCGTTTACATTCGATCGAGAAGGTATGTGCTCGGATCTTGCTGGTTGAAGAATCTGAAGGACCAGCTAAATGAATATAGTTTTTATGGCCCAAAGCAACTAAATGTTCAATAGCAGCACTGATTCCAGCCCCATCATCACCAGTAACGGTCGGATAGGGAACACCAGGGGATTCGCGGTTTACCATCACGGCATAGACGCCGCGATTATGAAAATCCTTAAGCATTTCATCGCCACCGTGACCAGTAGCAATTATCAAGCCATCGACTTGTCGCTCCATAAGTGAGTTAATCAAGACTAATTCCGTGTCGACGTTTCCATCTGAATTGACAATTAAGGCTGAATATCCGCGAGGCAGTAAGTAACTATCTACACCTCGAACAAGCGGCGGAAAGATCGGGTTGGTTAAATCAGGAATCACAACACCGATCGTTAGGGATTTTCGAGTACGCAAACCTCGGGCAACGGTGTTTGGGGTATACCCCAACTCCTTGGCAATTTTCCGAATCTTGCGGACCGTCTCTTTATTGACTTGATTCTCAGTTTGGGGATTGAGTGAGCGCGAAACGGTCCCGGGATTGACCCCAGCTATCTTGGCCACATCGGCCAGGGTTACTCGATTGCGCATTGTTCAACGATACTGCCCTGGCTATAGGTTGACGAGAGCCTACAAATGCGCGAATAATGCGACTATTCTGCAATCGATTGCATAATCCGACGGTAGGGAGCGCAACGTGACTTCTTCTAACTCACTCAAACTTGGTTGGATTGGCACCGGCCGAATGGGTTACGCGCTAGCAACCCGATTGCTAGATGCCGGGTACGACCTCACCGCCTACAACCGAACTCGGGCAAAAGCCGAACCGCTAACAGCTAAAGGCGCCACAATTGTGGACCACCCCAAAGATTTGGCTGGTTTGGATGTCGTTTTCATTATGGTTTCGGCACCTAAGGATCTAGAACAAGTCATCTATGGTGAAAACGGCCTACTGACCGTCGAAGGCAAGGCTCCAAAAATTATCGTGGACTCATCCACCGTCTCAGAAGAAGTATCAGCCAAAGTTAGAGCTGCCGCTGCCGAAAAAGGTGCGACTTTTCTTGCGGCACCGGTCAGTGGAAATCCAGCAGTTATCGCCGCTGGAAAGTTAACTGTGGCTGTTTCTGGACCTCGCGCCAGTTTTGAAGATGTGAAGCCGTTATTGGAAACCTTTGGTCATGGAGTGACTTGGGTTGGCGAGGGTGAAGTTGCCCGCCTAGTAAAGATCGCGCACAACGTCTATCTAGGAATTGTTATTCAAGCGCTGGCTGAAATTACCGTTCTTGCCGAACGCGGTGGCGTCAGTAGAGCTGCCTTCTTAGAGTTCCTCAACGATTCGGTCATGGGATCAACTTTCTCCCGATATAAATCCCCAGCGCTAGTAAACCTAGATTTCGCCGCGACATTCACGATTCCGCTTTTAAGCAAAGATTTTGATTTAGGCCTGGCTGCTGCACATGATCTCAAAGTCCCGATGCCATTAGCTTCAGCTACCTCCCAACTGATTGCTTCTGCTGGTGGTGCTGGCTACCTCACCGAAGATTTCGCGGTCTTGATTAAGGAACAAGCCCGTCGCAGCGGTTATGAGATCGAATCTGAAAATACAAAAGTCATTAGTGGATTGGAAGTATCCAAAGATGAATGAAAATAATAACGTTCCAAAAATCCAACTTTCTGCGCCAGGTCATATGGGAGTCGATTACGAATCCCGCGTCGATTTTGATCGACTCCGCAAGTATCGAATCGGACGCGCAAAAGCTTCGTTGGAATCCAGCGAGTGTGGCGCCTTTTTGCTTTTCGACTTCTACAACATTCGCTATACGACTCAAACTTGGATTGGCGGCGCACTGGGCGACAAGATGACGCGCTATGCACTGCTAACCAGATCCGGCGAGCCAATGCTCTGGGATTTTGGGTCTGCAGTTCGTCATCATCAGATGCATTCACCTTGGCTTGAAAAGGAAAATAATCGTCCGGGCATGTTAGGAATGCGCGGTGCTGTTGCGCCTTCGGCCGGATTGATGGAATCAGCGATAAAGGAAATCAAAGGACTTTTAGAAGATGCTGGAGTTGCGCATTTACCGGTTGGCGTAGATATAGTAGAGCCAGCCTTTCTCTTTGAAATGCAACGGCAAGGACTCAAAGTCGTTGATTGCCAACAACTAATGCTCGATGCGCGAGTCATCAAATCTGTAGATGAAATCATGTTGCTCAATCAAGCCGCAGCCATGGTTGATGGGGTGTACCAAAATATTGTCGATGTTCTCAAGCCCGGCATCAGAGAAAACGAAATTGTGGCACTAGCCAATAAGAGACTCTATGAAATGGGTTCGGATCAAGTTGAAGCGATTAATGCAATCTCTGGAGATCGTTGCAACCCGCATCCCCATAATTTTACCGACCGGATAATTCGACCAGGCGACCAAGCCTTCTTTGACATCATTCATTCCTTTAATGGTTATCGCACCTGTTACTACCGAACATTTGCAGTTGGAAGTGCAACCCCAAGCCAGCACGATGCCTATACAAAAGCTCGCGAATGGATGGATGCGGCTATTGATACGGTTCGGGTCGGAGTAGGAACGGATGACATTGCAAAGGTGTGGCCAAAAGCCGAAGAGTTCGGATTTGCTAATGAATTAGCGGCCTTCGGATTGCAATTTGGTCACGGCTTAGGCTTGGGACTTCACGAGCGTCCAATTATTTCCCGGCTTAATAGTCTGGATAATCCCATTGAAATTAAACCAGGAATGGTTTTTGCACTGGAGACATATTGCCCAGCATCAGATGGTATTTCGGCAGCGCGCATTGAAGAAGAAGTAGTGGTCACCGAAACTGGTGTCCATATCCTGACTAAGTTCCCAGCTCAGAAATTATTTATCGCGAACGAGTACTAATTTCTCAACGGAACTTTTCGTACCACCACTTGAATTAAGTTGAATTAAGTTGAATTAAGTTGAAAAAGGCGCAATATCGCTCTCGCCTTCCGTTTCCACGGCTGGATACCAAAACCCCTTCAGAATTCGGTGATGAACCACGATGCTCATTAAGCAGGCAGGTCAGTCCAGATCAATGTGATATCGTATGATATCAAAGTGGAGGAACCAATGACCGACCTGCTAATTAGGAATGTTGCCCCAGAAATCCTGGCCGTAATTGATTTAAAGGCTCAAGCGATGGGAATCTCACGGGCAGAGTATGTGAAGCGAACCTTGGAGCAGGAACTCGTCCACGGACGCCCATCTGTCACCGAGGCTCACCTAAAAGATCTCCTTGAGTTGCTCCCTGATTTGGCCAATGAAGAAATTATGTCAAAGGCATGGCAGTAAAAATCTGGCTAGCCGATAAATCGGCGTTGGTAAAACTAGGTGGCTCGAAAGATGCGCCGCTGTGGGCCGAACGTATTAATCGTGGACTGGTACGAATATCTAGCATCACCAGACTTGAAATAGGGTATTCGGCGAGATCAGAAAAAGATCTGACTAATTCATTTGCATCCCCGCCGCTTTCAAACTTAATTGTTGAGCTACTTTCCCCTTCCATAGAGGCTCGCGCTTGGGAAGTAATGCAAAAACTTGCCGCGATCGGAGCTCACCGAGCGCCTTCGATTCCCGATTTATTAATTGCTGCAACCGCGGAACGCTGCCAATACACCTTGCTACATGTTGATAAAGACTTTGAAATAATTTCAACTATAACTTCTCAACCTTTAGAACGATTGAGCTAAAAAGAGAACCCCCTGGAGGTCAGGTCCAGGGGGTTGTTCTTGGCGGATAGTCGAAGCAGATTGAATAGTCTAGATCGCGATGATGATGTTTCACCTCGATCGCTCTGTCTCGCACCTTGCACCGAAAGCACTGAAGGCAGAACCGCTTCGTTTTTCCCGTCTCGGATGTAATGACCATCAGACCACGTCATCTATCGTGTTGGCTCCGGAACATACGCTGAGCCTGAGCTGATATCCGATCCGACCCCAGATATAAAGTTTCCCAAATATTTGAGTAATTCATTTGTACGCCTGATTGCAATTAGTGTCAAGATGGTACGTGAAGATAAAAATCATTGAAAAGTTGTGGGCGAGCACGATCGTTCTTTACAGTTTTGGCGCAACCTTTATTGTCTGGAAAACCCTCGCTAAATATGGCGTTAACCCCATCCTCTTTTTTGTGATTGATGTCTGTACTTCTTGGCCTTATGGAATCGCCACCGCTCGAATGGTTGTCAAAATAGTTGAGCGGGATTGGATAGCGGTGAGAAAATGGACGGTCATCGCGGCCCTTACCTTCGTCACCCCCCAGGTTTATATCCTTGCCGCCGCCCACCACGCACCGCGCGATGTCTACGTGATTATCATTACCGTGCTTGTCCTGTTGGCACTAGTCACCATTGTGAGTCTGATTGTCAAAATTCGAAGGGCAATTTCTGGGAATTTGCCCAAATAAATGCTGAAAAAGCCTTCCCAGCCCACCTGATCCGTAGTAACATTTCACCATTCAAATTCTCTCACCAGGGAGCGATGATGATCATCAACCGAAAAATATTATTTCTTGTAGCCGTAGTTACGGCCACAACGCTTTCTGTTCCACTATCAAACGCAAGTACTTTTGCAAAAGCCACTGTTACCGCCGCTGACACCGCCGCACTTTCTGCTTGCGCAAGCATCAATACGGCCAATAGCTTCGCACATGCCTTTGAAGCGCTTCCCCAAGCAACTCGTGTTGCGCGGCGAGCATCCTCTTTGGCAACTCTTCACGGATATGTTGTATCAGCACAAACCGCACTAACAACTGCTATCCGTGCAAACGCTTCTTACCGCACGTGGCAGCCCAAGTTAACTCTCATGATGAGTTTCGCTACTAC
>JBAXSZ010000072.1:0-5156 GCA_037130455.1 Actinomycetes bacterium | reverse complement strand
GGCCGGCTTCGATCTTTTTCATCTCCTGATATGGCGCCACCGATGATTATTGGCAGAAGCGGTAACACACATGGCGCCAGGGCGGTTAGTGCACCAGCAATGAAGGCGAGAAAGAGAAGGATCACGCCTGCACTGTAGTTACATTATTGAAATTTAGTCATCTGATTCGGAATTTCCACCAGAAATTGATGGAGCAACCGTGATGGTCTTGGCTCCGGCAGTTGTCAGGGCCGCGCCATTAGCTGTGGTCACAGCTGCGGAATTACTGGTTGTTGAGCCAGTTAGGGATCCTGATTGTTGTGGTGCCAACTGAACCAACGTCACAGCACCCGAGATAATTACTCCGAAAGCCAAGATTGCTATATGTCGTTTCATCTCCAAAGTATCGATAACTAGGCTGGTGAGAAGCCCAAAAGAGTCTGAACGTTCGCTGGTAATATTGCGCTTTGACCATTTGATGGGAGGATGAGCCAATGCCAAAGATCTTCGCGCCTAACTTAGCTGCCCATCGAGAATTTCGACGCCAGCAACTCATGAGCGCCGCCCTCGAACTTGCGGTGGAAGAGGGAGCGCACGCCATTACCGTTGCCGCGGTGGCACAAAAGGCTGGGCTATCTCGATCTTCTATCTATGAATACTTTTCTAGTTCGGCAGATTTGGTTGCAGATTTAGTTGTTGAAGAACTTGAGCACTATGCACTTCGACTGACCGATGCCATCAAGGATGCGGTAGATCCATTTGAAAAATTGTCGTTATGGATTGCTGAAGGATTGCGTTATGTCGTAGATGGTCGACACATGCTAGTTAAATCTTTAAATACCGTGACGACTCCGGATTACCGAAAAGAAGATATTGCAGTTGGGCACCGGAAATTAATTGCCCCACTTCGACAGGCGATTGCAGCCACGGGCATTAAAGATGTCACGGCGGCATTGACTTACATATCAAGCATTACAGATGTTGCCAGCGTGCGCATTGAGTCTGGAAATGAACCAGAGCTCGAAATCCGAAACGCAACCGCATTTGCCATTACCGGACTTCGAGCTCTAGAACGTAACTAATTACTTAATTTTTGAAACCTTCAGGGTGATTTTTGAACTGTAGGTTGAGAACAAACCAGACCGTCCAGTTGCTTTAGCAACCAAAGTGCATGTGCCACTTTTGAGGATTTTTACTTGATTCGCATTTACTGTACAAACTTTCGTTGAGTAAGATTTGTAGGATATTTTTTCGCCAAAGTTTGTCATTTGAGCCAACAAGATGGAATTCTTGATCGCAGCACCGGCACCAGTTGGAACTGGAGTTTGAATTCCAACTTTCAGATTAACTGGAAAGTGTGAAGTTACTGTCGAACTCATTGCATTTCCTGGTGAAGTAACCGCTACATCGCACTGCCCAGATCCCTTGAGAGCAGTCAACATGCTTCCAGTCATCGTGCAATTATCTCCATACACTTTAAATGTAGGAGTAGCGCCGGAGCCTGTCACCACATCGATATTCACCGGGGTTTGATAAGCAATCGTGAATGGAGCCGAACTAGAAAGGGTCTTCCCGCTAATTGAAGCCGTTATGGTATCAACCGGCAGTGGGGCAGTAGTAGGAGCGGCAGTTGCTGGTGCAAAAGTGATTGGTATGAATTGATCTTCTGAAGTGTCACTCTGGGCGGTGTGATCTAGACGGACAAATATTCCGCAGACCATGTGATAGCAATCCGCACCAGTGAAATAGGCGGTTACTTTAACTTTTACATCACCTTTGGGAGATGCAGGGGCTTGTGGGTCGTTAGAAACCCAAACTTGAGCAGTGCTAAATATTGTTGGTCTGGCGCCGGCAGTTGGTTGGACCGCTTCGTAGAGATAGAGACCATGTGCGGTTGGAAAGTTCCCAAAGCCAAAATGGATATCTGCACCGTTAGGATCTAAATTCGTGTAAGGCCCTCCTTGAACAAGAACGCTTGGAGCGGCATTAGCAATAGAGATCGAGCTAAACGCAGTGAGGACCACCGCCAGCATAGAAACGAATCGAACTTTGGACATATTTTCCTTCTTCCTTATTTCTTCCTTATTTTTTAAATTGCAACGGAATATTTAGGTCGTAACTTCTATCGTCACCGCGAGTATGGTCTGCTCGAACATAAATGGCACACCGGATTTTGCGACAATCAAGTTTTCCGATCATGGGTGAAACTTTCAAGGTAATGGAAAATCTTCCCCCGGGAAGGTATGGCTTTGCTAAGCCAACTCCGTAATCAGGTGGGTTTGAAGAGATCCAATAAGAAGCACCTGTAGTTCCAGATTTATCAGCGCCGCCGCCGCAGGGAGTCGGTAATTTACTTTTTGGAACTACAACACACATTGCAAGGTAAATTCCTACAGTTTCGTCAAAGCGTGCGCCGGAGACAATTATTTTCTCGCCGTTCTTAACATTAGTCACTTTCGAAACAGTCAGACTTTCGCCATGACTTCCCAGATGCGTGGCTGCCGAGGCCAGGCTCATAGGCATTGCAAAAAGCGCCGCTAGGAGCAGAATTCGGTTGAGCATTTGGGAAATGTATCTGATGATTATTAAAACGTTCCAAGACACTTGCCCACCATTTTGTCGGCTTTTCCCGACAGAATGAACCCATCCGTAAGGAATAAGGGTGTGATAATCGCGTAGTGAAACCACTGTTAGGTGCGCTTTTAGCTGCGCTGCTCCTGAGTGGCTGCGCTTCACAACCTATTGGAACTCAGAATATTAGCGATCTAGAAGTTGCGCTTCCACAGGTGAGTTCCGGCGAGACCCCCGCCTATTCCAGAGTCGTGGCCTTGGCAAATGGGAGCGCTGAAATTGTTGCCGCATTGGGCTTGGCCAAAATACTGGTCGGCCGTGATATCGCATCGACGATGCCCGAATTGTCGAAAGTCCCAATAGACACCGACGCACACCAGGTTGCCATTGAACGCATACTTTCTCAGCATCCTGATTTGATATTGATAGATTCAAATACCAGTCCAACTTCGGCCATAAACATCTTGCGAAATTCGGGGATTAAGATCGTTATGGTGCCAAATTCATGGACACTTGCCACGATTTCTAAGAAAGAGGCAGCCATAGCCGACGCCCTAAAAGTGCCGCTGGCTAAGAAAATGCTGGAATCAATGTTGACAGCTGGAAATTACTCTGCAAAAAAAATTAAAGTCGCATTTCTTTATCTTCGTGGCACCGCTTCTATCTATTTAGTAGGAGGCAAAGGTTCTGGGGCAGACTCTCTCCTTTCCAATATTGGAATGATCGATATTGGCGCCACAGAGTTACCTCACCCCTTTAACGCATTAACCGCTGAAGCGCTGATAAAAATGCAACCAGATGTTTTGTTACTTATGACGAAAGGATTGGCTTCTGTTGGCGGTGTTAACGGACTCGTCCAATTGCCTGGAATTGCGCAAACCCCGGCCGGAAAGAATAAGCGAGTGGTTACTGTTGATGATTCGTTATTACTTTCTTTTGGACCTCGAACGGTAACTCTGTTGCCCAAATTGAGAGCTGCGATATTGAAAGCTAGCGCTGCATGAGACGACCATTTACTTACATTTCCCTAGCAATAGTTCTGGTTATTTTCTTCTATTTCTCACTGCAAATCGGGTTGCTCCACTTAAACAGCTCGGTTTTTTCTCTTATAGGAAAGAACTCATCTGCCGAAGCAACCACGGTTTGGGATGTGAGGTTTCCACGAGTGCTAGGCGCTGTTGTAATTGGCTTTGCGTTAGGAGTCGCCGGCGCATTGGCCCAAGGAGTTTTTAAGAATCCATTGGCAGAACCGACTCTTATCGGCTTATCTAGTGGCGCTACTTTTGGCACCATTGTGGGAATAGCTTCTGGGGTCGCAAGTTACGGATCATGGATAAATTGCTTAATGGCAACATTGGGGACGGCAATCGCCGCCACAATAATCCAATTATTAGCGCCTAATAAGAACTTTGGATTTCTCTTAACTGGAATCGCATTCTCTTCTATTTTGACATCTATATCCGGACTGATTATTTCAATATCAAGAGAGCCAGGAATTCAATCGCTTTCTTTCTGGAATTTTGGCTCCTTAAGCCTGGTCACTTTTTCAACTGTTCGAACTATTTTTCCATTTATTGCCATCGGAGTAGTTTTGGCATTCTTCCTTTCGTCTGGCTTAAACGTCTGGAGCCTTGGCGAACATTCAGCCTTTTACATGGGCATGAACATTAAGAGATTCCGATTTCTAAATATCCTTGCAATCGCACTTCTCATTGGTCCGGCCGTTAGCGCTGTTGGTTCTATTGCATTCTTAGGACTCCTGGTCCCGCATGTAGTTCGCCTCATCGTTGGCCCTGCACATAGACATTTAATCCTTCTTTCTGGTCTGTTGGGTGCAATAGTGCTAGCCATTTCCGACCTTCTGGCACGGGCAGCTTTTGCGCCACATGAAGTTCCATTAGGACTTCTTACGTCATTGTTAGGTGCGCCAGCACTCATTATTTTGCTTCGAGCCCGACGAGCCCAGTGGGTGATGGAACAGTGATTGAAATAGAGAAAATTACTATTCGTCGTGGAAACCAGATGGTTTTCAAGGATTATTCAGAATCCGTATCGGCCATCGGAGCAACTTTGCTAGCCGGGCCAAACGGGTCTGGCAAAACAACTTTAGTTGGCGCCCTAGCTGGCTCGATCCCGTTGACTATGGGAAAAATCCTTATCAGTGGCAATGATATTTCCGCAATTAAAGCAACCTCTTTTGCAAAGCTTCGTTCAGTTGCCCCACAGCGAAGATTTTTTTTCCTTGCGTTTAGTGTCCAAGAAATTATCGATTTCTGCTCACTCCAAAACCGAAGTTCGGATTGGCCGGCCATTATTGATTTACTAGGATTAAATGAATTGTTGGCCAAGAAAGTCACGGAACTTTCAATCGGGCAACAACAACGAGTAAGTCTTGGTTTAGCCTTAATTCAGGCGGCGGATTTTTATTTATTGGATGAACCCTTTAGCGCCCAGGATTCCAATTTCCAAAAAGCGATTTTAGAGATAATTGATATGCGGGCAAAAGAAAAGGGAGTTCTGGTTGCCAGTCATAACACTGACGCCCTTCGCTCCCATTTCTCTCACGAGATAACTATTAAATAGCGCGCGCTGGTCGCTTTCCTGAA
>JBAXSZ010000071.1:0-5281 GCA_037130455.1 Actinomycetes bacterium | reverse complement strand
CCGATGGTTGCGAACCAGACAAAGATTATTGGTCCAAATACTTTTCCAATTGCATTGCTCCCTTTGTATTGAAAGGCAAAAAGAGCAACCAAAATCAGAAGAGTTAACGGCACTGACCATTGGGCTAGCCCTGGACTAATGGCTTCGATTCCTTCAGTAGCCGATAAAACGGAGATTGCCGGGGTAAGCATTCCATCAGCAACTAGTAATGCCGTGCCTAACAAGAGCATTATTACGAAGGTGTACCTAGTTCCCTTCGTTGCATTTCTCACCTGGTGAGGCAGCAAGGCAAACAAAGAGAGAATTCCTCCTTCGCCATTATTGTCGGCCCGCAATACAAAGGCGAGATATTTCACCGAAACCACCAACATGAGAGACCAAAAAATTAAAGATACGACCCCATAGATGTCATATTGACTCGAGCCTGAGGTATCAAGAGATTGGCGTAGTGCATAAATCGGGCTCGTTCCAATGTCTCCAAAAACAACTCCTAAAGCCCCTAGCGTGAGCACACCTAAAGAACCATGATTACTTGCAGATCGCATTCTTTCCTCTCGGTCAAAATCGGTCGACAAACCGACCGACGACCAGGCTTCCCGTCACACCAAAAATAAATATACATCAGGTATGACGATAAAATCCAAAATTAGCTTAGAACCGATCCGCGTTCATGACTTTGGTCCAAGCCGAGACAAAATCAGCGATGAACTTTTGCTTATTGTCATCTTGGGCATATACCTCCACATAAGAACGAAGGATCGAGTTTGACCCAAACACTGCATCAATTCTGGTGGCGGTAAATTTCACTGTTCCATCTGAACGGTCGCGAAGGCTATATAGATTATCCTCACCTGGTTCCCAAACATATTTCATATCAGTGAGAGTTTCGAAATAATCAGTGTTGAGTGAGCCTACTTTTTCGGTAAACACTCCATGTCTTGTAGAACCGTGGTTGGTTCCCATGACGCGCATCCCTCCGATTAGCACAGTCATCTCCGGTGCCGTTAATCCCATTAGCTGAGCACGATCCAGAAGTAGTTCTTCACTATTGACTGCGTAATCCTTCTTAAGCCAGTTTCTAAATCCGTCGTGAATGGGCTCTAACGGTTCAAAGGATTGTGCATCAGTGTTTTCCTCGGTTGCGTCGCCACGACCCGGAATAAAGGGCACAACAATTTCAAATCCAGCAGCCTTCGCTGCTTGCTCTACGCCAAGATTTCCGGCCAGAACAATTACATCTGCAAAACTTGCTCCCGAAGATTCGGCTATGGGAGCTAGCGCCGAAAGAACTCGAGCTAAGCGCGCCGGCTCATTTCCTTGCCAATCTTTTTGAGGCGCCAATCGAATGCGAGCGCCATTTGCACCGCCGCGCTTGTCGGAAGAGCGAAATGTACGTGCCGAATCCCAAGCGGTAGAAACCAATTCGGATAGTGGCAAATTAAGCGCCGAAATCTTAGCTTTTACTGCATTCACGTCGTAGTCGCTAGGACCAGCAGAAATTGGATCCTGCCAAATCAAATCTTCCTTAGGAATATCTGGGCCTACATAACGTACTTTGGGTCCTAAATCGCGATGAGTAAGTTTGAACCAAGCTCGGGCGAATACTTCGCTGAAATAATCAGGGTCGCTATGGAAGCGCTCTGAAATTTCGCGATAAATAGGATCTTTAATCATTGCCATATCCGCATCAGTCATGATCGGATTCACGCGAATGGATGGATCTTCAACATCGACTGGCTTATCTTCTTCTTTAATATCGATTGGCTCCCATTGGGTAGCACCGGCTGGAGACTTAGTGAGTGCCCACTCATAGCCAAGCAAGAGGCCGAAGTAGCCGTTATCCCATTTTGTTGGGTCTGTAGTCCAAGCGCCTTCGATTCCGCTGGAGACGGTATCTCTACCAATCCCCCGAGTTTCATGGTTCATCCAACCTAAGCCTTGTTCTTCTAATGCGGCGCCTTCAGGTGCTGGACCAACTCGCTTGGCATCGCCATTACCATGGGCCTTGCCCACAGTGTGACCACCGGCAGTTAGCGCAACGGTTTCCTCATCGTTCATGGCCATGCGCGCAAATGTTTCACGAACTTGCAAGGCAGTCTTCAATGGATCTGACTTGCCGTTGACTCCCTCAGGATTGACATATATCAAACCCATTTGGACTGCGGCTAATGGATTATCCATAGTGGCCGGATCCTCTAGATTTTCATAGCGGGAATCACTTGGCGCAAGCCACTCTTTTTCCGAACCCCAATAAATATCAATCTCTGGATGCCAGATGTCCTCGCGTCCGAAACCAAATCCGAAAGTTTTCAGACCCATGGACTCGTACGCAATTGTTCCAGCAAGTACCAATAAATCTGCCCAGCTGACTTTGTTCCCGTACTTCTTTTTAATAGGCCATAAAATTCTTCGAGCTTTATCTAAGTTGACGTTGTCGGGCCATGAATTCAGTGGCGCAAAACGTTGATTTCCGGTGCCTGCACCACCTCGACCATCGGCAATACGGTAGGTACCTGCGGCATGCCAAGACATACGAATCATCAAGCCACCGTAATGTCCCCAATCAGCAGGCCACCAACTTTGACTGTCAGTCATGAGATCACGAAGATCCTGCTTCAGTGCATCAACATCAAGATTCTTCAATTCCTCGCGATAATTGAAATCATTTCCCAGTGGATTGGTCTTCGCGTCATGTTGGTGCAATATATCTAGGTTAAGAGTGCTGGGCCACCAGTGAGTATTTGTGGATCCCGTGGTGGTTTCGGCTCCATGAACAACTGGACATTTTCCTGAATTATCAGTCACTGTAAACCCCTAAATACAAAGTAATTCGATCGGCTCTTATTTGAGTCGGAAGGCGAATAAGTTAGCGCCTTAATTCTCTCACGCTATCAATCTCTTCGCTTCCCAAGGCCTGTGTTCTTAGCGAAATCGGATCTTTTTCGCTTCCATCAGCACCTTTAATCTGGCGATTGCAGACTTGCCCATTCCATGTAGGTCGGCCAGCTCTCCAAGCGAAATCTTTCGCAAATCCGAGACTTTATATAACTTTGCATCAATCAACGCTCTGCGGGCAGGTGAGGCGAGCCCGAACGCTCGCCACTCACCGTCTAGTGCCTCATATCGGGCGCGATCGGCTTCGCTTATCGGCGCAGGAAGATTCGAACCCTGCTTCTTAGTCATGGTGGAAGTATAGAAAGTTTTCCTTACTTCAAAAGTTCAGAAAGCAGAGTTTCGACTCGAGTCTTAATCTCATTGCGAACATTTCGAACAAAATTTATATCCTGCCCGGCTGGATCATCAAGGACCCAGTCCTCATAGCGCTTGCCTGGATAAATCGGGCAGACATCACCACACCCCATGGTGATCACCGCATCTGATTCCAGAACGGCTTCAGGAGTGAGGACTTTCGGTTGCTGATTAGCAATATCAATCCCAATTTCCGCCATGGCTTCAACGGCGATTGGGTTGATTGAATCTTTGGGAGCAGATCCTGCAGAAAGCACTTCTACTTGATCTCCACCAAGTTCACGCATAAAGCCTGCGGCCATTTGTGATCGGCCCGCATTATGCACGCATACAAAAAGCACAGTAGGTTTCTTAGTCATTCGATTTCTCGCTTTCTGAGTGATTGAAATAATTTCCAAGCAAGGTGCCAAACAATGCCCCGATTAGTTGCGCTGCGATAAACATAAAGACGGACTTCAAAGCAATTCCCGAGAAAGTATCGGTAAAGGTGCGAGCAATCGTGACTGCCGGGTTAGCAAAGGAGGTCGAAGAAGTGAAGAAATAGGCGCTACCTATCCACGAAGCAACCACCACTGGAGCTAAGGAACCCTTGTTGTAGCCCCGAAGCAGTTGAATAAAAAAGAGAAGTCCGGCGGTGGCAATTACTTCACCTAATAAAATATTAGCTCCACCACGTACATGGTGTGACATGTAGATAGCCGGATTTTTGAACATCAGATTGGCAAGAATCGCGCCGAAGATTCCGCCAGAAAATTGGGCAGCCAAATACCAAAGGAGAAGTGAAGTCGAAAGACGTTTTTGAGCCCATTCGCTTATTGAAACAGCGGGGTTGAAGTGGGCACCACCAACAGGTCCGAAAACCAGTATAAGAATTCCAAGGGCTAAAACGGTAGAGACCGTGTTAATAAGAAGGTCAACTCCCAGATCCGAACTTAAATTCGTTGCCATGGTGCCCGAGCCGACAACTGCTGCTACCAGTGTGAGAGTTCCTATAAATTCAGAAAGTATCTTCCGTCGCATCAAGATTTCTTCTTATCCTGAATTTTCATGGGTTCACTTTCCCTTAAAGAATTGCATTAAATAGGTAGCCAACAAAAATGATTCCAGAGCCGACGATGGCAATATAAGTCACTAATAATTTCGGTCGTAGAACTCTTCGCAGCAAGATCATCTCAGGAAGGCTCAACGCAACTACTGCCATCATAAAGGCCAAAAGAGTTCCCATAGGTAAACCCTTGGCAAACAAGGCTTGAACAATAGGCATGACGCCGGCAGCGCTTGAATAGAGTGGAATTCCAACGGCTACGGCGATAAGCACTGCAAAGGGGTTGTTATGCCCTGCGTATTTGGCAAAGAAATCAGTTGGTGCCCAACCATGGATTGCAGCTCCCACGGCGATGCCGGCCAACAGGTAAGGCCAAATCTTTGTGAAAATGGCTACCGCTTCTTCCATTCCCATTCGGGTACGGTCTCGAACTGTATAGCGAGGTGAGGCAAACTCGTTTTGCCCATGCATCTGATTGGCATAAACAAATGGCTCCACCCAACGTTCGACTTTCATTTTTCCCAAAATCATTCCAGCCGTAATCGCAATGGTTAATCCAGAAAACAAATAGATGGCGGCGATTTTTATTCCGAACATAGTAAAAAGTAGCCCGATGGCGATCTCATTAATCAGGGGGCTGGCAATAAGAAAGCTCAGGGTCACTCCGATTGGTACGCCTGCACCAAGAAAACCAATAAAAACTGGCACGGCACTGCACGAACAAAATGGCGTGACCACTCCGGCAGATGCCGCGATTACGTTGCCGATACCTTGGCGCTTACCGCCCAGAATTGCCCGAGTTTTTTCGATAGTAATGAAAGAACGAAGCATCGTCACGACGAAGGTAATTCCAACTAATAAGAGGACTATCTTTATGGAGTCATAAAAGAAGAAGCGAACGGCATCACCTAATTTACTGCTTTTGTGGAAAGGCAAGACTCGAAAGAGAAACCAGTCCCAAAACTTGTCGTTGATCCAATACAAGAA
>JBAXSZ010000070.1:0-5501 GCA_037130455.1 Actinomycetes bacterium | reverse complement strand
GTGGGCGTTGTAACCATGTTCGGTAAATATCGACGAATTTTAAGTCCGGGGCTGAGCTTCCTTATCCCCTTCGTCGAAAGCGTGAAGACCAAGGTCTCGATTCAAAATCGGACCGACCAATTGAAATTCTCAGCGATCACCAGCGATCAAGCTGCGGTCCATTTCACGGCAACAATCATTTATACAGTTGCAGACCATTTGGAAGAGACCGTAAAACTGGTGGCCTTCAAATTCATCAATCCCGTCTCATTTTTGACCGCGCTGACCAGCACGGTCGAAGCCAGCGTCCGCGAGTTTGTTGCAACTAAAAAGCAGGCTGAAGTATTAGGTCTTCGCCAAGAGATCGTCTCCCATGCGAAACGGACCTTAGATGCGCAACTAGCCTCTTGGGGTTACACCCTGGTTGATCTGACGGTTAACGATATTTCCTTTGATTCCGAAGTCATGACCTCAATGTCCCGAGTCGTAGCCGCAACTAACGCCCAGCGAGCTGCCGAATTTGAAGGCGAAGCGTTGCGAATTACTCTGGTTAAAAAAGCCGAAGCTGAAGGTGCTGCGATTCGAATTACGGCAACCAATGAGGCTGAAGCGGCGCGTATGCGCGGTGAAGGTCTGGCTAAGTTTCGAAAAGCATTGGCGGAAGGACTGGGAGAATCAGCCGAAGTATTAGAAAAACATAATATCGACCCAACAATTTTGGCATTTTCCATGTGGACCGAAATGATTCGCGACACCGCAAAAGAAGGAAAAGGAAACACCATCTTCTTAGATGGCGGTATGGAGAATCTGGATGATTCGCTGCGCCGGCTTCAAGCGATGGTGACCAACAATATTTCGCAATTCAAAAAGCCTGCTTCTGAATAGCGTTATTTAGAGCTGGCACCTAAGTAAAGTCTAGAAACTTCAGGATCTTCCAGAAGTTCCAAACCGCTGCCCGTAAGTGCGACCCGACCAGCTTCTAGTACTGCGCCGCGAGTAGAAACGGCCAGCCCGGAACGTGCGTTTTGTTCCACCAGCAAAATGGTCCGGCCTGCTTGTGAAAGCTTGGTAATACTTTCAAATACTAACTTTCTAGATTTTGGATCAAGACCAATCGACGGTTCATCAAGCAAAATTAATGCAGGATCCAACATCAGCGAGCGAGCAACTTCAACTTGCTTCTGTTCTCCGCCAGATAGAGAGCCAGCAAGAGCGCTCTTTCGTTCCAAGATAATTGGGAAGAGTTCTGCTGCCGCCGCCATGCGCTTATTTATGAGCGCTTGATCATTCAATATAAATGCTCCCATCAGCATATTTTCGCGCACAGTCATTGCCGGAAAGAGGCTTCGATCTTGTGGGACATGCACTATGCCTTGGCTAAGGCGTTGCCTTGATGTGAGCTCGCTAATTTCATTCCCTTGAAACTTTACTGAGCCATCCTTAATTCGAAGCAATCCGCTGATTGTCTTGAGCACCGTGGATTTACCAGAACCATTTGGTCCGATGACGCAGACGATTTCACCTTTCGTGACGGTTAGATCCACACCTTTAAGTACTAGGCCGGCACCGTAGCCAGCAGTTACTTCCGTAAGTTGAAGTAGGGGGGCGCTTGTAGTTGTCATAGTCAGCTTCCCAAATATGCTTCAAGAACTTGTGGATTGGATTGAATTTCCGAAGGCGTTCCTTTGGCTATCATTGCGCCGCGATCTAAAACAATAACTGGATTGCAAAGTCGCATCACCAATTGCATATCGTGTTCAACGATGAGGAAAGTGACACCTGCGGCATGGCGGGATCGAATGTGCTTCTCCATTGTCTCGATCATGACTGGGTTAACTCCGGCCGTTGGTTCGTCCAGAAGAACTAATTTTGGGTCACTCATCAAAACAGATGCAAACTCCAACAATTTGCGCTGTCCATATGACAGTTCTGAGGCTTGGTAATCAGCCAATTTCGTGAGTTTGAATTCAGATAAAGTCTCCATAGCCCTTTCGCGATCGCCAACAGAGACTCTGGAGCCAAAGAGACCTTTCCAAGAAAAACTGCTGGCCACCACAAGATTTTCTAGGACTGTTAATTCAGGAAAGATGCGCGCTTGTTGGAAAGTCCGCGATAACCCACTTCGGTAGAGCGAAGCCGGATTTGGATCCTCAATCGTGTTTCCTCGAAACGCAATAGTCCCTGCATCGGCTTTCAAATAACCAGTAATAATGTTGAATGCGGTTGTTTTTCCCGACCCATTTGGACCTATGAGAGCCGTGATGCTTCCTTCTTGAACTTCGAAAGAACACTGGTTGACAGCAGTAACGCCGCCAAATTTCTTTAGTAGTCCGTGGATTTCCAATAAGGCGCTCATCTACTGACCTCCGCAGCTAACTTAGCTTTCGTGCGAATCCGGTCGTTAATAGTTGGCAAAATACCTCGAGGTAAAACCAACATGATGATGAGGAAGATCGCTGCATAGGCTAAAAGATAAAATTGGGTCGCACCGAATTCATAGGAAAAGAATTGCTGGGCGGGAACCAAAATGAAAGCGCCAAGCACTGGTCCCCACAAAGTGGCTCTGCCACCTAAGAAGGTCATTAAGACCATTCCTATGGTGATAAGTGGATCCACCGCAAATTGTGGATAGATAAAGCCTTCGTAGTAGGCCCACACGGCACCGGCCATTGCCGCTATTGATACCGATAAACCAAAGGCCACGAGTTTGACCGTTGTTACTTGAACGCCAACGCCGTGCGCTTTATCTTCATCGGCTCTGACCGCTGAGAGTGAGAGTCCGATTTTTGATCGTCGGAAATATAGCGAGATCCCCATGGCGATAAGCAACAAAACCAACATGGCCCAATAAAAGGGACGGGCAAAGATGGCGGGATCAAAGGGTGGAACGGCAATTCCTTTTCCTTGAGCACCTCCAGTTAATCCGCGAAGATTGAAAGCCAAAGTTTGCACAATGAAGAGCAAAGTGATGGTCACGATTGCGAAGACATCTGCCCTGGTTTTCATCGCGATGTAGCCGATTGGAACACTCAGTATCGCTGCGCTGATCCCAATAACAGGCAAGATTAAGAACGGTGAATAGCCATTTCCAACGCTGTTCTCAAAGATAATTCCGAAGAAGTAGGCGCCAAAACCAAAGAAAGCCGCATGTCCCAGTGAGGGATAACCGGCGTAACCACCAATGAGATTCCAGCCCGAAGCCAAAGCCGCATACATCAAAGTAAAGATCAGCGCATTAATGATCCACTGCGCGCTGATTCCAAAGGGGAGAAGCGCCAGAATTCCAAAGAAAGCAACAGCGCGAAATATTCCGGCCCGGCTCATAGCGCTCCTCTAACTTTGGCACCAAAGAGGCCACGTGGACGAAGTAATAGAACAAGAAGAAGGACCACAAAGAAACTGAAGTCGGCCCAGACTGGGGCGGATAAAGATGCGACTAGCGCAGCTCCGATTCCCATAATAAGTGCCGCGATAACCGAGCCTCCAATTGCGCCCATACCGCCAAGAACAACAATGGTCAGCAGTCGGCTGATGAGGTCGTAGTGACTTCCAGGATTAAAGGGTGTGATCAAACCGAAGACGGCGCCGGCGGCAGCAGTGGTGGAGACTCCCAACCCAAATCCAAATGCCGAAACTGCTTTGGAATTTACACCGAGCAGTTGAGCCGACATTGGATTTTGTACCGTCGCACGAACTGAACGACCAAATTTAGTTTTTGCCAGAACGAGATAAAGGATGGCAAGCATGGCAATTGAAAGGAGGAAGGCATAGAAGCGAACTTCGTTGACCTGGTAGCCCTTTATCGTCCAGCTGTGATTTTCCCAGCCAGGTTGCACCGATCGAAGCGTTGTTTTGTAGACAACAGAGAGAGCGCCTTCTAGCCCAAGCGCAACGGCAAAGGTAACAAGAAGGGAAAGTTCTGCGGCATCACTAGGTCGCAGCGGACGTAGTAGAAACCACTGCGTCGCTGCACCTAGGGCAAACAGGATTGGGGTTGTGACGATAATTAAGAGAAATGGATTTAACCCAGTCCATTGGAAAAGTGTGAAGGTTAAATAGGAAGCAACAATGACAAAGGCTCCCTGGGCCAGATTGATGACTTTCATTATTCCGAAAATCAATGTCTGACCACTGGCCATCAGCGCATAAACGCCTCCGGTTAGGGAACCTAGTATCAGTGCTTGAATAACTTGATGCACGTTGTTCGCTCTCTATTTATCTTCTGGCTATCCCGTTATCCGACCCAGGCAGGCTTCGGAATAACTGGAGCATGTTGAGCCGTTGCGGCTGGGTAGACAGTCTTTAAATGACCGCCAATCCATTCGGTAAGTAGGTATGCACCTTGTGGCTCACCGTAAGCATTCCAACTGAGATTTCCAACCAGAGTTGGCCATGAACCCTTGTGCAGAGTTGCGATGATCGTCTTGTTATCGATCTTTCCAGTCTTCTTGGCAACCAGCTCTAACAATGTTCCAGCCGAGAATGCTTCCGCTGAAGTTGGGTCGATATCTTCGGCAGTTCCTTTGTACATTGCTATGTATGCCTTGATGAAGGCAGCAGAGCCAGGGACGGTTGACTGTGGGTACCAGTCAGCGCTGGTGAAAATTCCTTCGGTATTTTTGATACCGATTTGCTTTGGAAATTCAACTGGAGCGTTAGCACCATTTGAAAGGAAGAGGAATTTTGGATTGAGCTTAAGTTGAATCATGGCCTTTACTTGTGCAAAAGCATCAGCATTCTGTGTTCCGCCAACAACAACATCTGGATTAGCAGTGGCAACACCAGAAATTACTGGAGTCATATCTGCAGTTTCAGAAGGGTAGGTCTGGTCGTACACAGTTTTAATACCAGCCGCTTCAAAGCGAGCTTTGATGTTATCTGCCAATGGGGCGGCAAATGGATCATCAAGCTTTACGTAAGCAGCAGTCTTAGGACGCTGCGCTGCTGGCAAGGAGAGGATGTAATCGGCGAAGATATCTCCGCCCTTAGTTGTCGCTGCAGGTTGGACAAAGAAGAGGTTTGGATTCTTCTCGAGGAAGACTTTAGGTCCGCCGCCAGCAGGCTCAATGAAGGAATATCCGTAGCGCTTGGCTACTCGCGAAGCAGGGATCGTGAGCAAACTCGAGAATGGTCCCATAACGATGTCGACTTTGGATTGAGTAATCAGGTTGGTGTAGTTGGTGACTACCTGATCCGGGCTGGATGCGTCGTTGACGATCTTGATCGAAACTTTGCGTCCCAGGATTCCGCCTTTTTTATTGACCTCTGATTGCCAGAGTAGGTAGCCCTTTTGAGCGGCGGTACCTGAATCGGCAAAGTCTCCAGTGAGGGAAAGCGAGACGCCGATCTTCAAGGTTCCAGCAGCGTTAGCTGTTGGCCCAAGTGATGTAACGAGCGACGATGAGAGGAGCGCTACAGAGATAACCCCCGCAAACAGTGCTCGGCGCTTTATTGATGTATTAGATGTAGCTAACTTGCTGCTTCGAAACTCCATTGTTACCCCCGTAAGTGATAAGCAAGTG
>JBAXSZ010000007.1:0-41783 GCA_037130455.1 Actinomycetes bacterium | reverse complement strand
GTCGAGTTGCTCGATTAAAGGATGTGCGGCTTCGTTAAGAATTCTTCTGCCTTCAAGGACATTGTTTCCATCGAGGCGAACCACGATTGGTTTGGTTGCCGCATCACCCAGAATTGCAAGTGCAGCGACAATGCCATTTGCAACGGCATCACAAGCGGTGATTCCACCGAAAACATTGACAAAGACGCTCTTAACATCGGTATCACCGAGGATGATGGAAAGCCCATTGGCCATAACTTCGGCAGATGCGCCACCACCAATATCTAAGAAGTTGGCTGGTTTAACGCCATACTTTTCGCCAGCGTAAGCAACTACATCCAATGTGCTCATAACCAAGCCAGCGCCATTACCAATAACTCCAACTTCGCCATCTAATTTCACGTAGTTTAAATCTTTTTCTTTTGCGAGCGCTTCCAGGGGATTTGTCGCAGCATGATCAATGAGTGCTTCATGGCTAGCGTGTCGGAAACTTGCATTATCATCCAAGGTAACTTTTCCATCCAAAGCAACGATTCTGCCAGCTTCAGTTTTTACCAATGGATTGATCTCCATCAATGTTGCATCTTCAGCTACAAAGGCCGCCCAGAGTTTGAGTAAAACTTCAGTGACTTGCGGGGCTATATCAGCAGGAAACTGGCCACCTGCAATTACTCTCGCAGCGGCTTCTGCAGTAACTCCAAAGTTTGGATCAATACTGACACGCGCTAATTTTTCCGGTGAAGTATGCGCAACTTCTTCGATCTCCATGCCACCAGCGACCGAAGCCATAACGAGAAAATCACGATTGGCACGATCTAGCAAAATGGCTAGGTAGTACTCGCTGACGATCGGCGCAGCCTGGGCAATCATCACCTTATGAACGATGTGACCTTTGATATCCATCCCAAGAATTGCCGCTGCTTTTTCTTTTGCATCGTCGGCATCTACTGCAAGCTTGACTCCGCCAGCCTTACCGCGCCCGCCAACCTTTACTTGGGCTTTGACAACCACTTTCCCGCCCATTGATTGTGCAGCTTCATAAGCTTGGTCTGGTGTTGTGGCTACTGCACCGGCAAGCACCGGGACTCCATGAGATTCAAAAAGATCTCGAGCTTGATACTCGAAGAGATCCACTGATTACCCCTATTCGTAAGTGTTGAGATGGGAATTCTAACGGCTAATTAAAGCTTCTCTACCGGCGCATACCGCAACAACAATCGCTTCTGCCCGGAAGTACCGAAATCTATAGTCGCTTGGGCTTTATCTCCCTCGCCATCGACGGAGATAACTTTGCCCAATCCAAATGTGTCATGGGACACACGATCTCCGATAGCGAGAACTAGGGTGGTGTTGCTCCGCTTCCCAGTGGCCTTTGCCAGAGGTCCAGCGCTTCGAATCGTTGAAGTTCGAGATGGAGCGAAGGTTGGCGTCGAACTCTGATTCCAGGTTACTAATCCATCGGGAATCTCATCGAGAAAACGCGATGGCGGGTTGTAATTTGGGGCACCCCACGATGATCGATACTCGGCTCGACTCACGTAAAGGCGCAGCCTTGCCCGGGTCAGACCTACATAAGCCAGGCGGCGTTCTTCTTCAATCTCATTCTTATCGCCCAGAGTTCGAGTGTGTGGGAAAATTCCTTCTTCCATACCGGTCAAGAAAACGGTGGGAAATTCCAATCCTTTTGCGGTGTGAAGCGTCATCAAGGTAACTACCCCGCCGTGGTCCTCACCTTCGGGAATTTGGTCAGAATCGGCGACTAACGAAACTTTCTCAAGAAATCCGAGCAAGGATATTTCTTCGCCCTCATCAACTTCAGATTCTTCATATTCGCCGGCGACCGAAACTAGCTCTTGCAGATTCTCGACTCTGCTCTCATCTTGTGGATCGTCGCTATTAACTAATTCCGCTAATAAACCACTCTGTTCCAAAACTGCTTGAGCAATCACACTTGGGGCAACCTTCGCTTCTACTAAGGTGCGAAGTGACTCAAGAATTGTGATGAAATCATTGATCGACGCAAGCGCCCGAGTGGGGATATTTGGTGCTTCCTTCGCTTGGGTTAAGGCTGACCAAAACGATATTTCAGTTTCGGCAGCAAATAGATCCACACAATCAAGTGCCCTGTCTCCAATGCCTCGCTTTGGCGTGTTAATAATTCGCCGTAACGAAATTTCATCTTCGGCATTTACCAAGACCCGAAGGTAGGCCAAGAAATCTTTTACTTCTTTTCGTTCATAGAAACGAACTCCGCCAACGACTTTGTACGGAATCGCAATACGTAAGAAGGTTTCTTCGAAAACTCGAGATTGCGCATTTGTTCGGTAAAAAATTGCGGTGTCACCTGGATTGGATATCTCTTCTTTGCGAAGCCGAGCAATTTCTTGACAGACAAAGTCGGCTTCGGCGTGTTCACTTTCAGCAACATGTCCGGTGATTAAAGATCCCGAACCAGCTTCGGACCACAAATTCTTCTCTTTGCGACCTTCATTATTAGAGATAACCGCATTGGCGGCGGAGAGAATATTTTGAGTAGAGCGATAGTTCTGCTCGAGCAAGATTGTTTGAGCACTGGGGTAGTCGGCTTCAAATTGTAAAATGTTTCTGATATTCGCACCGCGGAAAGCATAAATCGATTGGTCCGCATCGCCCACTACACAAAGTTCGGCGGCCGGAATGCCTTCTAGGGTATCCCCCACCAACTCTTTGATAAGTACATATTGAGCATGGTTGGTATCTTGGTATTCATCTACAAGTACATGACGAAATCGGGATCGATATCTTGCTCTAACATCGGGATGGCGTTGAAGTAGTTCCACCGCTTTTGCAATCAAGTCATCAAAATCCATGGCGTTTGCTGCCATAAGTCGGCGTTGGTAAATAGCGTAAATATCGGCGACGGTCTGCTCGAAAATATTTTCGGTGGCATTGATGTAATCTGCCGGCCCTTGGAGATCATTTTTGGCTTGAGAAATGATCCCTTGGACGGCTCGCGGGGCATGCCGTTTTGGATCAATCTTTAGTTCATCCATGACTTTCTTAATGAGTCGGAGACTGTCGCTGGAGTCGTAAATGGTGAACGAATTGGTGTAGCCCAGTTTTGCCGCCTCTTGGCGAAGAATTCGAACACAAGCGGAGTGAAAGGTAGAGACCCACATCGACCTGGCTCGATCTCCCACAAGATCGGAGACCCGCTCCTTCATTTCGGCCGCCGCCTTGTTAGTAAAGGTAATGGCTAAGACTTCGTACGGGGCAACTCCGCGCGCCCCTAAGAGATAGGCGATCCTGCGGGTTAAGACTCTAGTTTTGCCCGACCCCGCCCCGGCCACCACCAAGAGAGGTGAACCTTGATGGACTACCGCCGCCTCTTGATGTGGATTTAGGCCTGACAGGAGAACGGAGGTCGAAGGCACGTCGGGGAGTCTATCGGGAGGCTGTGACGAGATTAAAAAGTTACACTTCCCTACGCAACTTGCCCACCTTCATCCAGAAGGCGCCTACCTAGTTCACATTTAAGGAAGTCACCATGCCACCAATTGCCGATAGCGAAATTGAGCGCGTACTTGTTGTTACCGCCCATCCAGATGATTTGGACTTTGGCGCCGCAGGAACGATTGCCCAATGGGTAAAAGCCGGCATTGAAGTTTCCTACTGCATTGCTACCAATGGTGACCAAGGCGGAGAAGACCCAACTGTGCCCCGCGAAGAGATGCCAAAAATAAGACAGCGCGAACAACGCGATGCCGGTCTTGCCCTTGGCGTTACAAATATTGAATTCCTGAATTATCGGGACGGGTGGCTCGAGCCAACGATTGAACTTCGAAAGAAAATTGTTCGAGAGATTCGTAAGGTTCGACCCCAGCGCATGGTCATCCAAAGCCCAGAACGAAATTGGGATCGCTTATTTGCCAGCCACCCTGATCATATGGCGGCGGGAGAAGCAGCAATTCAAGCGGTCTACCCAGATGCTCGAAATGCATTTGCCTTTGAAGATCTACTAAAAGAAGAAGGGCTGCAACCGTGGTCGGTGTCTGAGGTCTGGGTGATGTCCACCAATATGGCCGATCATTATGTAGATATCACTGATACCTTCGATCAAAAAATGAAGGCGCTTCACTCTCATGTTAGCCAAACCGCCCACAATCCCGAATTAGAAAATATGGTTCGAGCCTGGGGCGAACGCAATGCGCAATCACAAGGTTTACCCGAAGGTCGGTTAGCTGAAATATTTAAAGTGGTTGGTACTGCATAAATTTATCGAGCCTTCGGCATTACCGAACTGAAACGCTCTCAATCTACCTTCGATAGCCTTTACCTTCGATGCTATCGAACTGAAACGCTCTCAATCTACCTTCGAGAGCGTTTACCTTCGATGCTATCGAACTGAAACGCTCTCAATCTACCTTCGAGAGCGTTTACCTTCGATGCTATCGAACTGAAACGCTCTCAATGGCCACCTTCTGCATAGGCGCCCCATCTGTCCCACCATTCACCACGCCAAAAGCAGCAATTGCTTTGACGATATCTAAACCCTTAATTACTTGTCCCCACAAGGTGAAATCCGGGTTCAAAGTGGAATCTGCATAAACAATAAAGAATTGGCTGCCGCTGGTATTGGGTCCGGTGTTAGCCATAGCTACCGAACCGGCCGGGTAATTATTTGCCACTTCCTGTGGAACAAATTCATCGGGAATCATAAATGCCGGCCCACCTCGGCCAGATGCAGTTGGATCGCCACATTGCAACACAAAGATTCCGGTGGTTGTTAAACGGTGACACAAGGATTGGTCATAAAAACCAGCATTGGCCAACATAGCAATCGCGCGAACTGTCAACGGAGCTTTTGTAGCATCTGCGTAAACGACGATATCGCCACAATTAGTTTTAAAAGTGATAGTGACATTTCGCTGAACTTTTTCACGCTTGCCAATTCGTGGAGCTGCTAACGGCTGCGGGAAATGTGGGATGGCATCTGTCGTGCGACAGAGTGCTTTTGCTACTTTGCTCTTGGTCGACAAGGTGGCGCTAGTTGCACCGGTAGTGGATGGTTTTTTCTCCGAAGCAATTGAACTGGTTGCAAATGCATATGAGGAAAGCAAAGATGTCGAGATCAAAGCAATAGCAAGTATCGCCGTTCTCTTCTTCATCACTACTCCCATTCGATAGTTCCGGGCGGCTTAGATGTAATATCTAAAACGACGCGGTTTACGTCCCTTACCTCGTTGGTAATCCGGGTTGAAATCTTCTCCAACACATCGTACGGAACTCGGCTCCAATCAGCAGTCATAGCATCTTCACTTGAGACTGGCCTGAGAACAATCGGATGACCATAGGTTCGGCCATCGCCTTGAACACCAACGCTTCGGACGTCAGCGAGAAGGACGACCGGACATTGCCAAATCGATCGATCTAGACCTGCTAATTTTAATTCCTGTCGAGCGATGAAATCGGCTTTTCTCAAGATTGTAAGTCGATTCTCAGTAACTTCACCGACTATTCGAATTGCCAAGCCTGGTCCTGGAAATGGCTGACGCCAGATGATTTCGCCCGGCAAACCCAACTCCAAACCCGCCTCCCGAACTTCATCCTTAAATAAGGTTCGAAGCGGCTCAATGAGCGTGAATTGTAGGTCATCAGGCAGTCCACCAACATTGTGATGGGATTTAATATTTGCTGTTCCCGTTCCCCCGCCAGATTCCACAACATCTGGGTAGAGCGTGCCTTGAACCAAGAAATCAATCGCCTCGTTTTGGGAGACTTCCCGTGCTGCACTTTCAAAGGCTCGAATGAATTCGGCACCAATAATCTTTCGCTTCTCTTCTGGATCGGTAACCCCAGATAGACGCTCCATAAATCGAGCTTTTGCATCAACCACTGTGAGGGATACTCCGGTGGCTGCGACGAAATCGCGTTCGACTTGTTCGGCTTCACCTTCACGCAATAATCCATGATCTACAAATACACAAGTAAGTTGTGAGCCAATTGCCCGCTGAACGATCGCCGCAGCTACCGCACTATCGACACCGCCAGAAAGCCCACAGAGAACTCGCTTGTCACCGACAATATTTCGAATCTTTTCCACTTCGGTTGCAACGATATTTTCCGGATTCCAAACTGGCACGCACCCGACAATATCAATGAGCCAATGGCGCAATATTTCTTGACCATTTTCTGAGTGCAAAACTTCGGGGTGAAATTGCACTCCGGCCAAGTAGGCATTCGAACTTTCGAAAGCTACAATGGGAGTTGAATCGGTATGGGCAGTAGAAATAAATCCAGTTGGAGCGCTAGTGACACTATCTCCGTGGCTCATCCATACATTGAATTCTTCAGGGATCTGATTTAGTAATTCAGAACGTCCGTTACGACGTAAGAGCGTTCTCCCATATTCAGAATTTCCAGTTTGGGTCACAACTCCGCCAAGAGCGGCAGCCATAACTTGGAATCCATAACAAATTCCAAAAATGGGAATGTTCAATGAAAAGATCTCTTCATCGAAAGTTGGAGCACCTTGCGCATACACACTTGCAGGTCCACCAGAGAGAATGATTGCTTTCGGTTTCTTTGCGGCTACGTCAGCAGCAGAAATTGATGAAGGGACAATTTCAGAATACACCTGAGCTTGCCGAACGCGCCGTGCAATTAATTGAGCGTATTGAGCCCCGAAATCGACAACAAGAACTAATTCTTGTTCAGTAGGCGCCGCACTATGCACGGTGAATGACTACCTCTACCTTTTGGAATTCCTTGAGATCCGAATAACCAGAAGTGGCCATTCCTCGGCGAAGCGCTCCAAAGAGATTCATAGAACCATCGGCGGTCCGGGAGGGACCAGTTAAAATTTCTTGAAGCGTTCCTACGGTTCCGACATGGACTCTGTCTCCACGAGGGAGTTCGGCATGATGTGCTTCAGAACCCCAATGCCAACCTTTTCCAGGAGCCTCGATCGCTCTAGATAACGGTGAGCCCATCATCACTGCATCAGCCCCACAAGCAATAGCTTTGGCAATATCACCGCTGCGACCTACGGAACCATCGGCAATCACATGAACGTAACGGCCACCTGATTCATCCATGTAATCGCGGCGAGCCGAGGCAACTTCAGCAACCGCAGAAGCCATTGGCACCGCAATTCCTAGGACAGTTCTAGTTGTATGAGCAGCACCTCCGCCAAATCCCACCAGAACTCCGGCTGCGCCTGCGCGCATTAAGTGCAATGCACCAGTTCCTGTTGCGCACCCGCCAACAATTACTGGAACATCTAGCTCGTAGATAAATTTCTTTAGATTTAATGCAGCATTTTTGGTGGCGACGTGCTCTGCGCTAACGGTAGTTCCACGAATAACAAATAAATCAACGCCAGCATCAACAACAACTTTATGAAGTTCGGCAGTTCGCTGTGGCGAAAGTGCACCGGCAACCGTTACGCCGGCACTTCTGATTTCAGAAATTCGTTGCTTTATTAATTCAGGAATAATTGGGGCTGAATAAAGTTCTTGCATTCTGCGGATTGCTTGTTCCTGAGGCATAGATGCAATCTCGCCCAATTGAATTCGAGGATTTTCATGTCGGGTCCAGAGGCCTTCTAAATTAAGGACTCCCACGCCACCTAATTTTCCAATAGCGATTGCAGTTTCTGGCGAAACCACCGAGTCCATTGGCGCCGCCAAGAAGGGGAGATCAAATTTATAAGCATCGATCTGCCAACTGATAGAAACTTCTTCAGGGTCCCGGGTTCGGCGACTGGGGACAATTGCGATGTCATCAAAGGAATAAGCAACGCGAGCGCGCTTGCCAGGACCGATCTCTATCTCGTTCATATCTACTTACTTCCCTTACGACTGTAATTTGGGGCTTCGGCAATATCTAAAATGTCATGTGGGTGGCTTTCTTGCAGTCCTGCAGAAGTAATTTGGATAAGTTGACCATTACGCTGCAAATCTTCGATAGTTGCCGCTCCGGCATAACCCATACCCGAACGAAGTCCGCCAACTAATTGGTGAACCACCTGAGCTACAGAACCACGATAGGCCACCTTGCCTTCGATTCCTTCTGGTACCAATTTATCTTCAGACAAAACATCATCTTGCATGTATCGATCTTTTGAGTAGGACTTCTGCTCGCCTCGAGATTGCATTGCGCCCAAAGAACCCATTCCGCGATACGCCTTAAATTTTCGACCTTGAATTTCCACTAATTCTCCTGGCGATTCATCGCAACCAGCCAGCAGAGATCCCAGCATCACCGTGTCAGCACCAGCGACAATTGCTTTTGCGATGTCACCTGAATATTGAAGACCACCATCTGCAATAAGTGGGATGTCGGCTTTGACGCAAGCTTTATGCGCTTCCATAATGGCACTAACTTGGGGTACACCTACGCCAGCAACGACGCGGGTTGTGCAGATTGAACCTGGCCCAACTCCAACTTTAACTGCATCCACTCCAGCATTGATCAGCGCCTGTGCTCCAGCACGTGTTGCAACATTTCCGCCAATAATTTCAATGTGAGGAAAAAGCTTTTTGATTCGGACAATTGCATCCAAGACTGCTCTGTGGTGTCCGTGCGCCGTATCTACGACAACAACATCTACACCGGCTTCGATTAATGCGCTTGCTCTTGCAAAACCATCATCGCCGACGCCGACCGCGGCACCGACCAACCCCAGTTTCTTTGCCGCAAGCACATGCTTTACCTGGTCTTCAACGGGCAAATTCCGATGAACAATTCCAATCCCGCCAGCTTTGGCCATAGCAATAGCCATGACTGATTCGGTGACGGTATCCATGGCCGAGGAAACCAAGGGAACCTTGAGTGAGATTTTTCGGGTCAGGCGGGTCGAAGTATCTACTTCACTGGGGACTACTTCGGATGCATCTGGAAGCAGGAGCACATCGTCATAAGTAAGGCCCAACATCACGACCTTGTCGCGCACACCATCTAGCATTTTTTGGTACCTCGCATTGGCGAAGTCTAGTGGCAGGCTCAGAGCCCAACTGCTCGAGAGATTTCCAAGCGAGCGCTAGCTAGGTCAGCGGCGTAGATCGCCCGCTCGCACGAAGTGCCATTCCAGCCTGGACCGCCAATAATTATTCTGGGCGTAGGTCGAACCGCTGGGATGTCATGAATAAAGGTTAGGTCCGCGTTCTGGCTCAATTGAGCCCAGAGAAAAATCGCTGGTGGTGCGACTCGACGAATAACTTCATTAAGGGCTACTTGAGGCGTTCTGGCGCCTAAGAATTGGGATTCAATCTGACTCTCCGCTAAAGCCGCAGCAAGGGCTCTAATCGCCAACGAGTGGTTCTCTTCCCCGACGCAGGCTAAAAGAACGGGACGAGCGTTAAGCGGGGCTTTGAGGTTATTGAGTGGTTCGGCCAAGACTCGCTTCACAATTTCACTAAGGAGGTGCTCAACCTCAATCCCCGCGCCACTCTTTTCCCAGATGGCACCGACCTGAGTGAGGAGCGGAATCAAAAGGTCATTCCAAGTTCTGACTATACCCCGTGCGGCCAACTCCCGGCGGAGGATGGTTTCCAGTAACTCTTGGTCAAAAACCCGAGCCGCTCGAACCAAAATATCCACGATGGCCTTCTGGCTCGCTTCCTCAGAATGGGTTTTTTCCGGGATGGCGGTATTTACAAGGGATGGTACATCCGTGGTTGCATCAGCTGGCGAATTGAGCGCTTGCTGCGCTGCTTGTGCGGGTGAGACCCCCAGTACAACTAAGCGGCGCATGATTAAGAGCCTAGCCAGATCATGAGCGCTGTATCGGCGATTGGTGCCATCTTGATGCTCGCTGGGACCAAGCCCATATCGGCGGTCCCAGGTGCGCAACGTGGATGGTGCCACGCCCAGCTGGCGCGCAACGGCTGCAACGGTCAGTGAAGGCTCCGCTGGTCGCGCTAAGGGACCAGTTGCAAATTTCATGTGCTCATGTTCCTTGACTACGGCATATTTCTCCACCTGAAATGGAAGAAAAGGGGATGAAAAAGCGTTCACTTCACAGATACGAGTGCTAGCCAACATTTCTCACGCAATTTCTGACCTAGGAACTTGAACAACTTATGAAACGATTGTAGGCTCCCGCTATGACCGAGATTTCCAGACTTCCAAAACCCATTGCCTCAGCCTGGGAATGGCAACAAAGCGGCGCCTGTCAGGACCTGCCTACGGAGATGTTCTTCCATCCAGATGGAGAACGAGGCCCGCGTCGGCGAAATCGTGAAAATGCTGCTAAGGCGATCTGTGCTTCCTGCCCAGTGATCGTGGCTTGTCGGACTCATGCGCTCTCCGTTCAAGAGCCCTACGGAATTTGGGGCGGCCTTTCTGAAGATGATCGCGCCGTAATTCTTGGACGAGAATTAGTCGCAGAACAAGCTCTTCCCTTCTCTTCTGCATCTTAAGAATCGAATTCAACTGACTTTAATCGTTGTCAATTCTTTCCACAACGGCGCTTCTAGGCTCCGTGCAAATGATGCGGTGAGGTGACCGCCATCGACATAAATTAAATAGCTTCCCACAATTGGTGAACACGGATCAGTCATGCAAATCCACGGTGTCGGATCCACGTAAGTTATCCCTAGGACAGTAGCTATCTTTTTCTCTTCGGCGTTCCAATCCACATTGACAGCCCGTGAAAACGGGGTGCTACAGGCCGCCACGCTATTTGTATGAGCCGCTAAACAATCTGAAACGTTAACTATTGAAATCGGCGTATCGCCCAAATAAACGACTTTCTTACTAGCGCTCTTCAATTGCGAAATCGTGGTTGTCATCCCCTTTTCCCAGGCGGCCGTTCGAATCGCCCCAGTCAAAACATTGCCACTTGCATCAATCGTAGAAAAACCTCGAGTACCCGCCACAAAGATCATGGTGGGTTTTAAAGCTGTTATTCGTTTTTTCGTGGCCTTTCGCCAGATCGCACAATTAGTCATTAATTGATGGGTAGTTGAATTCCAAGCTGGAATATTGGCCGGCCAGCAAGAGGACATCGTGAGTGAATAAAACCCCCAGCCCTTGGCCTGCGCCAATTTTTGAATCGCAGGAAACCACGAGAGTGCGTGACTATCTCCAAATAAAACAATATTTTGATCCGAATCCTTATTGCCATAATGACAATCAGATTCCGAAGCCGTTAAGTCTTGCTGAGTGTGGCACTTATCCAAGTACGGAGTAGGTCGATCCTGCTTTGCCGTGGCTATTGAAGGCCTTAATATTTTAGGAAGTGCACTATCCACAAGGGCGGGAAGTTTTATGGGTGAGATCGTGGAGACTTCTGTAGATGAAGTCGTCGCTGGTGTGGGATTTAGTGTTGCTGGTGGTGTTGCTGGTGGTGTTGCTGGTGGTGTTGCTGGTGGTGTTGGCATTGCACTGGGTGAATCCGCCAAAGAATTGCTCTGGAAGTTAACAAGTAAAGCGATACAGAGGCAGAGGGCAACAAACAAAGAGGTCTGTCTCGGAAACAACTTCCATTTCACCACATTAGATTAAAAGAGGCAGGTGAGAAATTAGTGAGAAAATAAACTCCAGGCCCTTACTCCCCCGATGATTCCGGCGCTGTTGGGAACGATCACCACTTCTTCGCCTAAAGTTTCAAGGACTTCGGCTTTGATACGACGGGAATTTCCGCCGCCGATATAGAGTCGATCCCAATGAAAGACTGGGCGCAAATCTTCAACCATCGCTCTAATTCGGCGAGACCAAAAAGAATCCCCTAATCGACGGCGTTCATGTTCTCCGATCCAGGTGTCGTAACTAGTCGATCTTCTAATCGGTGCATGGGAGAGTTCAATGTGAGGCGCCAATTTTCCCCCATCAAACATCGAGAACCCCAACCCGGTTCCCAAAGTCAGGACAACTTCCAAGCCAGAACCCACAACGACTCCTGCACCATGAATTTCCGCGTCATTGAAAACCAGAGTCGGCACGCGAAATTTATCCTTCACAGCTTGGGCTAAATCAAAACCACTCCACAGTTTTTGTAATTCCGGATCGACTTTGGTTCGTGGTCCGCGAGTATTTATATAGTGCGGAGTATGGACCACCACGCCATGGCGAATCATTCCTGGCATTCCGATGGTAACGCGATCAAAATGTGGGGATTGCTGGGCAATGGTGTCGAGCAGATCTAAGAGTGTGGCTGGAGCAAAGGGATACGGAGTGGGAATTTGGATCGCATGGGAATGTAACGTTCCTGCAGAATCTAGAACTGAACTCTTGACACTCATTCCCCCAAAATCAATACATAAGGTCATCAATTCTTTCGCGCCGATTGATTCCAGGTTCACTCCCAAACACTAAAGCAAAAAAGTGGACCCACCAAAAGGTAGATCCACTTTGAGCATTTGCCCGACGATACTTAGTGAGAATGTCCACCAGGTCCATGGCTATGACCATGTCCTGCGGCTTCTTCTTTCTTCTCTTCAGGTGTTTCGAAGACCATTGCTTCGGTAGTGATAAACATGGCTGCAATAGAAGCAGCGTTAGCCAGCGCCGAACGAGTAACTTTCACTGGATCGATAACGCCATCTTTTACTAGATCGCTATATTCATCGGTTCCTGCGTTATAACCTTCATTTGGCTTCAAGGTACGAACCTTGGCTACAACTACGTAGCCTTCTTGACCGGCATTTTCAGCGATCCATCGAAGTGGCTCATCGCACGCTTTGCGAACAAGTCGAACACCAACTGCTGCATCTCCTTCGAAGCCGAGATCATTATCCAGAGCAGCTGCGGCATGCACGAGTGCAGCCCCGCCACCAACGACGATACCTTCTTCAACGGCGGCTCGAGTTGCTGAAATAGCATCCTCAAGACGGTGCTTCTTCTCTTTGAGTTCAACTTCAGTGTGTGCGCCAACCTTGATTACGCAAACTCCGCCAGCAAGTTTTGCAACACGCTCTTGAAGTTTTTCGCGATCCCAATCGGAATCAGTGGTTGCGATTTCATTACGAATTTCGCTAACGCGAGCAGCAACCTCAGCCTTATCGCCAGAACCGTCCACAATTGTGGTGTTGTCCTTGGTGATAACGATTCGGCGAGCGCGACCCAGAAGATCAAGAGTGACCTGATCTAGCTTGAGACCAACTTCTGCGGTAATAACCTGTCCACCAGTCAAGATTGCAATATCTTGCAACATTGCCTTACGACGATCACCAAAACCAGGAGCTTTAACAGCTGCTGAAGTGAAAGTGCCACGCATGCGGTTAACTACCAAAGTAGAAAGAGCCTCGCCTTCAACATCTTCGGCGATAATCAAAAGTGGCTTGTTAGATTGAGCGACTTTCTCAAGAACGGGAAGGATGTCGTTCAAGGCGGAAATCTTTCCACCTGAGATTAAGACGTAAGCATCTTCTAGAACTGTCTCCATACGATCTGAATCAGTTACAAAATAAGGTGAGATATAACCCTTGTCGAATTGCATACCTTCGGTGAAATCAAGTTCCAAACCGGTGGTAGAAGATTCTTCAACAGTGATGACGCCATCTTTGCCGACCTTGTCCATGGCCTCAGCAATCAAATCGCCAATCGCCTTGTCTTGAGCAGAAATTGTTGCGACATCGGCAATCTGTGATTTTTCACTAACTGCGGTTGAGTTCTTTCGAAGTTCTTCAGTTATGGCGCGAACAGCAGCTTCAATTCCAGCCTTGAGATCCATAGGTTGAGCACCTGCAGCAAGGTTGCGCAGACCTTCTTTAACCATGGCTTGTGCCAAAACGGTTGCGGTTGTCGTTCCATCACCAGCGACATCGTTGGTCTTCTCAGCAACTTGCTTTACTAACTGAGCGCCCATATTTTCGGCTGGGTCGGAGAGTTCAATCTCTTTTGCGATGGTTACGCCATCGTTTGTAATAAGTGGGGCACCAAAAGATTTCCCGATAACCACATTGCGACCCTTAGGTCCAAGGGTTACCTTGACGGTGTCAGCAAGAATGTTGACGCCGCGTTCCATTGCCCGACGAGCGGTCTCGTCAAAGTGCAGACTCTTACCCATCCGCTATTACTTCTTCTCAATAATTGCTAATACATCGCGAGCTGAGAGAACCAAGTACTCCTCATTGTTGTACTTCACTTCAGTTCCGCCGTACTTGCTGTACAGAACTACATCGCCAACCTGAACGTCCATAGGGGTGCGAACACCATCATCGAAGCGACCTGGGCCAACTGCAATGACAGTTCCCTCTTGTGGCTTCTCTTTTGCGGTATCTGGAATAACCAAACCTGACGCAGTGGTTTGCTCAGCCTCGTTGGCCTTAACAACAATGCGATCTTCAAGTGGCTTAATGGCAACGGCCATGTGTGCGCTCCTTCTTACTTATAAAGTGGATGTAACTGCTTCCTGGCTCAGACCTAAGCGAATTAGCAGACTAGGCCCGAGAGTGCTAACCAAACTCTAAAGGGGGGCACCTACCTTGGTCAATTTGAAATGATGGGTAAAGGCCCGAATTACCAGATGATCTTTGCAATCCCAGAGCTTGAGCTGGCACAGAGCCCGGTTTTTGAAGGGGCAATCCCAGCGCTCAAGGCCAATGAACCTAAGGCGGCCACCATGGCGCCATTATCGGTGCACAAACCGATCTCTGGGGTCCTTAGCTCAATTCCTGCCCGTTGGCACCGAAGTGCAGCTTCCTCCCGCAATCTAGAATTTGCGGCAACGCCACCGGCGACCACCAGCGAATCGATTCCGGACTCTTGACAGGCTCTGATTGCTTTCCGGAGCAATACATCCACCACCGCCTCCTGGAAGGAAGCCGCGACATCGGCTCGAATGAAATCCGGAGTGCTCTGTAAATAGCGAGACACCGCAGTCTTCAAGCCAGAAAAGGAAAAATCGAAGGGATGCTCAACTAAATCATCGCCTTGCATGAGCGCTCGTGGGAAAGCTATGGAAGCGCCCGAACCCAATTTCGATTCCCGATCAATGGCAGGGCCACCTGGAAAACCCAGATCTAGAATTCGGGCAATTTTATCGAAGGCTTCACCAGCAGCATCGTCTATGGTCTGACCCAGAGTTCGTACATCCGTGGTTATATCGTTGATCTGCAAAATTGAACTGTGTCCGCCACTGACTAAAAGCCCGATGCTTGGCCGCAACGGACCTGTCGTTCCTAAGCAATCCACTGCAATATGTGCTGATAAATGATTGACCCCGTAGAGCGGTTTGTTCAGAGCAACTGAAAGTGCCGAAGCCGAACTCACTCCAACTAAGAGCGCTCCAATCAAACCTGGTCCTGCAGTAACGGCAAATGCATCAATATCTTCAAGAGTAAGACCGGCATCATCGAGGGCTGTCGAGATGATTGCCGGCATGGCTTCCAAATGGGCTCGACTGGCGATTTCCGGGACGACACCGCCAAATTTGGCATGCTCATCAACACTGGAAGAAATTACGTTAGCGAGCAAAGTCCGCCCGCGAACAATTCCCACGGCAGTTTCATCGCACGAGGTCTCAATGCCTAAGACGACTCCAACATTCTTCATGTTAGATCTTTTCGCATGATGATTGCAGTAAGACCAGGTCCGTAGTAGTTATCTCGCTTAGTTAATTCGACAAATCCAAAATCTACATAAAGAGGTTGCGCTTGCGAATTACCTTCACGCATTTCCAACATGATGGCCTCTGCTTTTTGCACTCTGGCCCAATCAATAAGGCGACGAAGTAATTCTCTACCGATACCCTTTCGGCGAAATTCGGAGTGCACCGTCAATGTGAGAACATCGGTAACTTCTCCTGCATGCAATGCTCCAACGTAACCCACAATGCGATTTTGGAATTCGGCAACGAAGTACCAGCGATTTTTCCCCGCTAGTTCTTCTTTCAGTTGTGCCATAGACCACGGATCATCTAGATAGCTCTTCTTTTCAATATCAAAAACACTGACCAAATCCGCATAATTCATCGCTCTAAAACTTACGCCGACTGGTGCCGAGAAAGCATCTGGTCGGCGGACATAAATAGGAGTTGTGTAGTGAGGTCCTTCTCTGCCCACCTTTTCCAAAAGAACTGGGTTTGGATAGAGCAGCTCAGAATTGGAAATAAAATTATATTTCTGCGCACCTTCACCGTAGGCCGAAATATCTAATAGTTTTAAGGTTTGTGGCGCACCTACATGAGGTTGCGAAATTCTGACGCCATCGCGAAATCTTGCCCAAAATACTTCTTTTCGTCGGGCATCTGTGGCCACTAAGTATTCTCCGCGCGAATTCGTTCCTTCCGAAGGGACAATTCCATCTAGAGAGCAAACCCCTATCCACGGAATTTTGCGTGCCAATGCAAAACTGGCAGCGAAGGCGATCCCAACCCGCAGCCCAGTAAATGGACCTGGCCCCATGCCGACAATCACTTGGTCAACATGGGAATTTTCCACTAAAACCTTTTCGACTAAGCGAGGAAGTATTTCGCCATGCGCAAGCGCGTCATCATGATGAAACTCAACCATCATTCGACCATTTTGAATAATTGCCACGGCGGTGCGTTGAGTGGAGGTATCGATGACCAGGCTAATGCTCATAAATTGAATTCGCCCCATCTGGTTCCAACGCCAGTCACGGTAATAATTCGTTGATCTTCAACGGTCCCGTAATCGATAACAATATTTAAATATTCATCGGCAATTCTGGATGCGAAAGTTTCGCCCCATTCAATAACGATGATACTTTTTTCAATAAGGCTCTCTAAATCCAAATCATCAAAAAGCGCCGCTGGGTCTCCAGTGAGTCGATAAGCATCGACATGAACTAGTGGATGTACTCCTTGGTGAATTCTGGAGATTACGAAAGTGGGCGAGGTAACTCCTGTGATACCCAGTGCGGCACCTATTCCTTGTGTCAACAAGGTTTTTCCAGCCCCCAATGGGCCAGTCAGAACCAAGACATCTCCCGGATGCAATAGCTCACCTAAGTTACGGCCCCACTCAAACATGGCCTCGGCAGATTCGATGACAGTAGCCACAGGTGCAGGTTAATGCCAAAGCGGGCCTGGCAATTTCGCCAGGCCCGCTTTGCTTACTTTCTTCGTTTCTTATTGCTCGTTATAGAACTTGAGCAATGGGGCGCGGAATCCAGGGTCAATGGAGAACCCACCGGCCTTTCGGATGACGGTATAAAGAGGGCCACCAGACATCAGTTTTCCGGTTGCAGCGGCATTGGTGGCTAAGTCAACAATGGCCATCAATTGCTTGTCGGTATAACCACAGTGGCCAGTTCCGTTGGCGGCAGGACCGCTGGTATCTGGGGCACCAGTATTGGTGAACTTTGTATAGATTGTAGGAGGCACTGACCAGACGGCAAGGAATGACTTGCGAACTGCGGTGTATGTACCAGTCTTGCTGAATGTAGCCATTGCAACACCCTTGGCATGTGCGTATTGCTCGGCATAACGATCAGCCAACCATTGCACGTTTCCGGCGGGAACTGCTGGATCGGCCACGTTTGCCAACGCGATAGTAGGAACATTGATTTTGCCGGTGTGAGATGCAAGTGCTCGCATCTTTGTCACAGCTGCTGGGTCAGCGGTCCAACGAGGAGCTGCTGGGTTAGCAGGATTGAGGAATGAAAGCATTCCGCCGATTGCAGTGTTTCCACTAAGGGCGGCGTTGTTGGAAACTGCTTCAGATTCAATCCGAGCCGCGTAATCCGTCTTGGAGTTGTCGATAACAGCGCCACCAGCTTGTTGCTCAACATCATATGTTGCCAAGACGCCAAGAACTGCAGCATTGGCAATATTTTCCAGAACAGCAAGTGCAGGGCTAGCGGCCAGCGCGAAGGAGGTATAGGACGCTGAATTCTTAGGTCCAGGACCAGATGTCGCATCAAAATGCATGCTCTGTGTTGGCAAGCCAGACATAAGTCCCACAAGTAATAGGGCAGATCGGGAAGGAATAGCGGCTAGCGCTGTTCCTGCAGCCCCGGCGGTATCTGGCCAAGCTCCGGAAGCTACACCTGCTTGAAGTTTTCCAAGCACTGTAAAGACCTTAACTAAGTCACCCATCGCTTCGCCGTATCCGGCAGCACCGGCAGAATAGTTATGACCCTTGATGGTTGGGTCGAAGAAAGTCTTCATTCCCCAGAGAACATCCGCAGCCATGGTGAGCTCACCTTCTACTGAACCGGCAACAGTACACATCGGTGCAGCTGCACTGATGAGATCTGGATGTTGTTCAGCTAATCCTTGAGTGATAAATCCACCCAATGATGAACCCCAAGCAACAACCTTTGTTGTGGTTGGGAATTGAGCTTTGAAAGTTGCTATGAGTTCAGTATCGGTTTTGATACCAGAATCAGCATTCCAGCCTTCAACCGCAAAGCCGGAACCAGCAATCGCGAAACCTTTGCCAAGTAAATACTTAGCAACTGCCGCTGACGGAGCTGGCTCTGGAACCTTCACTACCTTATATCCGCCAACAAGTGGAATACCTGCTGGGATATCAACTGGGTAGCGATAGCCATGGGAGTAAAGAACTAATGTTCCGTTGAAATTCGCTGGAACGCTCATTGCATAAAGCGCTCCATCAGAAGTAGCACCTTGGCAACTTGTTACGAAATTAGCCGTAGCACAAGTTGGTGCGACGGCATGAGCAGCAGTTGGAAGAACAGAGAGTGCAAGGCTTGCCAATGCACTAACTGCGAGAATCGATATCTTCTTCTTCATAGTTAAGGTCCTCATTAGTTTGTTGGCAATCCGTTAGCAGGAAGTGCAGGACGCTTGAACGTTGATTTAACGATCGCGCCTGCGCCTGAGTCGGTGGTGTAAACAGAATATGCACCACCATTTGGCTTTAATTCGCCAGCAGAGTTGTAGGTACCAAACCAATATCCGCTATAGCCAACATGCACACCTGATGCATAATTGATCGGAGATAGAGAGGCACTGGCAAAAGAAGAACCAGAGTTTTCTAAGGCTGACATCACACTTGCGTGAGTAAGATTCTTGCCACCAGCACGAAGCGCCTGGACCGTCATCATTGCAGTATTCATGGCAACTAATACGTTGTTATCAAATACCGCGTCACCATTGTATTTAGTGTTGATGCCTTGGAAGAATTTCACGTACTCATCCGTGGTATCGGTCGGTGCAGGTAGGAATGAAGCCCCCATCGCTCCGGTGAGAACATATGCAGGAACGCCGACTGCCTTGAGAGTTGTTGCATCGCCGCCAACTGATCCAAGAATCCATTGGGCTTTATATGCCATGGCAGCAGCTGTTGCTAGAGCAGCACCTGATGCCGTCGTTACGCCAAACATAACAACCACTTCAGCGCCAGCAGCCTTCAACTTGCCGATCCAACCTTGGGCAGATTGAGCGCTCTGTGAACCAGAAGCGTATGGAACTGATACATCAAATTTGACGCCGGCTTGCTTAAAACCAACAAGCGCATCAGTTCCGAAGTCATCATCCTGATAAATTAAACCAAGTTTCTTACCAGCAAAATTCTCCTTAATGTACTGACCCATAATCTTGGCTTCCATGATGTAGGAAGGAAAGAGTGAGAAAGTAGTTGGATACTTCTTTGCATCTGCGAATCCACTGTAACCAGTGTTGAGGAACAAATCTGGAATTCCGCGTCGTCCCAAGTTGACCGACTTTGCGACCGCTTTATTGTTGGCCGTACCAAGAGCTCCGACAACCGCAAACACTTTGTCTTTCAAAATTAACTCATTTGTTTTTGCAACCGCCAAGGTCGGAAGATAAGCATCATCTTTGACAACTAAGGAGATCTTTCGACCGTATACACCACCGTTGTCATTGACATAATTAAAATATGCCTGCATGGCCGATGGAATCTTGCTGTAACCAGGAGCCGCGCTTCCAGTTAATGGGATCGTGATGCCGAGTTTGATCTGTGTTGCCGTCACGCCGGTCTCAGCGTGCACGCTAAACGCCTGCGCAGGGATGGCCGATAAAGCCAATGCGCTAACTGCAAGCGTCGCAGAAGCAAGGACTCCGCGCTTCGTGCGTCGTAATGCGAACATGTGTTTCCTTCCATTGAGGGTATAGAGGAACTACCTAGTTATTATGTAGTTGTTTATCGAACTGCAAACTGCCTAACGCGAGGAGAACGAGAGGCTTGCGCTAACTCTTTCGAGTTTTACGTCGATGAAGTTGCGGTCCGTTTGGGAAAAAAAGAACCGAAAGAATCAGCAACGTACTCATCATCAACCCCGGAAGGTTTGAGGTCACTTTCTCAGAGCCGCCCAGGTGCGTTGCCAACGCCGCCGTGACTTCTGGGATTGCAACCAGAACTACTGCTCCCACAATGCTACCTGTGAGTAGGGTCACCCCCGCAAGCACCGCACCCGTCACAATTGCAAAAGAGAGTGATAGCGGGAAGGCGCTTGGGGTCACCAAACTGATGGTCATGCTCATGAGCGCCCCGGCCAATCCAGCTATCCCGGAACTTATGGTGAAGGCCAGAACTTTCGAACGGGCGACATGAACGCCTAGAAGGGCCGCAGCCGTCGGATTTGAGCGTAGCGCCCGCCATTGGCGGCCATAGCGGCTCCCCAGAATGTTGAAAATCACCCATGTGATAGCTAAGGCGGCTAAGGCAGCGATCCAGAAGAACCACTTGTATTGCGTGAAATCTTGGCCCAGGGAAAGTGGCGGAAATCCGACATCGTAAGTCAGACCTTCTTCGCCGCCCAGAATTTTGAATTGGTTGGCTAGGGATGGCAGACCTACCGCCAAAGCCAAAGTCGTTCCAGCCAGATACGGACCGGAGAGGCGACCAGCCGCCATACCTAGGAGCGCTCCGAAAAGTGCTGCTGCAAGAACAGCAACTGCAAAAGTGAGCGGAATTGGAAAGTTCCAATAATTTCGAGAAAGGACCGCGGCGTAGGCACCTATAGCCATCAAAGCGCCATGACCTAATGAAATCTGCCCTGAGTAACCCGTCAATAAAATAATGGACGAAATCGCAACCACATAAACGGCAACCGTTGCACCTTGATACACCCGAAGTTCATCAACAATATTACTGGCAATGAATAGCGCAATTCCCAGAAACATAAAGAAGGTAGCACCAACTATTTTTCGGCGCGCGATATTTTTGTCCATATCAATTTGTACCTGAGCTGCCGGTTTACGTTTAAGCACTTCGAACTCGCTTCCCGCCAAATAGCCCGGCAGGTTTAATGAGTAGTACCGCCATCAACACAACAAATGCGACTGGAAATGCCAATGAGCTGCTGATGTATTCAAGGACAAAGGCCAAACTGATGCCAAGAACTAAGCCACCAACTGCGGCCCCAATTAAACTTTCTAAACCACCAATAACAGCAGCAACAAAACCTGACACCAGAAGCAGATCTAGAGAATTCGGAGAGAGGTAATTTGTAGGCGTGACTAAGACTCCCGCAATCGCACCAGCGGCACCTGCAAAAGCCCAACCAATTGTTCGGGTGAGATCGACTCGGACTCCTGCTAAGCGGGCAATCTCTGGCGAAAAGGCAGATGCCCGAAGGGCAAGACCCAAATTTGTTCGCTGGAATATTACTGAAAAGATCAGCATCACAATCACCGTGGTAACAACAATTAATAAATTAATTGGCGCAAAGGGAATGGTGGTGTGCCCAAAGGTAAATCCATGATTGGTCACAGGAAGTTTGAACCTTCGCAGGTCTCCACCCCAGATCATTCCCACGATGGCTCGGATCAGACCTAGCAAACCTAATGTGGCAATAACTGGTGCGATCGCAGCAACTGGTCCGCTATTGGCGCGTCTTGCCAAAATCCGAATGAGGAAAATATCAACCAGTGCACCAATCAGAGCACCGCTCAACAGCGCCACCGGGAAGGCAAGCCAATAGTTATCCGTATGTGTTACGACTACATAACCAATATAGGTAGAAAGAATCGCTTGACCAGCCTGAGCAAAATTCACGACTCGAGTCGATCTCCACACTAGAACGAGAGCTAGAGACATCAAACTATAAATCGAGCCACCGCTAATGCCGATGAGAAGCGTGTTTATGATGCGGCTCATTAGTACCCCAAGTAAGCGGCGCGAAGGGCTGGGTTATTTATGAGTTCTTGCGATGAACCGACGGTAACCAAACGTCCCAAGTTGACAATGACACCTATGTCAGCAATTCGTAGCGCACTCATGGCATTTTGTTCAACAAGTACCACGGTCAAATTTAATCGCGCTTGGAGCGATTTAATTGCCTGAAAGATTTGCTCAATTACTAATGGCGCAAGACCTAAAGAGGGTTCATCCAGCAACAATAGGGATGGTCGGGAGATCAACGAACGTCCAATTGCCAACATTTGTCGCTCGCCCCCAGAGAGAGTGTCGGCACTTTGAGACATTCGCTCACTTAGTCGTGGAAAAAGATCTAGAACTTCTGCGGTGACGATAGCGACATCTTTCTTGTCGCGTCGCCACAAGCCGCCCAACGACAAATTTTCTTTCACCGATAACTCTGGAATTACCGATTTACCATCTGAGACATGAACAATCCCTTGGCGCACCAAATTTTCCGGTTTTTGTCGCAACATGCTTTCGCCATTCCATGTTGCACTTCCCGATTGCACACTCTTTAGCCCAGTCAATGCACGAAGCAGTGTGGTTTTCCCAGCACCATTTGCCCCGATGATCGCAGCCAACTGGCCGGTCTCAACCGCGAAAGAGAGCCCATCCACGGCTCGAATCGCACCGTGAAAAACATGGAGATCGTTGACAACTAAACCTGGCATTAGTGAACCGCCTGGGTTCCAAGATAAGCGGAAACGACATCTGGATTTTCTCGTACAGATTTTGCATCGCCACTTGCGATAACTTCGCCAAAGTTAAGAACGTAAAGACGGTGGCAGACTGACATGACTACATCCATATGATGTTCTACCAGAAGAATTGCACAATTTTGCGCAAGGTTTCGGATCAGTCCATTCATCCAATCGATATCTTGAATACCCAATCCACCTGCTGGCTCATCGAGAAGAAGAATTTTTGGTTCACTTACCAGGGCACGCGCGATCGCCACTCTCTTGGTGACTGGATATGGCAATGAATCAACTCTTTGGTGCGCGATACCCGCTGCGTACACACGCTCGAGCGCATTCATCGCTAGTGTTTGTAACTTTCTTTCGGTGCGACCGTCTAGGCCTAGAGCAGCTCGAATCAGTCCACCTTCCGAAAATTTTGTTGCACCTAGCATGACATTTTCCAAGACGGTGAGATCGGGAAATAAGCCAACTCCTTGAAGCGTTCGAGCAATTCCAAGGTCTACCAAGTCATGAGGTTGGGGCCACTTGTGGTCCTGATCGTAAAGGCGAAGCGATCCCGAATCTACGGAAACTAAACCAGATAAGGCATTGAAAAATGTGGTCTTGCCAGCACCGTTCGGTCCGATCAAACCGACAACTTCACCTGCATGTAAATCCAGGCTTACATTGGTCAGCGCTTTCAATCCGCCGAAACTAACCGATAAAGAATCTATCGAAAGCAGGGTCGATCGATTATCCATCGTCGCCCCCGTCCCATCTTTCTAGCCGCCTATTTGTTAGGCAGATGTTTCTAGCCGCCTAATTCTTAGGCAGATAGATTCTAGGCACGCGCGGACCGATTCGGGTCACAATCTCATAATTGATCGTGCCAGCCGCTGTGGCCCAGGTATCAACACTTGCTCCGCCTTTTCCAAAAATAACCACCCAGTCACCAGTTTTGGCGATTGAATCAGGGCCAAGATCTACGACAAATTGATCCATGGAGACTCGCCCAATTATCGGAGCAAGTTGGCCATCAACAGATACTTTGGCGGCAGAAGAAGTATTGCGCGGGATTCCATCGGCATATCCAAGCGCGACCACACCTAAGGTGGTGTCACGATCCACTATCGCCGTAGCGCCATACCCAACGGAGTTGCCAGCAGGGACTTTCTTTACCAGAACTAATCTAGATTTCAGAGTCATCGCCGGAATTAAACCTAAAGATTGGGAATCCCCCATTGTGTCTAGATCCGGACTTAATCCATACATCGCAATCCCGATTCGAATTATGTCTCGGTGCGATTGGGGATTAGTCATTGCCGCCGCAGAGTTTGCTTGATGAAAGAATTGTGCCTTAATTCCAGCCCGCTCTAAATCGGATCGAAAGTGTTCAAACTCTTCTATCTGTGTCTGATTCATTGGTTCATCAGGTTCATCGGCTCGGGCAAAATGTGACCACAGCCCAACCAGAGTAAATTCTGCTGCGGCTATTATCGCCGAATTAATAAGAGCTGGCCACTCCTGTAAGAAGCCACCGCGACTCATGCCCGTATCTACTTCGAAATGCAATCGCGGTTTGATACCGATTCTTCTTGCTTCGGCTAAAACTAGGTCGAAGATTTCCAGAGAAGAAATTGACAGGTCGATCTGGTTTCTTAAGGCAGCTTCGAAATCATCACCCGTAGTTGTCAACCAAGAAATTATCGGAACGTTTACTCCGGCTTGGCGAAGCGCAATTGCTTCCTCTAATAATGCGACTCCAAGCCATTGCGCACCTGACTTAACCGCCGTTTGTGCGACCGGGATTAATCCGTGGCCGTAAGCATCAGCCTTGACCACCGCCAATATTTGCGCCTTCGTTTTAGCCCGAATCGAAGCAATATTGTGAGCAATCGCTGCTAAATCAATTTCGGCACAAGCTCTCATGAAGAATTCGATTCAACAATAACCATGGCCGAGGCAATGCCTGCGTCGTGCGAAAGCGATAGATGAACCACTGACTCACTGAGCTTCTCGGCTAATGCTCCATAAAATTGAAATAGCGGCTTCCCGGTGGCTTCATTAACTATTTCTACCTCTTGCCAATTGAATGTCGCCGTCTTTGCGTTGAGCGCCTTTGCCAACGCCTCTTTGGCCGCAAATCGCGCCGCTAAGGAGGATAACTTAAGGCCCGATTCACTGGGAGTGAAGATTCGATTGCGCATGGCAGGGGTTCGATCTAGTGATTGTTGAAACCTTTCGATATCAACTACATCAATACCAATTCCAGTTATGGCCGCCATCAGCTTGGTTGCCGTTTCGAGGGAATGCTTCGGTCAATTGCAATTATCAATACCAGCAGCGAAGATCCCAAAAAGATTCCACCTAGAAGGTCTGAGAACCAATGAGTGTCACGAATGAGCGAAACGATGCAAACAGAAATGGACATCACAACTGCAAGCCAAGTTAATCGAATTCCATGGAATGGTTCTTTTTGCGTGTAACGGAAAATTAAGTAAGCCAGCAATCCCCAAGAAAGTATTGCATTAGAGGCATGGCCGCTAGGAAAGGAAAGTCCACCGCTATGCAATTGATCTATTTGCAACCTGGGTTTAGTTCGACCAATGATGAGTTTGCAAATACCGACAACCCCATTGAGGAAGAGCAACGAAAGAAGCGAAAGATTGAAGGGACGCCAGGATTTAAATCTCCAGCCAATGATTGCCGCGGCAATTAAAAGCACTGTGGCGGTGAATCCACGTAAACCAAGATCATCGATGGCCAGCAACATATGGCTGGACATTCCCCTAAAGGTGTGGTGTTTCACAGATTTGATTGAGTGGTCTAATCGATAGAGCCAGCCGCGTGAAAGCACTTGTTGTGCAACAAGGAGAAACCCAAGAAAGAAAATTGCTGACCATCGCAACGCGCGAACCATTTCGCGGCGGCGAAAACCAGTATCTGTCGTTGACATGTTATTCAACGGTTACGGATTTTGCTAAATTTCTGGGTTGGTCGACATCGTTTCCTCTAGCCACAGCCATCTCATAGGCAATGACCTGAAGTGGAACTACGGAGAGCACTGGTTGTAAGAATTCGTGCGTCGTTGGAATTCGAATTAAGTGGGTCGCCGCTGGCACATCCACATCACTAATGGCGATCACAACCGCACCTCGTGCTTTCACTTCTTGAACGTTAGAAGCCATCTTTTCAGTCAAGAGTGCATTGCCGGTTGGCATAACTGCTACTACCGGCGTACCTTCATCAATCAAAGCAATTGGACCGTGCTTGAGTTCCCCGCCAGGAAATCCTTCGGCATGCATATAAGCCAATTCCTTTAACTTCAGCGCACCTTCTAGAGCTGTGGGGAATCCAACATGGCGACCTAAGAAGAGCATTGATGTGGAATCTCTAAATTTGCGCGTTAATTCACGAAGTGGCTCAACCGTTTCTAAAACTTGCTCAACTTTTCCAGGAAGTTCAGCGAGTTCATCTCCCATGTGAGCCAGGAACTCTGCAGAGAGAAGGCCGCGTATCGTCCCAAGATGTAATGCAATTAAGTACATGGCCACTAGTTGAGTTGCAAAAGCTTTCGTGGAAGCAACAGCAATTTCAGGTCCGGCGAAAGTGTAAAGAACTGCATTGGATTCCCTGGGAATCGTTGACCCATTGGTATTACATACTGAAAAGACTTGGGCTCCATGGCTCTTCGCATAACGCATTGCCATTAGCGTGTCCATCGTTTCACCAGACTGGGAAATCGGAATTACCAAAGTAGCGGCATCTACATAAGGTTCGCGGTATCGATATTCAGATGCAAATTCAACTTCTACCGGTAGTCCTGCCCATTTTTCAATTGCATATTTTCCGACCAAGCCTGCGTGATAAGCAGTACCGCAGGCAATTATCACAACTTTATTTATATTTGCCAATTCCAGTCCAGAAGTAATGGATGAATCCAAACCGCTCATGCGCCCAATCAATGTATCCGCGATAGCTTTTGGTTGCTCGTATATTTCTTTCAACATGAAGTGCGAAAAGCCACCACGTTCGGCGGCACTGGCATCCCAGGAAATTTCATATTCATGAGGTGGCAAGGTGTTGCCAGCCAAATCGGTAATGGTAATTTTCGATGGCGTGATGTCAACGACTTCGTCTTGTCCCAGTTCGAGAGCACGTTTTGTGTGAGAAATAAAAGCCGAGACATCGGAAGCTAGGAAGTTTTCGCCATCGCCAACGCCCACAACTAAAGGTGAATTTCTCCGAGCACCGACTATACGTTCTGGATCATCTGAATGAATTGCCAACAAAGTGAATGAGCCGCGAAGTTGCGCACACACTTGACGCATAGCCGCCGCAAGATCGCCACCATGTTCTTTGCGAGCATCGCTGAGCAAATGCACCACAGATTCCGTATCAGTTTCAGATTTAAAATGATGTCCTTTTGCTTCAAGCGCTAACCGCAGTTCTACATAATTTTCAATAATCCCGTTATGGATCAAAGCTAATTTTCCGTCATTATCTAAATGCGGATGTGCATTGGTGTCGGTTGGCCCGCCATGAGTAGCCCATCGGGTATGGCCGATTCCACTGTGAGATGTGGGAACACCTTGATCCAAGGTTTCTTCTAAGTTGCCCAATTTTCCCGCGCGTTTTTCTACCCAGAGGGGAAGCCCGGCTTCCAATGTGAGCGCAATTCCGGCTGAGTCATAGCCTCGGTATTCCAACCTGCGAAGACCTTCCAGAACAGGTGCCAGTGCCGAGTTCTTTCCCGTATATCCAACGATGCCGCACATACTGCAGGCTCCTTACATCTGGCTTTGAGGAAGTTTCTTAACCGAGTTCAGATCTTACTATTTCAGCCAAGCGTTGAGCGATTTGAAGGGATTCGTCGTGACTATCTGCTTCCACCATGACGCGAACTAGATTCTCGGTGCCAGAGGCCCGGACCAAGATCCGACCTCTATCTGCGAGCGATTCTTGCGAAGCAGAAATTTCGGCTGCGATTTCCGCAGATGTATCCAGCCCTGATTTATTGACTTCCTTAACATTGATCAAGACTTGGGGAAACTTTGTCATGACTTTAGCCAAGTCAGACAAACTCTTTCCAGAAATAGCCATGCATTGCATCAGTTGCAGCGCGGTGAGAACGCCATCGCCGGTATGTGAAAAGTTGCGCATGATGATATGTCCAGATTGTTCGCCACCTAGAAGTAAGTCATCGGCCAACATCTTTTCTAATACATAGCGATCGCCTACTGCAGTTGTTTCAACAGTTATTCCTTGAGCCTGCATTGCCTTGATGAATCCCAAGTTGCTCATAACTGTTCCAACAACTGTAGACACATTCCACTCTGTGGCCAAGATCGCCATAATGAAATCGCCATCAATAACGTTTCCTTCAGCATCAATTGCTAAGCAACGATCTGCATCGCCATCGTGCGCAATTCCAAGATCGGCACCAATTTCTTTCACTTTGGCAATGAGATTTCCCAAATGAGTTGAACCACAATTCTCATTTATATTCCAGCCATTGGGAGCATCAGATAGCGCAACAACTTTTGCACCGGCCCTTAGATATGCCTCAGGAGCAATTTCGGAAGCAGCACCATTTGCGCAATCTACGACGACAGTAATTCCTTCTAGGGATGTTTTTAAGGATGAGAGTAAGTGGAAGAGGTATCGCTCAGCGGCGCTGTCATCTTGCACAACGCGGCCAACACCAAGTCCAGTTGGTCGTTCCCAACTCTCTTCAAGCCGCGCTTCGATTTGTGACTCAAGCGCATCATCTAATTTGCCGCCACCTTTGGAAAAAAATTTGATTCCATTATCTGGCATTGGATTGTGTGAAGCGCTGATCATTACTCCCAGATCGGCACCGCTTTCGGCAACTAAGAAGGCAATCGCCGGAGTGGGAAGAATTCCAACTCGAAAAACATCAACACCGGCACTAGCCAAGCCAGCGATAACCGCTGCCTCTAGAAATTCACCAGAGGCGCGGGAATCTTGGCCAACGATTGCTCGGGGGCGATGACCTTCGAAGGCACCGACTTCACCCAAGATATGAGCGGATGCAACTGCCAAATTAAGCGCAGTTTCAGCAGTCAGGTCTTTATTAGCTAAACCTCTAACACCATCGGTGCCGAAGAGCGCCACTATTAAATCCCCGCTACTGAGAACACTCGAATAACGATAAGAAGTGTATTAACGCTTGCTGTATTGCGAGCGCTTACGGGCCTTCTTCAGACCGTACTTCTTTCGCTCAATGACACGAGCATCACGAGATAAGAAGCCAGCTTTTTTCAGCGCTGGACGATTTGCATCGCGATCAATTTCATTAAGCGCACGAGCAACACCTAAACGAAGCGCTCCTGCCTGTCCGGAAGTTCCGCCACCATTAATGCGGGCGATAACATCGTAAGCACCTTCGGCGCCAACGGTACGGAAAGGTTCAGAGACGAGTTGTTGGTGAACCTTGTTAGGGAAGTAAACAGCCAATGGCTTGCCATTGACGGTCCACTGACCACTGCCAGGGATCAATCGAACTCGAGCAACTGCTTCCTTACGACGGCCAGTGCCGCCTCCTGGTGCAGTTATCGCAGGACGGTTTGTTGCAGCAGCAGGTGTACTGGTGCTGTACGAAGTAGGAGTCTCGTCCTCGTCGATTTCAACGGTGGTATCAAAGTCAGACATCTATGCTCCTAATTACTTCGTAACGATCTGAGAAACTTGTGAAAAAACAAATGGGGTTGGGTTCTGAGCTGCATGTGGATGAGTTGGACCTGCGTAAACCTTTAACTTGGTTCCGACAGAACTTCCCAACTTATTCTTTGGCAACATTCCCAAAATGGCCTTCTCGACAATTCGAGTTGGATCTTGATTCAGCAAGTCGGCATAGACAATAGAAGTCATACCGCCTGGGAAACCAGAGTGGTGATGAGCATATTTTTGTCCAGCTTTTTGGCCAGTCAAGACAATCTTTTCGGCATTGATAATAATGACGAAGTCACCCATATCAATATGGGGAGCAAAGGTTGGCTTATGCTTGCCACGAAGCAGGACCGCCGCATGGGTTGCAAGACGACCGAGTACTACTCCTTCGGCATCGATGACATGCCATTTACGACTTACGTCACCGGCTTTGGGTGAAAAAGTGCGCACGAGATCTCTCACTTTCTAACTTCATGTTAAGTCCGTTTTTCACAAACCACATAGTTTTAACCTGCATTGGACGATCAGCTTGGGACACCACCAGGGTGCTAAGCAGAAGCGCAAGGTTACTCGCAATAGCACACTACGGTCAAAAAAGGGTGGAACCGGCAATCGCGATCTAGGCGGGAGTGAGCCGTGGATTTACCATCTAATACTCCCAAATTGGCTCAGGCGCTTCATAAACCTGGCCATTTGCCGGAAAAATCAAGAATCGATCAAAACTTCGAGTAAACCAACGATCGTGGGTGACGCTTAAGACCGTCCCCTGGAACCCGGAAAGTCCCTGTTCCAGGGCTTCGGCGGAGGCTAAATCCAAGTTATCCGTCGGTTCATCCAAGAGGAGCAAGGTTGCCCCCTCTAATTCCAGGAGCAGGATTTGGAATCTGGCTTGCTGGCCACCAGAGAGCGACTCAAAACGCTGATCGGCTTGCTGGTGGAGTTCATATCGTCGAAGAACGCTCTTGGCTGGTCCCAGTTGGAGCGAATGTTGGGTCCAGAGCAGTTCTATTAACGTCTTTCCCACAAACTCTGGATGGGCATGAGTTTGGGCGAAAAAACCAGGCAGAACCCGCGCTCCTAATTTGAAATTGCCCGAATGACGAACTTGCTCCCCGGCTAAGAGTCGTAAGAAATGTGATTTTCCTGTTCCATTCTTTCCCAGAACAGCGACGCGATCCCCATAGAAAATTTCACTATCGAATTTTTCGGTTAAATCTGTCAAAGCCAGCGCCTCACAAGTAATAACTCTTACTCCCGTGCGGCCGCCCGTGAGTCCGACCTGAACATTTTGTTCCAGCGGTGGAGCTTCTGGCGCACCCGACTCCTCAAATTTTCGCAGTCGAGTCTGCATTGCCCGATAGCGGGAAGCCATATCAGGGCTATTGGATGCTTGAACCTGTAACTTCTTGACTAAGTTGACCAATCGCTCGTGCTCTTCTTCCCAGCGCAAGAGCAACTCGGCAAATCGTTCTTGCCGGGACTTTCTGGCTTCGTGCCAACTAGCAAAATTACCACCGTGAACCCAAGCGCTATTTCCATTAACACCAAGTTCAACCGTGACTATTTTCTGCGCAACATGATTTAGGAGTTCACGATCGTGACTAACAAAGAAAATAGTTTTCTTAGTTGCCACTAATTCCTGCTCAAGCCAACGTTTTGATGGAACATCTAAATAGTTATCCGGTTCATCCAGAACGAGGACTTCATCATCGCCTCGAAGTAGTGCTTCCAACACAACTTTCTTTTGTTCGCCACCGGAAAGGGTATTAACCAATCGATGGGAAACTTCATCAAAAGTTTTTCCCAAGGCATTGGTGCAGCAGACATCCCAGAGAACTTCTGCGTCATAGCCGCCAGCATCTCCCCAATCAGAAATAGCCTGTGCATAGGCCATTTGATCCTTTTCGCTATTGCGCGAAATCATCAAACTTTCGGCATTGATAAGTTTTTCTGCCGCGCTGCGAATCTTTGGTGGTGAAACGGATACCAATAAATCTCTGACGGTACTTTCATCGCGGACTTGGCCAATAAATTGACGCATGATTCCCAGTCCACCGGAGATGGAAATTTTTCCGGCATGTGGTGCAAGATCCCCGCAGATCATTCGGATTAGCGTGGTTTTTCCAGAACCATTTGCCCCAACGATGGCTACTTTTGCGCCATCTCCAACTCGGAAATTGATATCACTCAGTAATAGGCGGCCGTCGGGTAGCCAATATTCAACGTCACTTACATCAATGTGTCCCATTAGAAATCCGAATCTCGTCTGCCTAAAGTCAAAGAAATACGTCCTAGCAGCTCTTCATCTGGAGGATATTCCACGCTGGTTAGCGTAAGACCACGAGAAGGGAAAACGTAACTATCAGAAATACGCTCTTTGTTTTCTAACATCTGCGCCATCCACTCTTTTGGATAACGGCCTTCGCCAACACAGACCGCCGCACCGACTAAATTTCGGACCATAGAGTAACAAAAGGCATCGGCAACGACTTCCGCCACGAGATATCCCAATTCATTTCGATGCCATTCAAATTTTGTGAGGGTTCGAATCGTGGTACTTCCTTCTCGATATTTACAAAATGCAGCGAAGTCTCGATACCCAAGCATTTGGGCACTGGCCAAATTGAGCGCCTCAACTTCCAATGGGCGAAACCAGGTAGCGACATCAAATCTTTGCAATGGTGGAAGCTGAAGTCCGCCATCCAATATTTTGTAAATGTACTGCCGATTCACGGCCGAGAATCTGGCATGAAAGTTCGGTGGCGCTTCAACTACGGAATTGATGCGAATATCGGCTGATAGAAATCTATTGAGCAAATAAGCAAAGTTTCCTATTTCCAATCCAGTTTCCGGAACATCTACATGGATTATTTGATGTGTAGCGTGAACTCCGGCATCAGTTCTTCCGGCCACAATCGAGTCGGTCTTGTTACGCACCAACCTAGAAATAGCATTTTCGATTTCCTCTTGGACCGTGCGTTGATCAGGCTGCTTAGCCCAACCAGCAAAATTCGTGCCATCATAAGCGAGATCAATCTTTAAACGACAAAACCCACTCTCGGGATTGAGAGTGGGTTCGGTCATGCTTAATGCTTACTTAGCAGCAGCCTTCTTCGCAACTTTCGTTGCGGCTTCAACTGCAGCTTTCTTTCCTGGGGTACCTTCTGCAAGAAGTTCGATAACCGCCATAGGTGCATTGTCACCATTGCGAGGACCGACCTTTGTGATTCGGGTATATCCGCCATCGCGATTAGCAAAACGTGGTGCGATCTCAGTGAAGAGAGTATGTACAACGCTCTTGTTCTGAATTCGGGCAATGACACGTCGACGAGCAGCAATGTCTCCGGTCTTTGCAGCAGTGATCAGCTTCTCCGCCAAAGGACGAAGGCGCTTGGCCTTGGTCTCTGTGGTTGTGATCTTGCCGTGTTCGAAGAGCTGTTCGGCTAGGGTACCCAGCAACAATTTCTCGTGTGCAGGGCCACTTCCGAGGCGTGGACCTTTACTTGGCTTTGGCATGGCGTTCTCCTAGACCTGCTCTGGCTCGACGAGTTCATCGTCAAGACTTGTTCCATAGTTGGCGTGCTTTGTTGGATCGAATCCGATTGGGCTGTCCTTCAATTGAAGGCCCATGGAGTGAAGTTTTGCCTTCACTTCATCGATTGATTTCGAACCAAAGTTACGGATATCCAAAAGATCTGCTTCCGAACGTCCTACGAGTTCGCCAACAGTGTGAATACCTTCACGCTTGAGGCAATTGTAAGACCGAACCGTCAGATCCAGATCTTCGATTGGAAGAGCAAGATCAGCGGCGAGAGCAGCATCTTGTACGGATGGTCCCATTTCGATGCCTTCAGCATCGACATTGAGTTCACGAGCAAGACCGAAGAGTTCAACCAATGTCTTTCCAGCAGATGCCATGGCATCAGAGGGCTTCATTGATTGTTTGGTCTCAACATCGACGATTAAACGATCAAAGTCAGTGCGTTGTTCAACGCGAGTAGCTTCAACCTTGTAAGTAACACGAAGCACTGGAGAGTAAATAGAGTCAACTGGGATTCGACCGATGTCGCCACCAGCTTGTTTATTTGACACTGCAGTTACGTAGCCACGACCTCGTTCGACAGTCAGTTCGACTTCAAATTTGGCAGAAGAGTTCAAGGTTGCGATATGAAGTTCAGGATTGTGAACTTCAACGCCTGCAGGGCAAGCAATATCAGCACCTGTGACAACGCCTTCGGCATTGGCACGAATGTAAAGCAAAGATTCGTCGTCATTATCTGAGGACAAAACCAAGTTCTTAATATTAAGAACGATTTCGGTGATGTCTTCCTTGACGCCCTCTAAAGTGGCAAATTCATGCAACGCACCGTTTACTCGAATACTGGTAACAGCAGCACCAGGAATCGAGGAGAGCAAAGTACGACGAAGCGAATTTCCAAGGGTGTATCCAAAACCAGGCTCTAGCGGTTCAATGATGAACCGTGAGCGATAGTCCGTTACTACTTCCTCAGCGAGGGTGGGGCGTTGTGCAATAAGCACTTAGTTCCTCCGTAGGTCTGGGAGATCCACTATTTGATCTCCGCTTGGCGGTTTAAATTCTGACCGTATTACCGGTGTTTTTCTGTACTGCTACCTTCGTCAATATTGATTAACGAGAATAAAGTTCAACAATCAATTGCTCTTGAACTTGGGTATCAATGATGGTGCGAGTAGGGACGGCGTGAATCAAAATACGTAACTTTGATCCGACGACTTCCATCCACGCAGGAATTGATTTTTCGCCGAGTTCAGCTGAGGCGATGATGAATGGTGTGGTGTCCAGTGAACCTGGAACTACATCAATAACATCCATTGGAGTTACGCGGTAGGAAGGAATATTTACTTTCTTTCCATTAACCAAGAAGTGGCCATGCTTTACTAGCTGACGAGCCATATCGCGACTCTTGGCAAATCCAGCACGGAAAACCACGTTATCTAACCGAGTTTCCAAGATAACAAGAAGGTTTTCACCGGTCTTGCCTTGGCGACGGTTTGCTTCTTCGTAGTAACCACGGAATTGCTTCTCTAGAACACCGTACATACGTGCGCACTTTTGCTTTTCGCGCATCTGCAGTAAGTATTCAGATTCCTTGGTACGACCGCGACCATGCTCCCCTGGTGGGTATGGACGTGATTCGATAGGACATTTTGGACCATCGCACTTAGAGCCCTTGAGGAAGAGCTTTACTTTTTCGCGACGGCAGCGCTTGCAATCTGCTCCGGTATAACGAGCCATATCTTCTCTTCCTTCCTTAAACTCGACGTGGTTTTGGTGGGCGGCAGCCGTTGTGTGGAGCAGGTGTTACATCAGAGATGGCACCAACTTCCAAACCAGCAGCCTGCAATGAACGAATAGCAGTTTCGCGACCGGATCCTGGACCCTTGACGAAGACATCAACCTTCTTGAGGCCATGCTCTTGAGCGCGACGTGCGGCAGCCTCTGCAGCCATTTGGGCAGCATATGGTGTCGACTTACGTGAGCCTTTAAAACCAACCTGACCAGCAGAGGACCATGAGATAACGGCGCCCGTAGGATCGGTGATAGAAATAATGGTGTTGTTGAAGGTGCTCTTAATGTGAGCTTGACCGAAGGCAACGTTCTTTTTTTCCTTCTTGCGAAGTTTAACCTTGCCCTTAGATGCGGCACTCTTTGACTTAGGCGCGGCCATTACTTGGTCTCCTTCTTCTTACCGGCAATTGCCTTACGAGGACCCTTACGAGTACGCGCGTTTGTATGCGTACGCTGTCCACGAACTGGGAGGCCTTTGCGGTGGCGAATACCTTGGTAGCTTTGAATTTCAACTTTACGACGAATGTCGCCAGCGATTTCCCGGCGAAGATCGCCTTCGATTTTGTAATTGGCTTCGATGTATTCACGAAGCTTTGCCAATTCTGGCTCTTGAAGATCTTTAACGCGGGTATCTGGATTTACACCTGTGGCAGCAAGAGTTGCATGCGCCCGAGTCAATCCAATTCCGAAAATATAGGTAAGTGCGATCTCGACCCGCTTTTCACGCGGTAGATCGACACCAACAAGACGTGCCATATGTAAACCATTCTAGTTTTCGAAGGTCCTCCGCAGTGCTCCTTGATAGTGACTACCTAAGTAGTTCTACTAACAAGCCTCAGCCTTCGAGCCAAGGGTCTGTCTAACAATTTGAATGAATTCAAATACTTAGATCAGTCGCACCACGCGTACTTGTTTTATTTATCCCTGACGTTGCTTGTGTCGAAGATTCTCGCAAATGACCATGACGCGACCATTACGACGAATGACTTTGCACTTGTCGCAAATCTTCTTCACGCTTGGCTTGACCTTCACGATTTAGCTCCTTCATTAACGAGTGACGGCAATTGCTTGCCGGCAAAATTACTTATAGCGATAAATAATGCGACCTCGGGTGAGGTCATATGGACTGAGTTCAACAATCACACGATCTTCGGGAAGAATGCGAATGTAGTTCTGTCGCATCTTGCCGCTGATATGTGCAAGAACTCGGTGTCCATTGGTTAGTTCAACTCGAAACATTGCATTTGGAAGCGCCTCAGCAACGGTGCCTTCAATTTCGATTGCGCCGTCTTTCTTGGCCAAGCGGTACCTACCTCTGAAATGGATTGAGCGAACATGTTCTTTCTCGTGTCTTCTAGAAGAACACACCAAAAAAACCGCCTATTTCTAGGCAGAGGATGAGTTTAGGGGAGAAAATCGAATTGGGGAAATCCACGCCTTTTGCTACCTAGTGTGATACAACACCTCTCCGAAGCGAAAGTGGAAATTTAGCCCAATTGTGGCCGTTTCATCACCTTTCCTCGGGAAATGATCCAATCGGGAAAGGCCAGCGCCGCTAGATTTTGCCGCGGATCTTGGCTGTAAATGAGCGCATCGGCGCTGCTCCCGGGCTCCAAACTGGCTAGCCCCAGAAACTCGCGAGCCTTCCAGGAAGCGCTGGCAATAGCCGCCTCTGCCGGCAACCCGGCCCGAGCCAAGGCCTGGACTTCGGCAACTATGGTGAAGGCGTCGGAGTCGGTTCCGGCCAGAATAGTTACCCCGGCCTGGTAAGCATGTCGAATCAATTCCGGATGGCGTTCGGTACCTTGGACATACCAATCTCGCTTTGGTGAATCGGCTTTGGCCCGAAAATAATCGACCGAAGTTTCAAAAACATTGAGGGTCGGGGTCAAGGCGGTCTTATTTTCCCGCATGAGATCTAAAAGCGACTCATCCAGCCACATTCCATGTTCCAAGGAATCCACTCCGGCTCGGACAGCGGCGGCGCTACCCTGCGTATTCTGGGAATGAACCGCAACCCGGCCACCGACAGCACGTACGGCGGTAACGATACTGAGCATAACTTCAGGACTAATGGGTTCATCGTCGATTCCCCAGTCCCCAATAATTTTGCACCAACCAGTTTCGCCAGCTTGCGCGGCAGCAACCCGAGGAAAATCACGATCTGAAACCCGCTTGCCCCAACCCGAAATAAATTGTCCCGGCTTTGCCAACCATGGGCCAGCATGGAAACTTTGCGGCAATTGCGGATCTCTTCCAAACCAATCTGGCGGATTGCTCGCCAATCCTGGACTCCGAATCGCCAAGACACCATCTTCCATATTTTTCAATAATTGTCGCCGCAACAATTCTTCATCAATCGGGTCGCCTGGTTTTGCTGCCCCAGGATGAGTATGAACATCTACTAGCCCGGGAATTATCCACCCGGAAACTCGAAGGTCCAGGTCTAAAGTATTTTCATCAACCCACATATCGCCAACAATGTTGAGATCGAAGGCCTCACCGGTGGGTAAGGCATATCCTTCAACTCGAATTCCCATAGCGATTATTTATCCGTTTTTGATTCGTTAAGAAAGCAACGGGGAAATTTCAATACCCAAAGCGCCCAGTCGTTCTTTGCCACCGTCAATTGCCGTAAGCACAAAAGGTTTGCCGTCAGGCAGCAAGGCAAAGGTATGTTCAAAATGCGCACCGCGGGATTTATCAGCGGACACAACGGTCCATTCGTCGTCGAGAACAACCATTCTTTCACCACCGCGGGTGATCATAGGTTCAATGGCAAATGCCATTCCAGCTTTAAGTGTCGGACCCAAACCAGCTTTTCCATAATTAAGAATGTGGGGTTCCATATGCATCTCGGTACCGATGCCGTGCCCACCGTACTCACGCAAAATTCCATATTTGCCTTGCGAATTAATATAACTCTCAATGGCAAAAGAGATATCGGTCAGATGACCACCGACTGTGGCCGCAGCGATGCCTCGCCACATTGATTCTTCACAAGTATCCATCAAGTGTTGATCGTGTGGATCAACATTTCCAGCCACTACTGAAATTGCAGAATCCCCATGCCAGCCTTCAACGATTGCGCCAAAATCTATTGATACTAAGTCGCCATCTTTTATTGGACGATCATTAGGAATTCCATGGACGATCTGATGATTTATCGATGCACAAATGACAGCGGGGTAGCCATGGTAGTTAAGGAATGAAGGGATGGCGCCGGTTTCATTGAGATAAGCCACGGCGATAGCATCGAGTTGTTTTGTTGTAACACCAACCGAGATCGCATCTTTCATTAATCCGAGAGCATGAGCGACCACAAGACCGGCCTTGCGCATGGATTTTAACTGCTCGATAGATTTTATTTGAATAGCCATGTTGGGCCTAAGAAATGACAGCGCTTAAAGCGGCGATTGCTCGCTGAGAAATTTCAGATACATCACCTGTGGCGGTAATCGAAATCAATAAACCTTCACTTCGATAGAAAGCGATGATTGGCTTGGTCTGCTCCGAATAAACTTCCAGCCGCCTGGTGACGACATCTTCTTTGTCATCTTCGCGTTGATACAGCTCACCTTGGCAATTGTCACAAGTATCTGCAATGACAGGCGCGCTATTAACCAGATGAAAAGAAGTGCCACAATTTTTGCAAGTTCGGCGGCCAGAAATTCTGGAGATGATCTCTTTGTCATCAATGGCTAGTTCCAAAACCGCGTCAAGAGGGGTTTGCTTCTCGGCCAAGATAGCTCTTAATACTTCGGCTTGAAAAACATTTCTGGGAAATCCATCTAGTAAAAAGCCATTGGCAATATCGGGATTGTTCAAACGATCCTTCACCATTTCATTGGTTACAGAATCCGGAACTAAATCGCCCTTATCCATATATGACTGAGCAAGAATTCCTAGTTCGGTGCCACCTTTTAAATTGGCCCTAAAGATATCCCCCGTGGAAATATGGGGAATTCCGAAGTGCGAGGCAAGATGAACGGCTTGAGTTCCTTTTCCCGCACCTGGTGGGCCAACCAGGATTAATCGCATTAGCGCAAGAACCCCTCATAGGAACGTTGCTGCAATTGGCTTTCAATCTGCTTTGCAGTATCCAAGCCAACGCCAACAACAATCAGAATTGCCGTACCTCCGAATGGAAAGTTGGTACTGGCGTTGAAGAGAATCAAAGCAATGATTGGGATGATCGCAACAAAGGCAAGATAGAGCGAACCTGGCGCGGTAATGCGCGAGAGCACGTACTGCAAATATTCAGAAGTTGGCCGACCGGCACGAATACCTGGAATAAATCCGCCGTACTTCTTCATGTTTTCAGCAACTTCATCGGGATTGAACGTGATGGCAACATAAAAGTAGGTAAAGAAAATAATAAGGAGGGCATAAGAAACGATGTAGATGGGGTGATCGCCCTTAACTAAGTTTCGTTGAACCCATACTGCCCAACCCGTAGTGCTTCCTGAGAAGTTAACTACTAATGACGGGATGTATAGCAAGGAGGAGGCGAAAATTACTGGGATAACGCCAGCTTGGTTTACCTTGATTGGAATATAAGTACTGGTTCCGCCGTATGACTGACGTCCTACTTGGCGCTTGGCATATTGCACTGGAATACGACGTTGTGCTTGCTCGACGAAGACGACGGCGGCGACAACAGCAATTCCTACGGCCATAACGAAGGCGAATGCGAAGATACCTTTTTGCAATTTGATGGACCACAACTGAGTTGGGAATCCGGCAGCAATAGAGGTAAAGATCAAGATAGACATGCCGTTACCAACACCGCGATCGGTAATCAATTCACCTAACCACATGATTACTGATGTTCCTGCCGTCATAACGAAGACCATGGTCAAAATTCGAAGCCAGGCAGCATCAGGAATGATGGGGTAAGAGCAACCACTAAATAGTCGACCAGGGGTACGAGCTACTGCAATCAAGCCAGTTGATTGCAAGATTGCTAAGCCAACCGTTAAGTAACGGGTGTACTGAGTTAACTTTGCAGTTCCAGATTGGCCTTCATTCTTAAGCGCTTCAAATCGAGGAATAACAACGGTCAGAAGTTGAATAATGATCGAGCTGGTGATGTAAGGCATGATGCCCAACGCAAAAACTGAAAGATGGAGAAGTGCGCCACCGCTAAAGAGGTTAACTAAACCAAAGAGACCGCCATTGTTGGCCTGCTTGAGGCAGGTTTGAACGTTGGCATAGGAGACGCCAGGAGTTGGAACGATAGAACCGAAACGGAACAAGCCCATGATCGCCATGGTGAAGAAAATCTTGCGCCGCAGGTCTGGCGTCTTAAACGCCTTTGTAAATGCTGAAAGCACTACCTTCTCCTTAAATCTCTCACTGCGAAAGCATTAGCTTTCGCAGTTTATTCCAATAGCAGTTCTTCGCTTGAGACTCTTTTTTAGAGTTTCTTTGTTGCTCCGCCTGCAGCCGCAATCTTTTCAGATGCAGACTTGGAGAAGCCATGAGCCACGACGGTAACCTTTACGGAAATATCGCCATTACCTAGAACCTTGACGGGATATCCGTCACGAACCGCGCCTTTGGCAATGAGATCGTCAACTGTAACTTCCCCACCTTTAGGGTAAAGCGCGTTAATGGTCGAGACATTGACTGGCTGGTATTCCACACGCTCTGGGTTTTTGAAACCGCGAAGTTTTGGCAAACGCATCACGAGCGGCAACTGACCACCTTCGAAGCCGGCACGAACTGTGTTACGAGCACGAGTTCCCTTGCCACCACGACCTGCAGTCTTACCTTTTGATGCTTCACCGCGACCCTTACGAGTACGTGCCTTTTTAGCTCCTGGAGCTGGGCGAAGATGATGAACCTTGAGTACCATGTTTATTCAACCTCCTCGACCGTGACCATATGACGTACGGCAACGACCATTCCGCGAATCTCGGGACGATCTTCCTTCACCACAACATCACCAATTCTTTTTAAACCAAGTGAGCGAAGGGTCTCGCGATGTTCCGGGCGAGCTCCAACTTTTGAACGAAGTTGAGTTACTTTTAAACGAGGCATTACGCACCTACTGACGCGGCTACGGCACGAACAATTGCTGCTGGTGCGATCTGCTCAAGTGGAAGTCCACGACGAGCTGCAATTGCGGAAGGATTTTCCAACGCGCGAAGTGCGGCAACTGTGGCATGAACCATGTTGATTGGGTTATTTGAACCAAGAGATTTGGTCAAGACATCTGAGATACCAGCGCACTCAAGAACGGCGCGAACCGGACCACCGGCGATAACTCCGGTACCTGGGCTGGCTGGACGAAGTAGAACTACGCCAGCAGCTTTCTCGCCTTGGACTGGGTGTGGGATGGTGCCGTACAAGCGAGGAACTTTGAAGAATGACTTCTTCGCCTCTTCAACTGCCTTAGCAATTGCTTGTGGAACTTCCTTGGCCTTGCCGTAACCGATACCGACTGTGCCATTCTGGTCACCAACGACAACGAGAGCGGTGAAGGAGAAGCGACGGCCACCCTTTACAACTTTCGAAACTCGATTGATGAAGACAACGCGCTCGGTATATGGACTCTTCTCAGCAGGGGCGCCACCATCACGGCGATCACGACGATCGCGGCGATCATTGGTCTTGCCACCCTCTTCGCGAGGAGTCTTCGCAGGAGCAATAGCCATTAGAAATCCAATCCAGTAGCACGGGCACCGTCTGCCAAAGCAGCAACGCGGCCATGATATTTGTTTCCACCACGATCGAAGACAACAGTGGTAATTCCCTTTTCTTTGGCACGCTCTCCGATGAGTTGACCGACGATGCGAGCTTTTGCACTCTTATCAGCGCTCTCGGTACGAAGTGCTGCTTCCATGGTTGATGCTGATACTAAAGTTTGACCGATGGAATCATCAACAATCTGAACAAAGAGATGACGGGCAGAGCGTGAAACTACAAGACGAGGACGGGCAGAGCTGCCAGAAACCTTCTTGCGAACACGGAAGTGACGACGCTTACGCGCGTTGGTTGAAGAACCTTTAACGACCTTTACACCGATAGCCATTACTTCTTACCTGTCTTTCCTTGCTTGCGGCGAATCTT
>JBAXSZ010000069.1:0-5749 GCA_037130455.1 Actinomycetes bacterium | reverse complement strand
GAAAATGGCCCCCGATCGAATCTTCATCGGACTCGACTTCGATCCTCTTCCCGCTATGCGTGAAGTGATACCAATATAAGAGAATGGAAGGTAGGCATGCCAGAAGTTGATCGGCTATTTCCTTTGCTTGATGATCGGAATGCTCTGAACTTTCTGGAGCAAGACAACCCAATGCGGATATGCCAGTTCGAAGTACATCCATGGGGTGCGTTGTCGCAGGCAGGGTCTCAAGAATTGTCTTCAAGTTATCGGGAAGACCTCTGAGTTGGCGCAATTTGTGCTTGTATTTAGAAAGCTGCATGGAGGTAGGTAGCGTTCCATGAATCAATAAGTAAGCAACTTCTTCAAATTCACAATTTTCTGCCAAATCTTTGATGTCGTAGCCTCGATAGTGGAGATCATTACCACTCCTACCAACTGTACATAAGGCGGTATTTCCAGCAACAATTCCGGATAGGGAAACGGATTTTTTTGGTTTGAAATCTTCTGTCATTTCTCTTTCCCCTCAGCTAAAAATTTATCCAAACTAGATTCGTAAGAGTAATAATTAATCCGCTCATACAATTCTTCTCGAGTTTGCATGGATTCTATGACCGATTTTTGAGTTCCTTCTTTTCTAATGGTGTTAATTACATTCTCCGCTGCTTTGTTCATCGCCCGAAAAGCAGACAACGGATATAAAGCGAGCGAGACATTGGCGCTACGAAGTTCATCAATCGTAAAAAGAGGAGTCATGCCAAATTCGGTGATGTTTGCCAGAATTGGAACCCCTGAAATCTCTGCGAATTTCTTGTAGGTTTCTAGATCTCTAATGGCTTCGGGGAAAATCATGTCCGCGCCGGCATCTACATAAGCTTGCACTCGTTCAAGCGCTGCTTCCAGTCCTTCGCCAGCCAGAGCGTCAGTTCGGGCCATAATGACGAAATGTTCATCAGTTCTGGCATCAACTGCGGCCTTTATTCGATCCACCATCTCCGCTGAAGAAACGATTTCCTTATTAGGTCTATGACCGCATCGCTTCGCACCAACTTGATCTTCAATATGTAGAGCTCCGGCACCTGCTTTGATTAGTGACTTCACTGTTCGAGCGATGTTGAATGCAGAAGGCCCGAACCCAGTATCGACATCGACTAAAAGGGGTAGGTCGCAAACATTAGTGATTCGCTGGACATCAACAAGAACATCTTCCAGCGTGGTTATTCCGAGGTCTGGTAGACCCAATGAGCCAGCTGCGACACCACCCCCGGATAAGTAGATTGCTCGATAGCCAGCGCGTTTTGCCAAGAGCGCATGGTTGGCATTGATAGTTCCTATGACTTGCAACGGCGACTCAGCCGCTAGGGACTGTCGAAATCGAAAGCCTGCACTTGCATCCGTCATGCTTGAATTCTCCTCACATCGGCCGAATTAGCAAAGTTTGCGAGGCAGATATTTTCAGACAATCAGATTAGTGAACTTCCCAAGTATCCCCGCCATGAAGCAATTTCTTGAGGTCGCCCTTGCCCTGACTGCCAATGATCTCTTCCAATTGCCCATGGACCATGGAGCCATATCCAGCGCGTTCGACGTCGCGGAATACGCCAACTGGAACGTGAGACAAAGCCGAACCAGAAAGTCGCGAAAGCGAGAAGGCATAGGAGGGATCTGGATTGTGTGAGTCATGAACAATTAGTTGACTCTCATCGACCGTGCTTAACTCCACAACTTCCAAAGAGTTGCCATTGCGTACGACTCCATGAGTTGCAGACTTAATAGGTTGACCATCAATCATCTGAAGCAGGGATGCATCCTTGGTATCTGCATCTTTGACTATGTCGAAGGCGCCGTCGTTGAAAATAGGGCAGTTTTGGTAGATCTCGATTAAGGCCGAACCTTTGTGAGCAGTGGCTGCTCTCAAGGTATCGGTCAGGTGCTTGCGATCGCTATCAATGGTTCGAGCCACAAAAGAAGCTTCCGCTCCTATAGCTAGGGAAATTGGATTAAATGGCGTATCTAGAGACCCCAGTGGGGAAGACTTTGTGATCTTTCCCTGCTCGCTCGTTGGGGAATATTGTCCTTTTGTTAGACCGTAGATTCGGTTATTAAATAGCAAAATCTTCAATTCAACATTGCGTCGAAGCGCATGGATCAAGTGGTTTCCACCGATGGAGAGAGCATCTCCATCTCCAGTGATCACGAAGACGGTTAAGTCTGGTCGAGCAATTGCCAAACCAGATGCGATTGCTGGAGCACGACCATGGACCGAGTGCATTCCGAAAGTATTTAAGTAATACGGGAAACGTGATGAACATCCAATACCCGAAATAAAAACAATGTTTTCGCGAGGTAGGCCAAGTTCGGGAAGAAAAGCTTGCATGGAAGAGAGAATTGAATAATCTCCGCAACCCGGGCACCAACGAACTTCTTGATCCGAAGTAAAGTCTTTCTTCGTCAGGGTCAGATCAGACATCAAGGACTCCCATCGCTGCTTCAATAAGTTCGGCGGTAGAGAAAGGCAAACCGCGCACCATGTTGTATCCGACGATGTCCTTCATATATTTGGATCGAAGTAGCATCGCCAATTGACCAAGGTTCATTTCCGGCGTCAAGACTCTAGGATATTTACTCAATACATCGCCCAAGTTCTTTGGAAATGGATTTATATAGCGCAAGTGCGCCTGAGCAATTTTTTGTCCATTGGCTCGTAACGCTTCAACTGCGGTGGCAATAGGCCCATAAGTTGAACCCCAACCGAGGAAGAGAACTTCCGCATCTCCTGTTGGATCATCCACGACCAAATCGGGAACTTCCACTCCTTCAATTTTCGCTGCCCGAGTGCGCACCATGAAGTCATGGTTCAGCGGATCGTAGGAGATACCGCCCGTTTTATCGGCTTTCTCAAGTCCTCCGATTCGATGCTCAATTCCAGGGGTTCCAGGAATTGCCCAAGGCCTAGCTAGTGTCTTTGGATCTCGTAGATAGGGCTGAAAATTCTCCTGAGTCTTTGCAAACTCAACTGGAATTGCTGGCAAAGAATCTACATCTGGAATTCGCCAAGGCTCTGAACCATTGGCGATGTAACCATCGGAAAGTAGGAATACGGGAACTCGATAAGTAGTCGCGATCCGTACCGCCTCGAAAGCCATTTCAAAACAATCACTTGGGGTTGAAGCGGCTAAAACCACGGCAGGGGATTCGCCATTGCGTCCATACATGACTTGTAGCAAGTCGGACTGCTCTGTCTTAGTTGGAAGTCCAGTAGAAGGACCACCACGTTGGACATCGACGATGATCAATGGAAGTTCCAGCATTACGCCCAGCCCGATCATTTCGCTCTTCAACGCGATACCTGGCCCCGAAGTGGTGGTAATGCCTAACGCACCACCGTAAGAGGCTCCCAGTGCGGCGCCGACGGCGGCAATCTCATCTTCAGCTTGGAAGGTGATGATGTTGAATTTTTTCTGCTTAGAGAGTTCGTGCAATATATCGGAGGCAGGAGTGATGGGGTAGGAACCCAAAAAGAGTTGCAAATCCGACTTTTCTGATGCGGCGATAAGTCCTAGCGCCAGGGCGGTGTTACCGCTGATATTTCGATAAGTTCCGGCTTGCATTTTGGATGGAGCGATTTCGTAAGAGGTTGAAAAATCCTCCGTGGTTTCGCCGTAGTTCCAGCCAGATTGATAGGCCAAAAGGTTTGCTTTAAGAATTTCTGGTTTCTTCGCGAATTTTGCTTCTAAGAATTTCTGAGTTGCCTCAGTTGGCCGGTGGAACATCCAGGTCAGAATTCCCAGAGCAAACATATTCTTGGAACGTTCTGCCTCTTTTCGGGAGAGACTTAACTCCGAGAGAGCACCAACGGTCATGGAAGTAAGCGCAACTGCATGGACTTTATAACTGTCCATTGAACCATCTTCTAGTGGGTTAGCGTCATAGCCAACTTTGGTGAGGTTGCGAGAAGTGAATTCATCCTTATCTACAATGATCGTAGAACCACGAGGCATATCCTTGATATTCGCTTTGAGAGCGGCAGGGTTCATGGCCACCAATACATCAGGCGCATCACCGGGGCTACGAACATGGTGGTCTGCAAAGTGGAGTTGGAAGGATGAGACTCCGAGCAAGGTGCCTTGCGGAGCACGAATCTCGGCCGGGTAGTTCGGCAGAGTAGAGAGATCATTTCCAAGACTTGCGGTGTCCATAGTGAATCGGTCGCCAGTGAGTTGCATACCATCACCACTGTCGCCGGCAAATCGAATGACTACGGAATTTAATGTGACTATCGGTTTGGGCACACTTTAATCCTGCCATGTTGTGCGAAATATGAAAGGGGTTCAAGGCAAGTTTTAGGTCACAATTGGCTGGAGATTGGTTGAGATCTGGCTCGGCTTAGGGGCGGGATGGAACTTCCACCTTCAGGTCCACCGAAAGGACCAAGGGCTGCTGCGCGCTGCCGCTGATGCCACTTAAGATTTCGATTCCACTCACAATCTGGGAACCAGGCAGATTTTCCGTGCAGATGCCCAGGAACTTCTTGCTCTCTCTGGGCTTGAAGGTCAGATTAAAATTCTGATGGCAATACTTATCGGCAAAATAGAGGTGGTTCGAACCTTTGGTCAGGTCCGCGGGGCCGTACTTTTCGCCATTTGCAAGTGTAAAAAAGGGAATCCCCACCAGGGTCGCAGCCTGGTTGGTCTTATTGGTGATTTCCACAGTCACCTGACAAATGGTTCCGGAACATTGGAATGGGTTGGATGGTGAATCTACCTTCATCACGAAAGTCGCACTTGAATGATTATCGACTCTTGCAATCCGGATCGTGTTGGCAAAGTAGGAACCACTGACCAAAGAAACCCCAACGACCACCGTCCAGGTAATTTTGGCAACTGCCCTCATGTGCCAAGCCCGATGTAACTTTGTGCGAAAGGTCCGATCGATTTCACGAGCGTTTGGAGCTAAATCGAGAGAAACTAACGAACCGCATTTCTTGCAATAGTAAGCGTCCATCGCAATAGGGGCTTTACAGGCAACACAGCGCCAGGATGGGGGATTTTTCTTAAACATATGCCCTTATCGTAATTGAATCTCAATCACTTCGATGAGATTTTTGGAATCAGCGCTCCAATATTTTTTTGGTAATGATCTGCTTCTGGCCATTTTTCATGGAGGAGAAGATCCTCGTAGCGAAGTTTAAATCCTAAGACCATTACAAGTAGGGCCGTCTCAACTCCTGCTGCCACTGACCAATGAACTAAAGACATTCCAATGGCCATCATGATCACTGCCATATACATCGGATGACGAATCACGCCATATATGCCAGTCGTAATTAGAGGCGCATCTATTTTTGGTTCAGGAAGCGCAGTCAGAGATGGACGGAGTTCATTAACGGCAAGCACCAAAATAACAATTGATGCGGCGAAAAGTATCGCACCGAAGAGTGTTGCAGCAGGTGGGTGCTTTGCTGCCCCTTTTGAGAGAGCTATAACAATAAGAAGCAAGAATTGGGCAGTTACATAAAACCAGCCTTTAGGGACATATTTCATTGTGCGTCCTTTTGTTTACTTGTGAGAGAAGATTATTTCACTTCTTGATTGTGTTTGGGCAAGTAATGTTGCCAGTTAATCTTGGTGAGTAGGTATACCCCCAAGATCCCCAAGAATTGGATTGCGATCCCTAAGGGGGATTTAAATCCGGACGTGAAAATGGAACCCAAATTTCTATCCTTCAATTGTGTCGCGCCAGTCACGTAGATGGAATAACTAATTAACCT
>JBAXSZ010000068.1:0-5753 GCA_037130455.1 Actinomycetes bacterium | reverse complement strand
TTAATGGATCAAGCCTTAATGGAACAAGCTAGCGCGATCGATGTTCAACCGAACTCTCACTCACCTTCTCCGATGGCGGTGAGTTCCATCGAAGAAGTTTTGATCGGGTGGGCTTTTGCGTTGCAACAGGGAATTCGAAGCGATGAATTCTTCTCCCGAATCAGCGAATCTGGATTTTGGTGGTTAGTGCATGGAGATCGCGCTGTAGCTACCTTAGCCGTGGATCGCATTGCGCAACTGCTGGCGCCAGATCCGCGCTTTGACTTTCATATCCACCCTTGGAAGCAAGGTCAGAGCTTTGAAGATTTAGTGGCGGAGCTAGATAAGGCGCAATTTTCAACTGAGCGTAATTATTAAAACTCGTTGGGAATTTCTTCGCCGGGCTATCAACAGTAAATCAGATTCCTTCTGTTCGATCATTGAAGGTGCAGTTGGCTATGCGATATGAAAAATCAGGAGAGTGAATTCGGGGCTGATCTACGCTCAGATGTTCTTCTGGAGTTTCGTACCAATTTCGGTCCACTGCAATCTTTGATGGAAGATCCAGAGATTGAAGAGGTGTGGATTAATTCGCCTAATCGGATTTTTGCTGCACGCTCCGGAGTAAGCCACCTGACCAATGTTGTAATGACCAGCGAAGATGTCCGTGGCCTCATTGAAAGATTACTGATGTGGGGCGGACGTCGTCTGGATTTATCTAACCCCTTTGTGGATGCCCGACTTCCGGATGGTAGCCGGTTACATGTTGCTATCCCTGAAATCACCGCAACGCATTGGGCGGTCAATATTCGAAAGCACTTAGTGCGGGGCAAGTCTCTTCACGACCTACGCGATATGGGGGTCATGGATGCGGAGGTAGCGCAGTTCCTATATCAGTGTGCCGCATCCGGGCTAAATATTTTGGTCAGTGGTTCCACGCAGGCTGGAAAGACCACTTTGCTCAATGCCTTGGTAAGTGCGGCGCCGCTTCATAGCCGAACCATCACCATCGAAGAAGTCTTTGAACTCAAACCGCGATTGCCTGATTGTGTAGCTCTCCAAACTCGTGCGGCAAATTTGCAAGGGGAGGGGGAGATCCCAATGCGTCGGCTCATTAAGGAGGCGTTGCGGATGCGCCCATCTCGTTTAGTAGTTGGCGAAATTCGCGAAGCAGAGTCGTTGGATCTTTTGATCGCACTCAACTCTGGTGTTCCAGGCATGGCCACTATTCATGCCAATTCCGCTCGGGATGCTGTTGCAAAATTACAGACCTTGCCTTTGCTTGCCGGTGAAAATATTTCCCACCGATTTATAACTCCTGTTGTTGCCGCCGCAATTGAGATTGTGGTGCATGTCGCATTGGATGAGAAAGGTGTTCGAAGAGTTACTGAAGTGGTATCCCTAACTGGTCGGGTTGAAGGCGATGTGATTGAGACGGAATCGATTTACACGTTAACCAAAGATCCTGTTTCAGGAACAACTAGTTACCTTGCCGGATTTGGCCGAATTTCTCGAGAACGGCTTATAAACAAGGCCGGTTCATCAATATGAAAAGTTTCATTGCCTTTCACCCTTTTGCCTTTGTGGTCTTAGCAATTCTCCTCTCCGGCATAATCGCTCTCAATCCAATCTCAGCAAAGAAGAACGACAAGAGCAGGGTGAGAAAGTTTTCGCCAAAACGATTTTCATATGTCGGCTTGTCGGCCTTGGGTGGTTTTCTCATTGCGAATGTATTGGTGCATTCGCCAGTTATTGCCACACCTTTCGGTCTATTGACTTCCGTCTCACCTTTAATCCTTTCTCGCCGAAAGGCTGAAAAATTGCGGCTATCGATGCAGGCGCTCTGGCCGGAAATACTGGATCACATAATCTCTGGCTTGCAGTCGGGTTTATCACTTGCTCAAACCTTGGCCAGTTTGGGTAAAAGAGGGCCGGAGCGAACTAAACCAATATTCCTGCAATTCCACTATGACTTGATTGCTGGAGTGGATTTTGAAACTGCACTCTTAAAGATAAAAGCTATCTTCGGCGACCCACTTGCAGATCAAGTATGTGAGGTCCTGCGATTTGCCAAGGGTTCCGGGAGTCGGGATACGGCGTTGACTTTGCGAACCCTGGCCGATTTCATGAGGAGTGACTTGGCTGTCAGAAGTGAGATTTCAGCCAAGCACGGATGGATAAAGAATTCTGCGGGATTAGCTGCTGTTGCGCCGTGGCTGCTACTGATAATTCTGGCGACTCAACCGAGTACGGTCGCTGCCTACTCTTCATCTTCTGGAATAGCGATTTTGATTGTTGGGGTTCTGCTCACTGGAATCGCGTATGCATGGATGGCGAAGGTAGGAAAACTGCCACAGGCGCCACGGGTATTTTCTCAATGAAAATCGAATTTCTTTCATTGCTCTTTGTCGCGCCAGTTCTGTATTACGCCGCGGATCTCCTCTTCGTGGAATTTCACGATCCAATATTGAATCTTCGGAGTGTGATCTTGGCAAGTGATCGTTCCCCATCACCTGATAAATCTCCACAGCGACGAAAAGTGAAAGTGCTCTTAGGTGGCATCATCGCGGTTTTATTAATCAGTACCGCGAATGTTGCGGCAATAATTGCCATGGCTATTTGCGGATTCACTTATCTTCGATGGCAACAGGGTCAGGGTTCCAGGACTAACGCTCGGATGCGAAACAAGATTGAGTCGGAATTTCCCACCTTTGTTGAACTCTTTGCAATTCTCATTGTGGCCGGAGAGAGCCCTTCCCTTGCTCTTCTTCGAACTTCACAGATAGCAAAGGGGGACCTGGCCGAACAGATTCGGGAATCTGTCGCAGAGATGCAACAGGGCGCCAGTCTTTCAGCAACTTTGGAACGATTGGCAACTACATCTGGATCGACCACGATAAGAAGGTTTTGTGATTCTTTGATCATTGCTTTGGAACGAGGTACTCCACTGGGGGATGTTCTCTATCGCCAGGTTGAAGATATTCGAAAGCGCCACCAGAGCGAATTACTGAAACAAGCGGGCAAGGCTGAAATCGCCTTGATGGTGCCGGTGGTTTTCTTGATTCTTCCGATATCGGTTCTCTTTGCGCTCTGGCCTTCCTATTTAGCGCTAGGTCAGAGCATCCTATGAGCTATCCACAAGTTGACATTTTCAACAGCCGGGAACTCTTCAGCAAATTTTGTCGCAGTAAAGATAAATGCTCTGACCTATAAAACCATCTATCGAAAGGCTGGAAAATGACAACTGCTTCGACCGAAACATTAGCTAAGGCACATTTACGTAATAAGGCACATTTACGTAATAAGGCACATTCACATAAAGTACGAAAAGCGGCAACGATTATCACTCACTTGTTGCCAGGACGATTGGTCAGAATTCAACTGCGAATTAACCAAATGAAATCTTCTATCAATGTAAAGTTGAAATCTGATCGCGGCGATGTCCCCGGCTGGGTCTTGGTAGTGCTGATGACCACTGGATTAATAACCGCGATTTGGACCATAGCCGCACCACGGTTATCGGCAATTTTGACTCACTCGCTGGATTCGATGAGCAATATTCGATGAGCAATATTCGATGAGCAACACTCGGCGGACTGCCTGCTATGAAACCTAACGAATCCGACCGGGGAACCGTGGAGAGCGCCATGGTCTTGATCCCAACTCTCTTACTCTTTTTGGCAGTGGTACAGATTAGTGTCGCTGTTTTGGCTCATAGCGCGGGCACCAATTCGATTCAAGGCCAGGTCTCGCGGGTTGCGCTCTTGCACTCGGTCCAAAGCTCGGAGGGATTGGCTATTGAGCGCACGCCACTACCTGGTGGCGGCTCGATTATTTCGGGCCGCGGAGAGAAATCGATTCCCATCATTTCACCGATATTGATTGGCCGTTCTGATCTAACCCTTTCAGGAATTGCCGTCGACGAGAATCACAATTAAAGAAATTTACTTCTGCCATCGAAAGGCCAGATAAATTATTGATAATCGGAAACGAGATCAGGGCAGTGCGATTTTGGAGTACCTGATGATCGCGCTACCTCTCTTCATTCCCATGGCGATTTTCTTGACTGTTATTAACCAACAATCCACAACGCAATTTGCCGCCAGCAATTTTGCAAGACAACTCGTCCGCGCTTATGTCACCAGTCCGAACGAATCCTTCGTGGCGCAGCGCATGGGAACGGTGGAAAGTATTTTTTCGCGAACGATTTTTCCATCAGGACATATCCAAATGCCGGCTCGTTACCAGGTGCAGTGCGGGGCCGATCCTTGCCTTACTCCAAAGTCCGAAGTCCGGATCACAGTTTTCCTGACCTCGGAAAGCACGGGAAAAGTGGTATCGGCAACGGCCTCTGAATTTGTAGATGCCTGGGGGCGCTGAACATGTATCCAATGAAGCGGAAGCTAAAACCTTCCCGCCACCAGGAGACCGGGTCCATCTCTTTTCTCATCATCTCGCTCTTCTTAGTTCTACTCATTTTGGCTTTCGAAGCGATCAACATTTCCAGCGCATATCTGGCGAAGCGAGAATTGCTCAGCATTGGCGAAGCCGCGATTCAACACAGTGCACATAATCTGGATCTAAGGCGCTATTACGCCAACGATCAAACTTTAGATCAGTACTCACCATTTGGTTCCAGTTATCGAGTGCCCATTGATTGCAGCATGGCTCGGCAAGATTTCTATTCCCAGATTGCTCAGATGCAGTTGCGAGGAAATCCGATTTCAGTTTCGCAATGGTCATGCCAGCTAGACGTTTTGGACGCGACCTTAGAATCACAAGTTGAACCAACATTGACCATCCCGATTCTGGCTTCGATGACTCCAGGTGCTGGCTTGGATAAAGTCACCATCACCGCTGGAATTGGTGCAACCTCATTGATGAATACTCAGTAGGGGAGATCGCTCACGACCGCCAAACTCCAGAAAGGCTCAAGTTTGGCAAATCTCAAATTCGGCTAGCGCCCGCCAGGCATTAGGCTCTCCCTGTGGCAGCTCGCGAATACGAATTAGAAGTTGAAAAACTGAGTACCACTTTGGCGGCTATAGAGGCTGTTTTGAACCTTCCCAAGCTCAATGCCGAGGCCATCGAACTAGAGGCCGAAGCCAGCGCCCCCAATTTGTGGGATGACCCAGAAAAAGCACAAATGGTCACCAGCAAGTTGAGCCGGGTCCAAGTTGTGATCACTCGCGTCACCACCATCCGCCGCCGCTTAGATGATGTCCCCATACTTATTGAATTAGCCCGCGATGAAAAAGATGAGAAAGCGCTGCTTGATGCCGGGCTGGAATTAGATGATGTTGCCAAGGCGATTCGAGATCTAGAGATCACCACGCTCCTGAGCGGTCAGTACGACGAACGTGATGCGCTGATGACGATTCGATCCGAAGCGGGGGGAGTTGAAGCGGCCGACTGGGCCGAAATGCTGATGCGAATGTATTTGCGCTATTGCGAGCGCCACCATTTAAAGGTGGATGTTTTAGAAACCTCTTACGCTGAAGAAGCCGGAATCAAATCCACCACATTTCGAATTTCTGCTCCCTATGCCTACGGAACGCTTTCGGTGGAGCAAGGAACGCACCGCTTGGTTCGAATTTCCCCCTTCGACAGTCAGAGTCGTCGCCATACTTCCTTCGCCGGCGTTGAAGTGGTGCCCGTGGTTGAGCAGAGTGACCATATTGAAATTGATGAAAAAGATATTCGAGTCGATGTCTATCGTTCCTCCGGCCCGGGCGGCCAGGGGGTGAACACCACCGATTCGCGGGTGGAGCTGG
>JBAXSZ010000067.1:0-6349 GCA_037130455.1 Actinomycetes bacterium | reverse complement strand
CCACACCCACACCCACACCCACACCCACACCCACACCCACACCCACACCCACACCTGAAGAAAATTATGTAGCACCTCAAGGGTTGCCATTCCAACTAGTTGATTACCCACACATTGGCACTGTTGCCAAAGATATGATTTTAAATCAGAGCGCCAATGCGTACGATCCGTTCATCGTCATTTGGGATCCGTCGACTACGCCATTTAAACGTAGCTTCTATACGGCGCAGTTAGATCTCATGAGGAAGTATTACTCACCAATGATGCCAGCCGGCAGCAAGATCACAATATTCATACTTGGAAGCGGGAAAGAATGGGGAACAAAGCAATTATCGGATTACGTGTCCGCAAATCCATATCTTTCCTCATTTTATACAAATTCATTTGATGTTTCGAGCACCTGCGCAGCCCCAGATGGCTGGCTCACTACGGATGCCAAATATCCAGATCCCTATACAACGTATCGAGGTTGGGGCGGCGGAGCAGCTCCTAAGATGGGGAATGCCATGGTTGCTTTTTCCAATTGCGACGTCAACAATGAGATCGATATTTTGTATCATGAAGTTTTTCATGCTGTTCAGTGGGTGAATTCCTATATCACAGCACCTTTCCTGGGAAACCAATCCTGGGGAACAAGCGCTATTGCAAGCTGGTTAGTAGAGGGACAGGCCGAGTACTTCGGACTTCTCTTAAAAGAAGACTTTAAGTGGAATGGTTTTTCCCTTGATGTGGCAAACTTAGTTGAGTCAAATTTGCCTCAGCAGTGGATCGCAGATTATGCGTACTTAAATGGGTATTCGCCTAATAATGCTAATTATTTCCTTGGCGGCTTAATGTATGAATATCTTTTGGCGAAGTACGGGTTACAGAAAACATTGAGCATTCATGATGAGACAACCAAGTTGGGGAAAATTGGAGATGTCAACCAATCCACACGTTATATTCCATTCGAAACCGCTTTCCAAACTACATTCGGGCAATCTATGTCTAGTTTTTATGAAGAGGTAAAGCCATATGTGCAATGGTGCATAGATCATCCGAAGCCACATTAGATTGCTGTTCGTCTTGGGTGACAGTTAGTACAAATTGATCCCTGGAAATGCTCTGATGGCCTGCAAAAGCAACCAAGAGGGAGTTCTAACCACTGTTGCAGAAGACTTTGGTGAGCAAGGATAAAAGTGGCGCGATTGAGCTGATTTACAACAATTTCAAGGTCAAACCAAAGTCGTTGGGGAGGGACTCAAATCTCCGACCCAGTGATTAAGAATGTTCAGATACCGCGCATCGACCCGTCGTCAGATCGTGCCAGCCGTCAAACCTTCTAACACTTCTTGGGCACGTACCTTCACTTTTGCGAGATCGTTCAAACGATCTAACCCGCCGTATTGCTGTGCCATTCTGTGATTATTGTTGAACCTTTCTCGGTTGCGATCCAAAAAATCCCAATAGAGCGTTGTGAATGGACAGGCGGATTCTCCTATCCGCAATTTTGGATCGTATTTACAAGGCTTGCAGTAATTGCTCATTCGCGAGATATGGGCCCCACCTGCCGCATAAGGTTTGGTCATCATCACACCTCCATCAGCGTGCGCTCCCATACCAATTACATTAGGCACCATCACCCATTCACTGGCATCAATGAATTCACGCCGCATCCAATCAAGAAACTCTTGTGGATTGGTTCCGGTTACCAGGGCAAGATTGCTCAGAAGCATTAGTCGAGGAATGTGGTGTACCCACGCCCGATCTCTAATTCCTTCCACCGTCGTCCTCATGCAGTTCATGGCCGTTCTTGTCGAATCTTCAAAGAGGGGTAGAAGCGGACGCTGGGCGCTCAATTGATTGTTTTCACGATAATCCGCACCCAGGAACCAGTACATGCCGTTGATGTACTCCCGCCACCCGATGATTTGGCGGACGAACGCCTCGCAAGACTCGATCGGAATTCCGCCTTGTTCAAACCGGACCCGAGCTGCTTCAACAACTTCCGCAGGATGCAAGAGTCCGTTGTTTATATATGGGCTAAGTAAGGAGTGATGGAGCGCCCAGTTTTCTGATGTCATTGCATCTTCGTAAGGGCCAAATCCCGCAAAGTGAACCTGGAAGAAGTAGTTCATTTGGGCTAAGGCACCTTTACGATCGGTGGCCCATTCAGGGGCGGGATTTATCCCAAGATTTTGTGCAACTTCACGATCAATCTCATCAGGGTCGTGAGTGAAATATCCGGGCCATTGGTAGTTCTTAGGTGGTGGGAGACGGTTTGATTTATCGAAATTCCATTGCCCTCCTGTCGGCTGCTTACCATCCATCAAAACGTTTAACCGCTCGCGCTGTTTGCGATAAAAGTTTTCCATAAGAAAACTCTTTTGCGTACTTGCCCAATTCTGGAAGAGTTCGCGTGGAGTGAGAAAAAAGTCATTAGGAATAAACATGACTCCTGCTTCGCGTAGCATCTTTTCGGATTTAAAGGATGAAGGTTGTGCCGAGTAAATATCGGTTATGCCCGTAGCTTGCTTTGCCGATCGCAAACCTTCGACAGTGGTCGCGGCAGTTAGGTAGTGAACCGTAAAGCCCTCCGCACGCAAAGCTTCCGCAAAATGCCTCGCACTTGAAATCAGGAAATACAGCCGGATGGGATTCCAGCGCGCTGGGTCACACATGCGTTCGCTTTGGACAAAGACGATGACGTCGTTCTTTAGGTCTGCGCTCTTTAAAATCCCATAATCACGGTGCAGATGATCGAAGGGAATGTAGAGAAGTCTCATGCTTTTTTAGATTCGGTCCGGCATCTATCGCTACAGAATTTTACTTGTTCCCAGTCACGTTCCCACTTTTTTCGCCACTCGAATTTGAGATTACAGACAGCGCAAATTCGAGGTGCAAATCCATTCTTCGTTTTTACCACACGGGCCATGAAACGGCAGATTACAGGTGGAATTGATGTTCGGCTCTCCGAAGGATTTTAAGGAAGTGCTTTGAGCCTGAGCTTTCCATAAAGCTGGATTATCATTGAAACTCCGCGCAACTAATATCACCAATGAGGTTGGACCTAATTATGCTCAAGCATCCAAATGTCATACTTATCTATGACGGGCAATGTCGATTTTGCGCCGCTTGCCTGGCTTGGGTTGAACAAAAATTGCAGATTACTTCGCTCGCCTTTCAAGATGCCAATCTGGACAACTATGGATTGATTCGAAGCCAGTGTGAAGAGTCAGTCTTTGTAATAAATAAAGAAGTCAGATTTTCTGGCGCCGTCGCCGTTTCATACCTTCTGAAATTACGTGGCAACACTTTTTTCGCCTGGGTCATTGAAAGTTCGGGAAGGATTGGCCAGTCGGGATATCGCTGGGTTGCCTCGCATCGAGATTCGTTAATCATCCGAATAGTCACACGGCACCTTGAAAGAGTGGTTTCTCGTAAAGGCTAAAGTGGATTTCTCAGATTTCTCAAATTGCGTTGTGAGGAACTAGAAACCCCGATCTGGTGATTAAGAGTTAACGGACTTTGATTCCCTTTTGATAGACCGCTGTGATTTCAATGGTGGCAACTTCTTCTGGTTCAGTTTTAAGTGGGTTTCTATCCAGGACTACAAAGTCGGCGACCATTCCTACCTCTAATGAACCCCGCTCGTTTTCACGAAAGAGTTGATAAGCAACATTGGCGGTATAACAAGTAAGTGATTCATCCATGGTTATCGATTCGGCAATATTCCAACCTTGGGCACTGGGATTAGCAGGGTCTGTTCTATGGACCGGCACGGCTAGCGCCAGTAAAGGCATTTCGCTAGTAACAGGCCAATCGCTGCCAAATGCAATCTTTGCGCCGTTTTCGAGCATTGTCCGAAGGCGATACTGCCGATTATTTCTATGCAGACCGATACGGGGCAGGATTAATTCTTGATTCATTGGATCTAAGAAACACCAAAGAGGTTGAATATTTGCAATGACACCTAATTGCCTAAAGCGAGGCAAATCATCTTCGTGAATAAGTTGGGCGTGCACGATGACCGGGCGCCTATCCCACGTGGGATTAATTCGTATCATTGCTTCGATCGCGTCTAAACCCTGTTTTACGGCGGCGTCGCCTATCGCGTGAATATGAACTTGGTACCCAAGTCCATCGAAAGTCACCAACGCATTGAGTAGTTCGTCATCTTCCCAAATCTTGATTCCAGATGAATTCGGATTATCAAGGTATGGATCCATTAATAGTGCAGTTCCTGCTGATAAAGCGCCATCTGCTAGGAACTTAATGCTGTTGGCAAGTACTAACGTTGGATCTGGAATCGCTTCAAACTCTTTTCGGAACTCATTGAACTCTTCGATTTTCGTGCTCCAGGTAGCTGGTGTTGCAAGAAAGGAGAGGTTCATGGCGATCTTTAGATCACCGGTCTTGGCTGCCTCTAAATAAGCCAGTGCCATTTCCTTTTCTACCCATGAGTCAATGGCGGCAGTGACGCCAGCATCAAGGTAAGCCACTGATGCGCGGGCGATAGCTGCTACATCGCTTTGAATGCTTCGGAGTGGAGCTTTATCAAGAATTAAAGCGATCGCTGCCGGTTCTCGCAAGGTGCCTTGCGGTGTTCCATCGGCGCGACGGGCAATACTGCCGCCATCTGGATCTTTAGTGTCTGCGGTTATTCCTGCAATTTCCAAGGCCATTGAATTTACCCAGATCGTGTGGTGATCTACCGCATGCAAAGCCACGGGACGATCACTAACAACGGCATCCAACCAGCGTGCATCAAAATTTCCGCCTTCAATCAGAGCCGCTTCATATGCGCCGCCGATAATCCAAAGTTCGTCGGAATTTGCTAACGCATATTCAAGAACGTTTCTGACTATATTCTCTACTGAGTCCAGACCACTTATCTTCGGGCCCGCTGCTTCTCGCCCTGCAAATATTGGGTGTGCATGCCCGTCGAGAAATGCAGGTGCTAAAAAAGCCCCATCTAAATCGATGACTTCGTGAGGCATAGAGGCAAGGGCATCTTCACCAATGGCGGTGATAATTCCACCTTCAACCAGGATCCCGTCAAAGATTTCTTTTCCAGCAGACCAGCACTGTGCATTACGAAACAGCATTCGCACGGTCAATCGATATTTCTTTTGAACCGCATTGACACTGCATGTTCCTTTCGCCGTTGACCAAAGGCTAATTCAGAGAAGGCATTACCCAGTAGTTCATGAGGTGTGCAGGCGCGAATTTCCAGGACGATACCCGAGAAACATCAGTAAACGATGTCCCGACACATCACAAAGTGCGTTGTGAGGTATAAAACTGACGGAGATGCTTGACACTTCGGGTGACTAGAAAATAGGAATACCCATGACAGTACTCTCGATTGATCGTCAGATTCGCCACCGCCTTGCAGTTCTCAGGCATGCAGATGAAGTCAGTAAAAATGTCTCTGCTACCTGCCGCTATTTCGGCATCACCCGTCAGACTTTCTACACCTGGGAGAAGCGCTACCGGCTCGAGGGTGAAGCGGGGTTACAGGAGCGCTCCCGAGCTCCCAAATCTTCTCCCCGCGCGACGCAGTCAGAGGTGGTAGGAAAGATCATCTATCTGCGCCAGAACTACCATTTTGGACCAGAGAAAATTGCGATGTATTTAGCCCGCTATCACGATGTGAGGATCAGTAGCTCAGGCATCTGGCGCATTCTCAAGAAGTTTGACCTGAACCGGCTTCCCTCCTCCCAGCGTTATCAACGCCATGATCGCAAGTGGAAGCGCTATGAGAAGCAGTTGCCCGGTCACCAGATCCAAATTGATGTGAAATTTATCGATGCACTGCAGGGCTCAGGCAGGCGCAAGAAGTTCTATCAATTCACTGCTATTGATGATTGCACCCGGCTTCGAGTGCTTCGCCTCTATCCACATTGCGATATGAAGACTGCCATTTCCTTCTATGACTATGTCGCCTCTCGCATGCCCTTCACTATTGAGCGCGTGCAAACCGATAATGGCTCTGAGTTCCAAACCGCCTTTCACCTGCATCTGCTCGATCAAGGAGTAGAACATCACTACATCAAACCTGCGACGCCCCGGCTGAATGGAAAGGTGGAGCGAAGCCATCGCATCGATGCCGAGGAGTTCTATCGATTACTCGATGGTGTGATTATTGATGATACGAAATTATTTAACGACAAACTTCAAGAATGGGAGGATTACTACAACTATCATCGACCACATGGGGGACTTGCCGGAGCTACTCCCTACGAAAGGCTGAAAGAAAAAACCACATCCCACAACCCAGACACCACTGTGAGAGATGTCCGTCAGTTGCACAAAGTGCGTTGTGAGGGACTCGAACCCCCGACCCGGTGATTAAGAGTCACCTGCT
>JBAXSZ010000066.1:0-6431 GCA_037130455.1 Actinomycetes bacterium | reverse complement strand
TGTAACTAAGGAGCACCACAGTGGGAGCAAGAAGCAATAAAACGCTGAAGCCAAAACCAAAGCAAACAAAGATGTCGGCTGCAGCAATGAAGAAGTTCAAGAAGAAGCCATGTTCGTTCTGCCGTGAAAAGGCAACGTATATTGATTACAAGGACATCGCCCTTCTTCGTAAATTTATCTCTGACCGCGGCAAGATTCGTGCCCGTCGAGTAACCGGTGCTTGCACCCAACATCAACGCCAGATTGCCGCCGCGGTTAAGAACAGCCGCGAAATGGCACTTCTGCCTTACACCTCAACCGCCCGATAAGGAGAGCGACATATGAAACTCATTCTTACTCGCGAAGTTGCCGGACTTGGTCATGCTGGAGATGTTGTTACCGTAAAAGATGGTTATGCACGTAACTTCCTTTTGCCACGTGGCAATGCCATTGCGTGGAGCCAAGGTGGAGAACTTCAAATCGAAGGTATCCGTCGGGCACGTTCAGCTCGCGAAATTCGCGACCTGGATCATGCCAAAGAGATCAAAGCAACCCTTGAGGCTGCTGAGGTCGTTGTTAAAGTTAAAGTTGGCGCTACTGGCTCCCTCTTTGGTTCGGTCACTGATAAAGATGTCGCCTCTGCCTTAAAGTCGGCTACCGGTATCGATATCGATCGTCATCGCATCAAGATTGATGGCCACATTAAGAAGCTTGGAAAGTATGCCGTCAAGGTTGGCTTGCATAGCCAGGTTGCTGCAACTGTGAACGTGGTTGTTTCTGCGTAAGCTAAAACTTTCACTTCTATTCGGGCCTATCTCCCTTGTGAGATAGGTCCGTTTCACATTTTGAGACGTGCAGAAGTTTCTTTCTCCACAGGCTCCAGTCGATCAAACGAGCGTGGATCCAAGTGAATTGCCAAGTTATCCACCTTTTATACACAGGTCTCTCCACCTACTAACGCGAGATATCCACCATTACTCCACAGCACCACCCACACCCGCCCGATCGGAAAGAAGTGCCTTGTCAGAGCGTTGAGGCAGTATGAGCCCATGAGCATCGCCGAACTACCTAATCGCGGAGCAGGTTCGGGCAACTCCAACCGAAGCAATTCCGCCACCGAATTCGAGCGAACTCCACCCCAAGATTTAGTCGCCGAGCAAGGTGTTTTGGGAGGCATGCTCCTGAGTAAAGATGCCATTTCGGATGTAACTGAGATTATTAAAGAGCGAGACTTCTATCGTCCGGCCCATGAACTTATCTTCGATGCAATTCTTGATCTCTACAGCCGAGGCGAACCTGCCGATCCAGTGACCGTCGCGGCTGAGTTAACCAAGCGCGGTGATATTACCCGCGCTGGCGGAGCCCCATATCTGCACACTTTGATCTCTTCAGTACCTACTTCGGCCAATGCCGGCTATTACGCCCGTATCGTCCGCGACAATGCCGTACTACGGAGATTAATTGAAGCGGGAACCAAGATTGTTCAACTTGGATACTCCCAAGAAGGCGAGGTCGACGATGCCGTTGATCAAGCCCAAGCCGAGATTTACCAAGTTACCGAACATCGTTCAAGTGAAGATTACATTCAATTAAGTGAATTGCTACCAGCGGCCCTTGATGAGATTGAAGCGATTGCAAATAATGTAAAAGGCGAAGGAGTAAAAACCGGTTTTGCCGATCTAGATAGCTTAACCAATGGCCTTCATCCAGGAAATATGATCGTGTTAGCCGCGCGTCCGGCGGTAGGTAAATCAACTCTTGGCTTGGATATTGCTCGCAATGCCGCCATTAAAGGTGGAAATACCGCGGTAATTTTTTCGCTGGAAATGAGCCGTTCGGAAATTACCATGAGAATGCTCTCGGCTGAAGCTCGAGTCGGCCTCAATAATATTCGCTCTGGTTCGCTCAATGAAGAAGAGTGGGGCCGGTTGGCCAAACGCATGGGCGAAATCTCACAAGCACCGCTATTTATTGATGATTCACCAAATCTGTCCTTAATGGAAATCCGAGCTAAATCACGAAGGTTGAAGCAACGGCACGATTTGAAATTAATTGTCATTGATTACCTTCAGTTGATGACCTCTGGAAAACGAGTCGAAAATCGGCAACAAGAAGTCTCCGAATTTTCCAGAAATCTTAAACTCTTAGCAAAAGAGTTAGAAGTTCCCATCATCGCAATTTCACAGCTGAACCGTTCCCCAGAACAGCGCGCCGATAAGAAGCCAATGCTTTCAGATCTGCGTGAATCTGGTTCTATTGAACAGGATGCAGACGTGGTAATTCTTCTCCATAGAGATGATCTTTATGACAATCAGAATCGTTCTGGCGAAGCAGATCTAATTATTGCTAAGCATCGTAATGGACCAACTAGAACGATTACCGTCAGCGCACAACTCCACTTTGCTCGTTTTGCAGATATGGCTCCAAGTTACTCATCACAAGAGAGTTATCCAAAGGATAATTAATCCAGCGGATGTAATAACCCGCTATACACATCATAAACAGCCCCCATGACCTGGATTCCAGGTGCCAGGAGTGGGTATGTCTCAATACGAATCAAGTCGCTTGTTAACGCAGCAAATTGATCTTTAACGGTTCTAATTTCAATACTCCGGGTATCTATTCCAGATTTCTCTTTTATCTGAGCATGAATAGTTGACTCATCGGCATTGGCCATTCGGCAATCAGTATGCGGCATCACTAGAACTCGATTAACTCCCAGCAGATGTGTTGCCAAAATCAGCGTTCGCAACACGTCCTCAGTGACGCGGGCACCTGCGTTCCTTAGAATCTTTGCATCCCCGGCATGCATTCCAACAATCCGTAACGGGTCAATTCGTGAATCCATACAAGTCACAATTGCCAATCCTTTTAGCGCGTCACCCGTGAGTGCCTCTGATTTAAATTGTGCGGCAAATTGAGCATTGGCTGAAAGCAGATCAGCAAAGTTTTTCATACAACTAAATTTACCTTAACTCTCACTTTTTGCTCGGTCTGCAAAGTAGATACCGACCAGTACAACAAATCCTCCTACCAATTGAATGGCAGAGAAGGATTCATTAATCCACCACCAAGCAAATATCCCAGCCAAGATTGGCTCCAACATGCCAATCACAGAACTCTTTGAGGCATCAAGCCCTTTTAATCCCGTGATCACGCAAAAATATGGAAGCACGGTTCCCAGCACAACTACCCAGAGAATCAAAACCCAGCCAGGTACTAAGTGGCCAGCAAAGCGTCCACTGAGATCAATCTTTTGCGAGAAAATATGGAACGGGTACTGCCACCAAGGTAGGGCAATAGTAAATATCACAGTGGCGATTCCCAAACCCCACACCATCATGACATCGCTGGATTTAACTTTTCCAATTTTTTCACCAATGAGAAAATATCCAGCTAAGGCAAATGCATCGATAAATGCGGCAATGACACCAATGCCATTAAGAGTCAAACCCTTCCATACTTGAGCAACCATCATCAAGCCGGAAAAACCGAGTGAGAGACCCAACCACATGAGATTGGAAACATGCTTTTTCTTCACGAAGCGCAACCAGAGCGCAATCCAAATTGGCGCTGTGAATTCAATAATCAAGGCGACGCTTACATGCAGTTTGGCAATTGCAATGAAGTAAAAAACCTGCACCGCAGCAATCCCGATAAATCCAAAGGCGACCAAGCTAGGTAATTCGCTTCGCTTCGTCCTCAATTCCGAAGGCTTGCGCAGTAAAACAACAAGTAACATGATCGAGAAAGCACCGGTACAGCGGATTTCTGTTAAACGACCCGCAGATAAGCCGGCACCTAAAACCAACTTAGCGACTACCCCGCTAAATGCAAAGGTAATAGCACCAAGGAAGAGGAATAATTCGGCACGGTGAGATCTCAACACCGCGCAACCATATCGGGTTAGAAGGCGCTTTCTGGAACACTCATAATTTCGCCAGTCTCAGATTCGACAATTACCCGCTCAGAGGCAATATGTGGCAAGACAGTGCGAACAAAATACTTCGCCGCACTTATCTTTCCGGAATAGAAGTCATGGTCACGACCGGAACCTTCGATCTTTACGGTTGCGATTTCGGCCTGACGAAGCAATAACCATGCGATTAAGACTTCGCCAACAGACATTAATAATCTGGTGGTATTTAGACCGGTCTTATAAATCTCGGTGGGGTCTTCTTCGGAAGCCATGGCGAATTCAATTAATTTGCTCATGATGGCATTGGTATCTTCCAAGGCCTTTGCCAGCAGTTGTTTTTCCGCAGAAAATTCGCCACCGCTTGCCGCAAATGCTCCGATCTCCTTTGCTAGGAGTCCAATGGCACGTCCGCGATCCTTCACGATCTTTCTAAAAAAGAAATCCAAACCTTGGATGGCGGTTGTTCCTTCATACAAAGTATCAATTTTTGCATCTCTCACATATTGCTCTAATGGCCAATCTTGGGTGAACCCAGAGCCACCGAAAGTTTGCAGAGATTCGGTACCGAGTAAAGTCCAAGACTTTTCGCTTCCGTAACCTTTAACGATCGGCAATAAGAAATCGTTGAGGGCGATCAGGTCAGCAATTTTTTCATTGTTGCCGCTGCTCTCTGCGATGGCAATATCATCTTGAATTGAAGCGGTGTAAAGAACGAGAGAGCGCATACCTTCGGAATACGCCTTCTGTACCATCAAAGATCGACGCACATCTGGATGATTAATGATCGTGACTCGAGGACTGGCCTTATCTGCCATCTGAGTCATATCTGGTCCTTGTTCACGCACTTTGGCGTAAGACAGTGCTTGTTGATACCCCGCACTTAAAGTGGCTATTGCTTTGGTTCCAACCATCATGCGAGCAAATTCAATAACCTTAAACATCTGGGCGATGCCATCGTGAACTTCACCAAGAAGGTATCCAACTGCAGGTTCGTGTTCGCCTAAATTCATTTCGCAAGTTGATGAAACATTCAACCCCATTTTCTTCTCAACATTTGTTACATAAACGCCATTTCGCTTGCCCAAGGCACCGGTGTCGAAATCGAACATAAATTTTGGGATGAGGAAAAGACTCAACCCCTTCGTGCCAGGGCCAGCGCCTTCGGGTCTGGCTAGTACAAAGTGAATAAGATTTTCATTGAGGTCGGAATCACCCGAAGTGATAAATCGTTTTGTCCCACTGATGTGCCAAGTGCCATCGGCTTGTCTGACCGCTTTAGTTCGCCCGGCGCCGACATCGCTACCTGCTTCAGGTTCAGTCAGCATCATGGTGGCGCCCCAATCATTGTCCACAATGAGTTTGGCGGTCTTCTTCTGCTCCTCCGTGCCTAGATAGAAGGCAACTTGAGCGAAGGATGTTCCCGATGCATAAATATGGATTGCCGGGTTGGAACCTAAAACCATTTCTGCGATCGCCCATCGAAGCGAGCGCGGGATCTGAGTTCCACCGATCTCGGTTGGGGCATCTATTCGCCACCACTCACCATCCATATAAGCGCGATAAGATTTCTTGAAGCTGGCCGGAACTGTTACATCACCAGTTGCTTTGTTGAATTGGGTACCCAGCCGGTCTCCATCAACGAAGGAAGCGGCTAAGTCGACCTCGGCTAGCCGTTTGACCTCCTCAAGCATTCCCATGACCGTGTCGCGGTCTAACTCTTGATAGGGAGCTTTCCCGAGGATGGATTCACGCTCTAATAGGTCAAAGAGGCAGAATTCAATATCGCGCAGATTGGCTTTGTAGTGACTCATATCTCAATTATGCTACTGGTCAGTAACATAATCAAGTTTCTCTCAGCTTAGGCGATATTGATTGCGTGCTTTCCTAGGGTTCCTTCGGGAAAGGCGGCAATCGCTTCAGGGAGTTGGTCCAACTCAAAGGTATCGGTGATTGGCACGCCAATTCGTTCAGATGCCATATCTGCAGCCAATCGAGCCAAAGTGGCTTGCGATGGGTTGGCCATGATCGCCGTGGCCAATGGGTGCTTGTCTACCCCGTATCCAAGAGTGGAAATTATTCGCCCCCGTTCAGAGAGGACTAACGGCAACCTGGCTGGATCTCCGGCAAGATGGAAAATCACATCTACGCCACCAGGAGCCAAGCGGATCACTTGCTCCGCCAAATCTTCTTCGGGATTTACCGTTGCTGCAGCTCCTAAATCGGTAACAAATTCGGCAGCGATACCAGGAGTGGCAGTAGCAATAACGTTTGCTTTGGCATCGACTGCGTACTGAAGGATCAAAGTCCCCACGCCGCCAGTAGCGCCAACAATGAGTACAACATCTAATGGCTCTATTTTTGCCGCATCGATGGAATCAATAGCAGCGGCTCCGGCAAGTCCAATCGCCCCAGCATCGGACATTGTTGCGCCATCTGGAATTGCGTAAATACTGGCTGATTCATCGACAACGATATATTCGGCAAAACTTCCAGAACTTAATACAGATTCGGTTACAACTCCGAAAACTTCATC
>JBAXSZ010000065.1:0-6482 GCA_037130455.1 Actinomycetes bacterium | reverse complement strand
GCTGGTCCAACCCTAGAAAAGATTGACCGCTCATCCCCCACTTATCGCGATCTTTGCGCAGCTGCTGCGGCGCTAGCAGCTAAAGATGCCTCACTCTGGGGTCCGACTGCTGCACCAGAGGCGAGCATCCGATTGAATTGGATTGATCTTCCCCTCACCTCTCGCGAATTACTTCCTGAGTTAGATGCTTTAAGTGCCTGGGCGCGCTCCACTGGGTTAACAAATGTGATCCTCTGCGGAATGGGTGGGTCATCGTTGGCTCCTGAAGTAATTTCGAAAACCTATGAAAAGAAACTTTCGGTATTGGATAGCACTGACCCAGCACAAATTTTGGCAGCAATCCCAGCTGATTTGAGTACTTCGGTCGTTGTCGTAGGTTCCAAATCAGGTTCCACCATTGAAACCGCATCCCAACGAGCCCTCTTCACTGAGTTATTTACTCAGGCAGGTTTGGACCCAAAGGCTCACATGGTGATTGTCACCGATCCTCATTCTCCATTAGATATCCAATCCCGGCAAAATGGTTTTCGAACAATTAATGCCGACCCACATGTAGGTGGGCGCTACAGCGCCTTGAGCGCATTTGGATTAGTCCCCGCCGCTCTTATGGGAGTTGATGTATCGGTCCTGCTCGACGATGCAGCTGCTGCAGCAGAAAAATTTGCTTCACCAGATTCGCCAGCAATCGAGTTGGCGTATCTACTCTTCACTCAAAGCGAGCAAACCCTGGCCTTTATTGATGCAAATTCAAATGTGCCCGGCCTGTCAGATTGGATCGAACAACTAGTTGCCGAATCCACCGGCAAAAGCCAAAAAGGCAGATTGCCCATTGTCATCGAAAGTTCGAAAGCCCCAGTAGCCGGTCCGGCTCTGGTAATTGGATTCCAATCTGGAGAACTTGCCGATCTTGTCATTGAGGCGAGTTTGGGTGAACATTTCATTCTCTGGGAGTGGGTTACCGCTCTGCTCTGTCGAGCCCTAGAGGTTGATCCCTTTAATCAACCCAATGTGACCGAAGCAAAAGAAGGTACCGGTCAATTGCTGGCGCAATGGGCCGATGGAAAAGTTCGCCAACCCCTTCCGGTTTTTGAGGATGAGAACCTGCAGGTATATGCCGACGAATCTGCAACTTCCTTAGCCGAGGCTTTGGCTCACTTTTTACAGAAGCCGGGATATTACATTGCAATAATGGCTTATCTGGCACGTGGGATTGATGATGAAATCGTCAAATCCCGAGTCCTCTTGGCAGAGAAGAGTGGTCGAGGCACCACCTTTGGTTGGGGCCCAAGATTTCTACACTCCACCGGCCAATTCCATAAAGGTGGACAACAGAATGGATCTTTCCTTCAAATTACCGGGGAGAGCGCAACCGACATTGATATCCCGGAACAGGTATTTTCTTTTCATACCCTGCTGATGGCGCAAGCTTTAGGTGATGCTCGGGCGCTGAAAAGTCGAGAATTTCCGCTTGTGCGAATTCACCTTAAGAATCGTAGCGAGGGAATTGCTGCAATTCTCAATACCTTAGCCACTCTTTAGTCTTCGCCACGCAATCTAGCTAAGGCATCACCGAGAATTTTTTCAGCTTCGGCTTCGGTTCGGCGCTCTTTGACGTAAGCAAGGTGAGTCTTATATGGCTCGTTCTTGACCGGCATCGGTGGATTCTCTTTATCAAGTCCGGCTGGGAAGCCACAGCGAGGACAATCCCATTCTTCTGGAATTTGAACGGTGCCATCTTCGGCAAAGGATGGTCGAGTTTCGTGACCATTGGCACACCAATAAGAGACTCGAAAACGTGGAATGGCTTCGCCGCGTTCGGCTTCGCCCATTGGACCGGCGCCGACTCGACTTCCGCGGATTGCACTACCCATCTGATCTACCTCAAATTCTTCTTGTGTTCTTCTTTTGCGAATTTATTTAATTGATCTAATTGATCTAATTGATCCTAATCATCTAGCGCGCAATATCTAACTTCTTACTGCCGACTCTTTTAATTACTTCTTAAATAGATTACTTCTTGAGAACCAAGCTCAATGCAATGACGCCGGCAAACCAGAGTCCGCCCACCACAATGGTGATCCGGTCCAGGTTGCGCTCCACGACTGAAGATCCGCCGTAGGAAGAAGAGATGCCGCCTCCGAAGAGGTCAGAAAGGCCGCTGCCCTTGCCCTTATGAAGGAGGACAAGCATGACCATAAGGATGCTCGTAACGAGCAAAAGTACCGATAGACCTACGACCACAATCTCTCCCAATCAACGATTCTGTAACGAGGCGGGCGTCAACCCGTTTCCTGTAAGTGCCCAAGGATACACGTACTTAGGGGGCTAGAGCGCTCCATGAAATTTAACGATTCGAGCGAATTCCTCTGGATCCAGACTGGCTCCACCTACCAGGGCGCCATCCACGTCGGGTTGCTTCATAATGTCGACTGCATTGCTGGATTTAACCGAACCGCCGTAGAGAATCCGAGCGCCAGCGGCAATTTCCTCAGATCCAATCGAAATCAATTCAGCGCGAATAGCAGCGCAGACTTCTTGAGCATCCTCAGGGGTTGCCGTTTTTCCAGTTCCGATAGCCCAGACTGGTTCGTAGGCAAAGACAATCTTTTTCAGCTCAGGCTTATGAAAGCCTTTAAGCCCATTTCGTACTTGATTGAGCACATACTCGACATGAGTTCCGGCTTCGCGGATGGCTAAATCTTCACCGATACAAAAAATCGGAGTGATCTCATTGGCCAAAGCGGCCTTAATTTTGCGATTAACGAGTTCATCGCCTTCTTGGTGAATTGCCCGTCGCTCTGAATGACCAACTACGACAAAGGAACAACCTAACTTCGCCAACATGGATCCGGAAATATCACCCGTGAAGGCTCCTGACACGTCTGGGGAGAGATCTTGAGCACCGTAGAGCAGTCGGAGGCGATCGCCATCGATGAGAGTCTGCACCGAACGAATATCGGTAAAAGGAGGAATTACCACCACATCAACGGCATCGTAATCTTTATCCCCTAAGGAATAAGACAGTTTCTGGGTAACTGCGATCGCCTCTAAGTGGTTGAGGTTCATCTTCCAGTTGCCTGCTATTAATGGCTTACGCATAACACTCCCTTGACTCGTTAACACCTGTAAAAACTCAGTGAAACTAAATTGCTAGAACTAATAAACCTGGAAGTTCTTTCCCTTCCAAATATTCCAAAGAGGCGCCACCGCCAGTGGAAATATATCCAAATGCAGAATCAGCAAAACCCAATTTGCGAACTGCCGCTGCTGAATCTCCGCCGCCAACGACAGAAATTCCGTCAACATGAGTAAGCGCTGCAGCAACAGCGCGTGTTCCGGCAGCAAAGTGAGGAAATTCAAAGACGCCCATGGGGCCATTCCAAAAGACGGTTTTGCACTTTTCAATTTCGCTGGCAAATGCGGTAGCAGACACTGGTCCGATATCCAAGCCCATTTGATCGTGCGGGATGTGATCAACAGAAACCAAAGTCGGGGTTGCATCGGCTGCAAAAGCAGGTGCCACGACGATGTCGGTTGGTAACAAAATTTCTACGCCGATTTCTTTAGCACGCGCAAGCAGTTCAAGAACTGTTGGAATGGAATCCGTTTCCACCAGCGAAGTTCCGATCTCCTTTCCTTGAGCAGCAAGGAAGGTGAAGACCATTCCGCCACCAATGGCCAGGATATTTACCTTCTCCAAAAGATTTGAAATAACGCCAATTTTGTCGGAAACTTTTGCGCCACCAAGGACTACGCCATAGGGACGAACCGGCTCTTGGGTAAGTTTCTTCAAAACTTCAACCTCGGCAGCAACCAAGAAACCGGCAGCGTGAGGCAAGAGTTTGGCAACGTCATAGACCGAAGCATGCTTGCGGTGTACGGCTCCGAAGCCATCGCTTACGAAGAAGTCGGCATAACTAGCTAATTGGCGAGCTAATTCTTCCCGCTCCGATTCGACCTTGCTGGTTTCAGCTGCTTCGTATCTAATATTTTCTAATAGTAAAACCGATCCCGGAGTCATCGCCGCAACATTTTCTGTCACACCAACGCCAACGCTCTCCGAAGAGAATGCGATCTCTCTTTCCAAGAGTTCACCTAATCGTTGTGCTACTGGCGCCAATGAAAGTTCAGGCTTACGTTCCCCTTTTGGCCGACCTAGATGGGCAACAATCACAATGCTCGCGCCAGATTCCAATAAATATTTAATGGTAGGAAGCGAAGCACGAATCCGCCCGTCGTCAGTAATGTTCCCCTCTTTGAGGGGAACATTAAGATCACAACGAAGTAGTACGCGCTTCCCGCGAACGTCTAACGTTTCGAGGGTAGGTATATTCATTAGAGCGATGAACCTACTAGACCAATAAGATCGACAAGACGATTGGAGTAACCCCACTCGTTGTCATACCAACCAACCACCTTCACTGTGGTGCCAATGACTTTGGTCAAACCTGAGTCAAAGATGCAAGAACTTGGATCGGTGACAATATCTGCCGAAACGATTGGGTCTTCGGTATAGGACAAGAAGCCCTTGAGCGGACCATCAGCAGCTTGCTTCATCACTGCATTGACTTCGGCCACGGTTACTTCACGAGAAAGTTCAACGGTTAAGTCGGTAGCAGAACCGGTTGGGACTGGAACACGAAGTGCGTAACCATCTAGCTTGCCCTTTAACTCTGGCAAAACCAAGCTGATTGCTTTAGCAGCACCGGTCGAAGTTGGAATGATGGAAAGAGCAGCGGCTCGGGAACGGCGCAAATCCTTGTGCGGGAAATCCAAAATCACTTGGTCATTGGTGTAAGCATGAATGGTGGTCATCAAGCCACGAACAATTCCAAATTCATCATTGAGAACTTTTGCCATTGGAGCAAGGCAGTTGGTGGTACACGATGCGTTAGAAATGATGTGATGATTGGCTGGCTCGTACTTTTCGTGGTTAACACCCATAACGATGGTGACATCTTCATCACTTGCCGGAGCGGAAATAATTACCTTCTTTGCGCCAGCGGTGATGTGCTTCTTGGCATCGGCAGCCTTAGTGAAATGTCCAGTTGATTCAAGAACGATATCGGCCTTGACCTCGGCCCAAGGAAGGGCAGCAGGATCGCGCTCGGCGAAAATGCGGATGGTGCGATCGCCAACGGTAATGGAATCGGCGGTGTGGGAGACGGGCAAGCCCAGGCGGCCCAAAATAGAGTCATATTTGAGCAGATGCGCCAAAGTGGACGTTTCCGTCAAATCGTTAATGCCAACAATCTCAATATCGGCGCCGGAATCCAACACGGCGCGGAAAAAGTTACGGCCAATTCGGCCAAATCCATTAATTCCAACACGAACCACAATAATCCTCGCTTCATGAAAAAGTACCCAGAATGGGCCAACGGTTCACCAGAAAAGTAGCCGAAGAATTTCGGCATAATCTGCGAATTCACAACATTGTGCGGGTACTAGCCTATCAGCCACGCCCGAGTTCACCTTTGCCTTGAGCAAGTGCCAGCCTAACTTTTGGCTAACAAGAGCTTTCCAGGCGGTTAATTGAGCAGGTCTGGGCTCAATCCTGCTTCAGTATCAGGAACTCCCAAATCATGAGCTCGCTTGTCGGCCATTGCTAAGAGGCGGCGGATTCGGCCGGCAATTGCATCCTTAGTCATGGGCGGTGAGGCCAATGAACCAAGCTCTTCTAGGCTAGCTTGACCGTGGTTAATCCGCAGGTCGCCAGCTTCCTTGAGATGATCGGGAATTTCTGAGCCTAAAATTTCCATGGCGCGAGCGACTCGGGCCGAAGCGGCCACAGCTGCTCGGGCTGAACGCCTCAGGTTGGCATCATCAAAATTGGCGAGCCGATTAGCGGTCGCCCGCACTTCACGACGCATCCGCCGTTCTTCCCAAGCCAGAACGCTTTCGTGAGCGCCCAAGCGCGTGAGCAAGGCCCCAATGGCATCGCCATCTCGAATGACGACTCGATCCACATTCCGTACTTCGCGGGCTTTGGCGGCAATTCCTAACCGACGGGCGGCGCCAACGAGCGCCAGGGCTGCTTCTGGTCCCGGGCAGGTGATTTCTAACGCAGATGAGCGGCCTGGCTCGGTTAAAGAGCCATGGGCTAAAAATGCACCACGCCAGGCGGCTTCGGCATCGCAAATTCCTGCAGAAACAACTTGAGGTGGTAAACCGCGGACTGGTCGACTGTGGGAATCAATGAGACCGGTCTGTCGGGCCAGAGCATCGCCTTCAGACGCTACGCGAACAACATAGCGATTTCCTTTTCGAAGCCCACTGGGAGAAAGAACGGCCAATTCCGAATCGTGACCGAAAACTTCAGAGATATCTTTGCGAAGACGTCTGGCAGTTTGCGCCGTATCCAACTCCACTTCGATGACGATCTTTCCTGCAGAAATATGGAGACCGCCAGCAAAACGAAGAAGTGAGGATACTTCGGATTTGCGGCAACAGGGTTTTGAAATGGAAAGTCGGCTAAGTTCATC
>JBAXSZ010000064.1:0-6525 GCA_037130455.1 Actinomycetes bacterium | reverse complement strand
GACCTTCCCATGACATAAATGCCACGAGCAAGTTCTTACCAAGAGCCATTTCGCCTTTATCAGTGCTTGGCCCATCGGCAACTACCTGGCCAGTTTCAATACGATCACCTTGGTTAACAACAACCTTTTGATTACGGCTGGTGCCTTGATTAGAGCGTGTGAATTTCTCAAGGAAGTAAACCTCAGTGGTGGCATCATCATTCATGACGGTAACTTCATCTGCAGAAACAGCTGTGACAACGCCAGGCTTGCGAGCGAGCAGAACATCGCCGGCATCAACGGCGGCACGGAATTCCATACCGGTACCAACAAATGGTGCCTCTGCGCGAAGCAGTGGAACTGCCTGACGCATCATGTTGGAGCCCATCAACGCACGGTTAGCATCGTCATGCTCAAGGAACGGGATCATTGCTGTGGCAACGGAAACCATCTGGCGTGGCGAAACGTCCATGTAATCAACTTCGTCAGGAAGAATATTTTCAACTTCGCCGCCACGACGTCGAACCAATACTCGCTCTTCAGCGAAATGGTTGTCAGCGGTTAGCGGTGCGTTGGCCTGAGCAATAATGTGCTCATCTTCTTCATCTGCGGTGAGGTAATCGATCTGATCGGTGACCTTGCCCTTAACTACCTTGCGATACGGGGTTTCGATAAATCCAAAGGGAGTAACGCGGGCATAAGTAGCAAGCGATCCAATAAGTCCAATGTTTGGACCTTCAGGAGTTTCAATTGGACACATGCGACCATAGTGAGAAGGGTGAACGTCACGAACTTCAAAGCCAGCGCGTTCACGAGAAAGACCTCCAGGTCCAAGGGCAGAGAGACGACGCTTGTGCGTCATTCCTGACAATGGGTTGGTTTGGTCCATGAACTGCGACAACTGGGAAGTTCCGAAGAACTCCTTGATGGATGCAACGACTGGGCGGATGTTGATCAAAGTTTGTGGCGTAATAGCTTCCACATCTTGAGTTGTCATGCGCTCGCGAACAACGCGCTCCATACGAGATAGACCGGTACGAACTTGATTTTGAATCAGTTCACCGACGGTACGCAGGCGGCGGTTACCAAAGTGGTCAATATCATCAGTTTCAACGCGTACTTGTTTGCCGTATTCCATGAGGGCATCGCCAGCATGCAAGGCAACCAAATACTTGATTGTTGCGACAATGTCTTCGATGTTCAGCAAGCCCTTGGATAAACCAAGTTCCAAGCCCAACTTCTTGTTGACCTTAAAGCGGCCAACCTTTGCTAGGTCGTAACGCTTTGGGTTGAAGTAAAGGTTTTCAATCAGGTTTTGCGCAGCCTCTTTTGTTGGTGGCTCGCCTGGACGAAGCTTGCGATAAATATCTAGCAACGCTTCATCTTGAGTCTTGACGTTATCTTTTTCAAGCGTCATTCGAATAGATTCATATTCACCGAATTGCTCAAGGATTTGTTCTTTGCTCCAACCGAGCGCCTTGAGGAATACCGTGACTGATTGCTTACGCTTGCGGTCGATACGAACACCGACCAAATCCTTCTTATCCACTTCAAATTCCAACCAAGCACCACGGCTTGGAATGATCTTTGCAGTCAGAATATCCTTATCAGAAGCTTTTTCGATGGTGCGCTCAAAATACACACCAGGAGATCGAACGATCTGCGAAACAACCACACGTTCAGTTCCATTGATAACGAAAGTTCCGCGAGGAGTCATCAGTGGGAAGTCACCCATAAAGACGGTCTGTGATTTGATTTCACCAGTTGTGTTATTGGTGAATTCAGCGGTAACGAACATAGGCGCGGAGTAAGTCATGTCGCGGTCTTTGCACTCGGCAATGGTGTACTTAGGTGGTTCGAACCTGTGGTCTCGGAAAGACAGACTCATAGATCCTTGGAAATCTTCGATTGGTGAAATCTCTTCAAAGATTTCTTCCAATCCTGATTGCTTGGGCACTTCACCTCGGCCGCTTTTTTCTTCAATGCTCAATCGGGCGCGCCACAAATCATTACCCAATAACCAGTCAACGCTGTCGAGCTGCAGTGACAAGAGATTTGGTACTTCAAGTGGTTCACGGATCTTTGCGAATGAGACGCGGGCAGGTGCAAATGACTTTGACTTGGCGGCCAATGTTCCTCCAGTTAAGAGCAGGTAATCACGCACGGCTACCGACAGGTCTCGGCCGCTATATGCCAAACCTGAAGGAATAATAAATTTGCGAAGGGTCAGGGTATCTAAAAAGGGGGTCAGATGTCTAATCTGGCTTATACCCCAATTTACTCCGCTTTGTTGGTGATTTCCCCAAAATTTTTCTTTTCTTGGCTACTTCCACAAGGGGATTGCGGAGCCATACTTTTAGAGGATGGAATTCGACCGCTTCACTCTAGTTTTTCTGATTACTAACCCGCTGGCTCCACAGCGGAGTGATTTCGAAGAGAACCAGATTCAAAACGCTCACATGGCTAACTTGGCGAAGTTGCATCACAGTGGGCATCTCATAGCAGCCGGCCCAACTGGCGATCTGAATATTCGTGGAGTCTGCCTATTTCGAAGTGATGTCGATGAATCTCGTGAGTTAATGCTCGCCGACCCAGCCGTGGCGGCAGGAGAATTCACAATTGATGCCATTCCCTGGTATCTACCCAAAGGGGAAATAGTCAGCGGTCCAGGAAGACCTCCCCAGTCAATTTCCGAAATTTAAGCGAAGTTCGGGCAGAGATTTACAAAAAAAGGGCCCCGAAGGGCCCTTTTCCACAAAATATCCGAAAATTCGGACTTTCGATGAATTACTTGACGGAAACGGTTGCGCCAGCGGCTTCTAGAGCTGCCTTCGCCTTTTCTACTGCTTCTTTGGTGCCCTTTTCGATCAAGACAGTTGGGGTGGCATCGACAAGATCCTTGGCTTCTTTCAGGCCAAGGCTGGAGTTGATTCCACGAACTTCCTTGATAACCGCAATCTTCTGAGATCCGGCGCTTTCCAAGGTGAGCGTGAACTCATCTTGCTCAGCAGCGGCTTCAGCAACGGCAGCGCCACCGGCAGCAGCTACAGGAGCGGCAGCGGTAACATCGAATTCGGTTTCAAAGGCCTTGACGAAATCTGAGAGTTCAACAAGGGTCATTTCTTTGAACTGAGCTAACAGGTCTTCACTTGATAGTTTTGCCATTTTCTTATTCCTTTTCTTTTTTTCTAAATGCTTATTCGGCGGATTCGGCTGGAGCGTCGGCTACAACAGCCTCTGCCTCTACAACAACAGCTTCGGCTACAACAGCCTCTGCCTCTACAACAACAGCGTCAACTTCAACAGCTTCGGCTTCTGCCACAACAGGTGCGGCTTCAACAGCCTCAACCACAGCGACTGGCGCTCCGGCTTCGAGCTTGATGCGAAGAGCATCGAAGGTACGCGCGGCCTTGGCCATGGTGCCCTTCATAGCTCCAGCGAGCTTGGACAAGAGAACCTCACGGGACTCAAGATCTGCCAACTGCATGATTTCAGCGGTTGTTACTGGCTTTCCTTCGAAGATTCCGCCCTTGATAACAAGGAAAGGATTCTCTTTTTGGAAGTTTTTTAGACTCTTGGCGGCATCAATAGGGTCACCTTTGATAAATGCCAGCGCCGAAGGTCCGGTGAGAAGATCATCTGAAATCTCAACTCCAGCATTCTTTGCGGCAATCTTGGTCAAGGTGTTCTTCACAACTGCATATTTGGTATCGCTACCAAGCGAGCGGCGAAGCGCCTTCATTGAAGTCACAGAAAGTCCGCGATACTCAGTCAGAACGGTTGCGGTGGCGGTTTTAAAATCTTCCGTCAACTGCGCAACTGCTGCTGCCTTATCTGGACGTGCCATGGATTTCCTTTCGTTAATTGAACCTGCGCACCAAATAAAAAAACCTCGGGCGCATAAATGCACACGAGGATCTCGGTTGCACCTATGCGGGCTGCCTAAAAAGTCTTTTTACGAACTTTTTGGCAATTATTTCGGTGTGACCCGAAACCTGCAGTCTTTGGTGAGATGACCAGCCTAAGCCATGAGGCCCAAGCTGGTCAAAATTCCGGTATTACGGGTAAAGCGTGAAACTAGTTGTTGACGTTATCTCCACCATCGCGAACGACAGTTGGATCAACACTTATGCCAGGTCCCATTGTGGTGGAAATGGTGGCTTTACGAATAAAACGGCCCTTCGATGAGGATGGCTTGGAACGGAGAACTTCTTCCATTGCGGCGGCATAATTTTCAGCCAGTTGCTGGACGGTGAAGGAAACCTTGCCGATAATGAAGTGAAGGTTGGAATTCTTATCAACACGGAATTCGATCTTTCCGCCCTTGATATCAGTAACAGCCTTAGCAACATCAGTGGTCACGGTTCCGGTCTTTGGGTTAGGCATCAAACCACGAGGTCCAAGAACCTTTCCGAGTCGACCGACCTTACCCATCATTTCTGGGGTGGCGACTACCGCGTCGTAATCCAGACGTCCCTTGGAAACTTCATCGATCAATTCATCAGCACCGACGATGTCAGCACCTGCGGCGCGGGCTTCTTCAGCGCGCTCGCCACCAGCGAAAACCAAAACACGGGCGGTCTTACCGGTTCCGTGGGGCAAGTTAACGGTGGAACGAATTGCTTGATCTGCTTTACGAGGATCCACACCCAGACCGAGGGCAACTTCAACAGTCGCGTCATATTTGGTCGTGGAGGTTTCTTTAGCCAACTTCACGGCAGCGGAAGGTGAATACAAAGTTTTTGCATCAACCTTGGCGGCTGCTTCTACATATTTCTTACTGCGCTTCATCTCTATCCTTACTTATTCCACTTCTGGAACTATTTATTGGAGTGTGGTTAACGAACCAGCGCGGTTCTCCCACTTACTTTTTATTAAGTTTTTACTTTTATTAGATTTTTAGTTCTACAAATTACGCGGTAACAGTAACGCCCATTGAGCGCGCAGTACCTGCGATGATCAAACTTGCAGCTGCAAGATCGTTGGCATTGAGATCTTCCATCTTGAGCTTTGCGATCTCTTCAACCTGAGCTTGGGAGATTGCGGCAACTTTGGTCTTGTGAGGAACAGCAGAACCTTTTTCGATTCCAGCAGCCTTCAAGATTAAACGTGATGCTGGTGGAGTCTTGGTGACAAATGTGAAGGAACGATCTTCATACACGGTGATTTCTACCGGAATGATTTGGCCCTTCTGAGCTTCGGTCGCAGCGTTGTATGCCTTGACGAAGTCCATGATGTTGACACCATGTTGACCGAGAGCAGGTCCAACTGGAGGTGCTGGTGTTGCAGCGCCTGCCTGGATCTGCAACTTAATCATTGCAGTGATCTTCTTCTTTGGTGCCATGATGTTTCTCTTTTCTTTATAGCTTCTGTACTTGATGGAATGAAAGTTCTACCGGAGTTTCGCGACCAAAGATGGAGACCAAAACCTTGAGCTTGGCCTGCTCTGGCATGATTTCGTTGATAGTCGCTGGCAAGGTGGCAAATGGGCCATCCATAACAGTTACAGACTCACCGATTTCAAAGTCAACAACCCGAATTTCTGGCTTATCCGATTTCTTGACCGGACGTGGCGCCAAAATATTTTCAACTTCAGTTAATAGCAAGGGTGAAGGGTGATGAGCATTTCCCACGAAACCAGTTACTCCTGGGGTGTTTCGAACGCATGACCATGACTCATCGGTCAGATCCATACGAACCAAAACATAACCTGGGAAAACATTTCGCTTTACTTGCTTACGAACACCGTTCTTAATTTCGGTTACTTCTTCTTCAGGTACTTCTACCTGGAAAATGAAATCTTCCATATTTAAAGTGTGAATACGGTTGGCTAGGTTGCCCTTAACCTTCTTCTCATATCCTGCATAAGAGTGAACGACATACCAATCGCCCGCAGCAGTGTGAAGCGCGCGCCGAAATTCGGCATTCTCATCATCTTCAACTACTTCTTCTGCCGCTTCTTCTACCCAAGCAGCAAATTCGGCAGATTCTTCAACAACCGGTTCGGTCGCTTCAACTTCTACTAGTTCGTCAACAACTTCGACAGGAGCAGCGGTTGCGGCCAGTGCGGCTTCAAAAGCATCAACTGGTGCAGCATTACCCAAATCTTGTTGTGAAGTTTCTTCCAATGACATTTCTCCGCCTTAACCAAATACCAAGAAAACGATCTTTGTCAGCACTACGTCAAGCAATGAGACAACCGCAATAATGAATCCAACGAAAACTAATACCACCGCGGTGTAGGTCGAAAGTTGTTGGCGAGTAGGCCAAACCACTTTACGTAATTCATAAACAACCTGGCGATAGAACAGGCTGATGCGTCCAAAGAGTCCTAGAGCGGCTTCTTCTGAGCGTTTCTCATCACTCATACGCACTTCCTTTCATTCACATTTCATTATTGCTAGATCGAACGTGGTCGTTCAATCCTTTAGTACCCGATCCATCAGAACTGCTATCGATCGTTTTAGTTGTGCCTATTTCTAGGCACCCCTAACTTGCAGGGCAGGAGGGACTTGAACCCCCAACCGCCGGTTTTGGAGACCGGAA
>JBAXSZ010000063.1:0-7240 GCA_037130455.1 Actinomycetes bacterium | reverse complement strand
ATGTCATCGGAACTAATTGACTTGATTCGTTCAAGTTTGATCGGTGACGATCTTGTGCTGGAAGGTCCTTATGGGCCGCGCCCGATTATTTACGCCGACTACACCGCTTCCGGAAGGTCTCTCAGTTTTATTGAAGATGCTATTCGAGAACTGGTTTTGCCGTGGTACGGAAATACGCATAGCGAATCCAGCGGGACTGGATTACAAACCACCGAGTTTCGAGAGCATGCTCGTGAAGCCGTTTGCGAAGGCGTCGGCGGAGATGATTCCACCGCAGTTATTTTTGTTGGATCCGGTGCGACCGGAGCGGTAAATAAACTTATTTCAATTTTGGGGCTTTCTATTTCGAACCAACTGAATCAGAAATATGGCTTCACGGCGCAAATTCCTGATGACCAGCGACCGGTAGTTTTTCTGGGGCCTTTCGAACATCATTCCAATGACTTGCCTTGGCGGGAATCCATTGCCGAAGTCGTCCGCGTACCGGAAGACGACTCCGGGCACATTGATATTGAGTCCTTGGAAGTAAGTCTTAAGAAGTATCAAGGGCGGCCGTTAAAGATCGGATCCTTCTCTGCAGCGAGCAACGTCACTGGCATCATTACGGATACTGATTCGATTACCAAGATTTTGCATCAATATGGCGCACTGGCAATCTGGGACTATGCCGCAGCAGCTCCGTATGTAGAAATGAGAATGATTTCTGATCAAGATCCTTCGGCAAATAAAGATGCACTTTTTCTTTCCCCGCATAAGTTTGTTGGAGGTCCGGGTTCTCCAGGAGTGTTGGCTATTAGAAAAGAATTGTTGACCGGACTTAAACCAAGTTCGCCAGGTGGCGGAACGGTGAGCTATGTCAGCGATGAAGAATTCCAGTACGTGCAAGATCCGGTTCGACGTGAAGAGTCAGGGACGCCGGACATTATTGGATCCATACGTGCAGGCATGGCTTTTGCATTAAAAGGCTCGGTTGGAGTACGTGAGATCGAAATCCGAGAATCCACACTCCTTCAAAAAGCTCGTGAAATGTTAGCCACAAACAAGAACATTGAAATCTTGGGTAGCCCAGATGCAAAGCGTTTGTCAATCTTGTCATTGCGTATTGGTCATGATGGTCAATATCTTCACCACAACTTTGTAGTCGCCCTTCTCAATGATCTATTCGGAATCCAAGCACGTGGTGGTTGTTCCTGCGCTGGCCCTTACGGTCATCGGCTACTGGGAATTGACCAAGGTAAGTCGCACCTGTTTCAAGAAGTGATTGACCAAGGGTGGGAGGGGCTTAAGCCAGGATGGGTTCGAATCAACTTCAATTATTTCATAAGCGATGAAGTTCGAGACTATATAACATCAGCACTTTTGTTTATCGCTCAAAATGGCGCAAAGTTTCTTTCCGACTATTTTTTCGATCCAATGGTTGGTTTGTGGTGGCACCAAAACTCGAAAACACAAAACGTATTAAGTTTTGATGCCTTGACTCAATGGAGAGGGAGCGCCGCCACGGCTCCAATTTTGTTTCGAAATTCAAACCTTCAGGATTACATCGTTGTGGCCGAAGAGTTCGCCAGCGCCAGACCAGATGAAGTGGATTCGTCCCACGTGAAGATAACTAGCATCCCGGCTGACGTGGAGGCTTTGCGAGATTTCATGCTATTGAATACCTGCGTTTATCACGCTCCATCGCAATGAAAGTAGCGTAATTCACATAAAGCATTTTGATTGTGGCAAACAACACCTTCGTACTCATTGGTAGCCGCGCTACGCTGGCTGGCTAACCACTGAAACTGGACGATGGAGTCTGAAATGAAAAGTACAAGCCCGGGCTATGGAATAACAATTCGTATAGAAACTGATATGAGTATCGCTCCCACTTCATTGATTCCAGCAGTGGTTGCGGCGGCCGGTGGAACTCTCACTGCTCTAGATGTTGTCGAGTCTCTACAAGATCATGTAACCATTGATATTACTTGCGATGCGGTGGATGCAGATCATGCCGTTGAAATTACTGATGCCATCAAAGCAGCCTCGCCACAAATCAAAATTCGAAATGTCAGCGACCGTACCTTCCTCCTTCACCTAGGTGGAAAGTTGGAGGTTCAATCGAAAGTTCCGCTAAAGACCCGTGATGATTTATCTCGTGCTTACACTCCTGGAGTTGCCCGTGTGTGCTTAGCGATCGCGAAAGATAAATCAGATGCTCGGCACTTAACAATCAAGCGAAATACCGTTGCCGTTGTTACCGACGGTTCGGCAGTACTTGGATTGGGAAATATTGGTCCTGAAGCGGCCATGCCGGTAATGGAAGGAAAAGCAGTTCTCTTTAAGAGATTCGGAAATGTAGATGCCTGGCCTATCTGCCTAGACACTCAAGATACCGAAGAGATCATCCGCACAGTTCAGTTAATTGCTCCTGGTTTTGGTGGAATTAACCTTGAAGATATTTCGGCGCCACGGTGCTTTGAAATTGAAAGCCGTCTGAAGGATCTTTTGGATATTCCGGTATTCCATGATGATCAGCACGGAACTGCAATTGTCGTTTTGGCTGCTCTAATTAATTCGTTGAAACTTGTGAAGAAGAACTTGCCCGATGTTCAAATTGTGCTCAGTGGTGCGGGAGCTGCTGGCAATGCAATCATTCGACTCTTGATAATCGAAGGTGCCACAAACATTATTGCTTTTGATTCCAAGGGATCCATCCATAAACAATCACCTCGGGCAAACTCGATGCGAGAATGGTTGATTGATAACACAAACCCAGACAATCGAAATTGCACCTTGGCGGAGGCCTTGGTTGGTGCTGATGTCTTTATTGGCGTCAGTGCTCCAAATATTCTTAAGGAAGCTGATGTTGCCGCCATGGCCCCAGACTCCATCGTTCTGGCAATGGCAAACCCTGATCCAGAAATTGATCCAGCCTTAGCCGCCAAACACGCGAAAATTGTGGGTACGGGTCGCAGCGATTACCCCAACCAGATAAACAATGTCTTGGCTTTCCCTGGAATTTTCCGAGGTTTGCTTGATGCCGGAGTCACCAAAGTGACCGATGAGATGTTGGCCCTTGCGGCCAATGCCATAGCTGGTTGCGTTAGCCCAGAACAACTCAATGCCACCTTCATCATCCCGAGCGTCTTCGATCCTAATGTGACTCCCGCAGTTGCAAATGCTGTAATTGCCCTTGCGAAAGCTTCTAAACCAGCTAGGGGGTAGTTCTTCTTGCGCAAAATTATTCTCGACACGGATATTGGAACTGATGTCGACGATGCTATGGCCCTGTTGTACTTACTCAATCAGAAAGATGTTGAAGTACTTGGTATTTCTACCGCTTATGGTGACACTCAACTTAGAGGCCAGATTGTTTCGCATTATTTAGAATTGTTAGGTAGGCAGATCCCTATTCACGCAGGTGCAACACAAACATTATCTGGTCGGAAAATATGGATCTCTGGTGAAGAGGGATCATCTCATGACGATCTTTCGAGATACCCAAAAAACCTGAAGAATTCAGTGGATTTCATGATTGACGCGGTAAATACGTATCCGAACCAGATCGAAATCTTAGCAATCGCTCCATTAACGAATATTGGACTAGCAATTCAACGCGACAATTCTTTTGCCGCAAAAGTTAAACACCTACAAATAATGGGCGGAGATTTCGCAAGGGATTTTGCCGAACATAACTTTGCATCAGATGTTGAAGCTCTACACGTGGTGATGCAATCGAGAATTCCCACCACGATTGTTCCTCTAAATATCACTCGACAAGTTGCCATTCCGATTTCTGATTTTGAATTCTTAAGGAATTTGGGACCGGCACAACAATTACTCTATTCGCAGATCAAAAGCTGGTTGGAATTCAGGAACGAATCAGTAAATAACCCACACGATCCCATTAGTGCTCTGGCACTCTTAAACCCTGAAATCTTTACTTTTTCGAACTACGGAAAGGTCGAATCGCAGCTAGAGGCGGGAGAACTTGTTCTTAATCGATTTATTCCATCCACAAACGGAACTGTACGAATTGTCCAGGAGATAGATGTATCGCAGGCAATAAATGCGCTATTTAGAGGACTTTATAAACAATCTTCCTAGGAATCAGCACTAATATCTGTGTACTTAGAATTTTACTTTGGGGGATTTGTGTCGCAAATTCGAATGTTCAAATGGATGGTATTCCTCACTTCGTTTTCCATCATATTTGGTTCAACATCTCTCTTGGCTCCGGCCGAAGCCACAAATTCCTTGAGCGTTATTTCTGAAGGTTATAATTTTAGTTGCGCACTTTCAGCTGGCACTGTCCAATGTTGGGGATCGAACTGGGCTGGACAACTGGGAGATGGAACTCTTGCCGACAGGAATACACCGGTCGTTGTTTTAGGCATTTCAGGAGTGACAGATTTAGCCGCTGGTGGGGATCACGCTTGTGCCTTAATGGCAGATGCAACTGTGGACTGTTGGGGCAAGAATGGATCTGGCCAAATTGGAAATGCCACTTTTGTGGATTCTACAACCCCATTACCTGTCTCTTTTTTGACCAACGTTTCTGCGATCGCCAGCGGCTACGACCATTCTTGTGCATTGATTGCTGATGGCACGGTGAAATGCTGGGGAAGCAACTTCAGCGGCCAACTTGGAGACGGAACAAATACCAATAGCAATGTCCCGGTGACGGTCACTGGACTTACAAATGTCATCTCTCTTGGTGCTCGAGGAAACCACACGTGTGCTCTCATTGGTGACCAAAGTGTCAAATGTTGGGGCGCAAACAGCTCTGGCGAGCTTGGTGATGGAACTTTTTCAGATTCCACATCTCCAGTCACTGTTTTAAGTCTGACAAATGCCACATCAATTGCCTTAGGTTCTTTGCACAGCTGTGCCCTTATTTCTGGCGGCACCGTGAAATGTTGGGGATACAACGTCAATGGCCAATTAGGGGATGGCACGAATACAACAAGTAGCACTGCGGTTTCCGTGCTGGGGCTTACCGACATAAAAATGATCGCCGCACGAGGCGAGCATTCATGTGCAATTCACCTCAGCGGAACTGTGAGTTGTTGGGGAAAGAACGGCAATGGCGAATTGGGAGACGGAACAACTTCAAATAGAAGCACCCCGGTCCCAGTTTCTGGTCTTACAAATGCCACTTCGATTGCTGCCGGTTATTTTCATTCTTGCGCTCTATTGACGACTGGCAGCGTTAATTGTTGGGGTTCAAATATTTTTGGCCAATTAGGAAATGGAAGTACTGGGGGATCTATTTCTACCCCCGTCAGTGTGCTTGGAGCAGGAGGCGTTGGCTACCTCATTTTAGTTATGCCAGATTCCCACATCCGAGTTATCGCATCAATTAATTCGCTCAACTATGTAGATGGCGGAAGTGGAACCTCAGGAACAATTCGATGGACCGGGAAGAATATTGACCTTGTGCTATTTACTGGATCAGCATGCAATTATCCGGCTCCTAATGTTTATGGTTCCTTGACATCATCCTGGGATGGAAGCATCATTAATTTGCGACCAGGCAAGATTTACCATGTGACTTTGGAAGCTCGTTCGGTAGACAACCTTGGAGAAGCCAAGGCGCTAGATTTCACAACTTCTGCTTCTGCGCAATCCGGATCAGGAGATCAGTCGCCAGCGCCAGCGTTTAACCTCTCATGTGTGAAGACCTTAAGTGCCACACCTTTGGCCGTGACGGGAAGCGTTCCTCAGATTGTGGATTTGGTAAGCAAAATTGTTAGTAATCCAATCGAAGCGGGGATCCTGACCAGATTGGTAACAAAATTGGATACCGCCAAAATCCTGCCTGTGATACTTCAAGTTCTCTTGCCACACTCGCGATTGGTGACTACCACAGCAACATCGCTCACTCCGGATATTTGTCAGGTCCAGGAGAATGTTTTGCATGGTCTGAAGTCAGGTAAGTGCACGGTTTCCTACCTTTTGGTGGGAAAATCGGGGAACTCTTTTACAACATCAAGAGATTTCCTTTTTTAGGTCGAACGACCTGACTATTTTCTTCGGATTTGCGTTACCTTCCAGTTCATGAGGATCTGGTTATGACGGCAAGAGCCACTGTCTTGGTTTTGACTTTTAACCAAGCACGCTTTGTGCGGGAATGTTTGGATGGAATCCTGGAGCAGATTGCCCCTTTTGAAATTGATCTTGTCGTCCATGATGATTTTTCCACCGACGGTACTCGGGAAATTCTAAAATCCTACGAGGAAGAATATCCCGGGAGAATCCAAGTTAACTACCATCCATACAATTATTATTCTGTTGGGAAATCGATAGCTTGTGCACCGCTGCTAGAGATTGACTCACCATATGTCGCTTTCTGCGAAGGTGATGATTTCTGGCATGACCGATTTAAGTTGGCAAAACAAATGGACTTTATGCGACAAAATCCGTGGTGCTCCATAAGTCATCACCCGGTTGGTGTTATGAATGACGGCGGGGATGCTGAATATGCGGTATTGGTCAGCAGGACTCTAAATAAAATCGATGGACATCCGATTCGCATGCCTGGCGCAAGAGTTGCCCAGGGAAATTACATCGCTACTTGTTCAGTAATGTTACGCCGTGAAAATTTACGAGATGACTTCCTTCGATCTGTATATAACATACAACCAGAAGATTGGCTGATTTTCGCGGCTGCATCAGAATCGGGAGATGTAGGTTATTTGCAGGAATCCATGGCTACATATCGACTTCATGGAAATAATGCCTGGGCCGGGCAAACGGTTGAAGGACGAAAAAGCAAATCGATGGAAGCCAGAGAATTTTTAAAGACCCACCTTATTGGCGAATCCCAGCAGATTTTGTTGAGAAGTTAGGTGGGCAGGCGTTGAACAAACCAATCTCAATTCCCATTATGCGGCCACAACTTCCGCCCCTAGAAAAAGTGCAACCTTACTTAGATCAGATGTATGCATCGGGAAGATTTTCAAATTTCGGTCCGCTCAATGCTAAATTTGAAGAGCGCCTGGCCGATTTCCTGGGCGTTGAAAGTTGGCAGGTCGTGACCTGTTCCAGCGCAACAACTGGACTTACTGGAGTGATGCAGATAGCAAGTGAACCAGAATTCATTCTTCCCAACTACACATTTGCTGCTGGTGCTCATGCAACTCTGGCCGCAGGGAAGAAGATTCATTTAACCGATATCCATGAATCCAATTGGCAGATGGTGCTTCCAAATAGAATTAGTACTTCTCAAGCAATTCAGCATGTGCTTCCCTTTGGG
>JBAXSZ010000062.1:0-7883 GCA_037130455.1 Actinomycetes bacterium | reverse complement strand
AGGCTTCGCGCTGTTGTTTCAACTTTCAAATGCGACAGAGTCGGACCGGCTCCAATGAATTCCAGTCGACACTCGATACCTGATTTCAAGAGACTTTCTAGAATATTAAATGCCCTATTGAACCCTTTGGAGGGAACACAACGTCCGACGCACAAAATAATATTGGAGTCATCTTTCGAAAGAGCTAGCGTTTCATCGGGAACTTCGGGGATTCCATTTGGAACAACAATTGCATTACTTTCCCTTCCTATTGCCTGGTCCAAAGCATCCTTAGCTGCATGTGACACGGCAATGAAGTTGGTCAAGTTCTTGAAATTATTAATGAGGTCATCTGGGAAAGCGGAAGTAATCAAGATATGAAGATGCTGAATCAGCGGAATCCCAAGGCTCTTAGCCACGGAAATAACTGGCAATGAGGCTTCGCTGTAATCATGAAGATGGACTACATCGGGTTTTTCGGTAAGAAGAAGGTTTCGGTAGTTGGAAAAAATTTCGACAATCTCCGAAGGCTTATACACCGGCTTAGGAAGAAGCGGATTGACGGGCTTCTGAAGCAAAACTCTCATCGGGATGACTCTGGTTCCATCAATACTGAACTGGGAATCAAATATGTGAGAACGGTCTGGAAAGGCAATCAGAAGTTCGTTTTCTCCGCGCTTTTTCTCGTATAAGGCCAGATTACGGAGCAAGACCTCTATCCCACCGGTAAATGGATAGGCGTTCGGGGCAACGTGGAGAATTTTCAATGTGTATCGACCTTTGGAAAGAAAGCTTCGGCTTGTAAATATTTGGGGTTGCTCTTTAACCTCTCGTTAATCATAAAAATATGCTTTCGAAATTGAATGTCACTTCCATCTAATAGTTTCCGGTAATCTAGAAAATAGTTGATGACTTGGTGGAACTCTTCTTTGGCTTTTGATTTGTCATATGAAGTTCCAGTTGGGTGAGTAAGGGATATTTCTACATCGCGAATAATATATTTCTGATAGTGAATCGCTAACAGGCACCAGATCCAATCTAAACCCCAGCCAACTGAAAAATTCGTAGCCTCAGTATCTAGAAAGGTAAAGAAGTTTTTCAATTCCTGAACAATCGTGGGGTGTAGTGAGAAAACGATTCCATCAGTCATGCAGGCGATATCTAGATGGAGAATTGGGAGATCACCCGCCAATTGTGCATATTCGCGAGGATAACCTTCTGACGTTAGGTAAGGGGCGTAAACAAAAGGGTCGATCGTAACAATGGTCTGATCAAGTCGCTGAAAATAAGCGCCCCATTGCGCTGAATTCACATCCCCTGATATGTAGGTGAAGTAGTTACCTACAGGGCAGGACCAGATGGCATTTTTGACTTGTTCGATAAAAATATTGGGGGATTTGATAGATATTCCATCAACGTCATGTGAACTCGAATTTATTGTTACAACTTTTATCCCCGCCGCAGCCAAAGCTTCGGAGGTCTTCACTGAGGAGTCAAGGCAGTTATCCCAGATAGCGATCGCGACATGATGCTTCATCTCTGGCTCCTGACTATTTATATAAGTCTAACTCTTGATATTTCGCTTATCACGAGCGCTAACCTTAGTTTGTGACCATTTCTGCACAACTTAATCGCGTGCTATTTGTTCACGCCCACCCCGATGACGAATCGCTTTACACTGGGGCGGTTATTGCCCAATGCGTTGCAGATGGGTTAGAGGTAATGGTCGTTACTTGCACCAGAGGCGAAGAAGGCGACATTTTGGATCCGTTACTCAGCGATGCTTCACCAGACAAGAACGACAATTTAGGCGAAATTAGGATCGAAGAACTTTCGTCGGCGCTCTCGGTTCTTGGAGTACGTCAACATAGTTTCTTAGGAGCACCTTCTAGACTCTTCCGAGATAGTGGCATGGTTGGTCGGATCTCAAACCAACATCCGCACGCATTCATACGGGCGGATCTATCCGAGCCTGTGGATTTGTTGGCAAAGACCATTATTGATTTTAAACCTCATGTCGTTGTCACTTATGACCCTAGCGGCGGTTATGGTCATCCAGACCATATTCAGACCAACTTCATTACAACCAAGGCCATCGAAACTGCACGTATTTCTGCGCGGATCTCCGGGATAGATTGGCAAACCCCAACTTTTTTCTGGTGTGTCATCCCCGATGCCATCTTGGCGGAAGCGGTAGTAACTCAGGAAAATTTTGCGTCTGTGAATCAGTTCTTACATCGCACCTCATCTGTAGAACCTGATGGCGAGGAAGAGCCGATAGCGGTTCCAGTCAGTGGTTTCATTGCCGAAAAAGTAGCAGCGCTGCGATGTCATCGATCTCAAATGGGGCCAGATCTATTCGGAGGACTTTCTGACGCAGAGATTTTGGCGCTAATTCCAAAGATTGAGTTGCTACTTCCTTCGAAGAAACTCTAGATAACTATTTCGTAAGAAGGATTCAAGATAGTAAGTGCACCATCTTGTTCCCCAACCATGCCCTCGGCACAGATAGTTGATCCAACTTCTAAACCGGCGATTTCTCTTCGTCCCAGGAATTGCAAGGTTATTCCACCAGTTGTGTCCCAGACTTCAACTTCAACTCTAGGTGCGCCACCCGATGGGGCGGTACGAATGGAAGAAACTCGGCCTCGAATGTGGGCGCGCTTTCGCCAGGTAGCTTTGCCGATCGGATAAATATTTTCTGCGTAGTGACTGACTTCGCCAGTTGCAGAAAGTATCGGTGAATCATCATCAATAGGATCTCGATGTGCTGGAACGGTCATAGGCTGTAATGACTGGGCAAGTTCGTGTTCAGCATGGACATCGACTTTCTCACCGGAAATAATTTTCTCCACGTCAAATGGAATAATCGTTGCCACGACTCTTGGCAATTGTGAAATAGGGCGAGCGATTTCTTCAGCAGTCTGATCATGCAGCAGGCGACCCAGAAAGAAGGAATAAGAGCGCCGTGGCAACAGCAAAGTTAGTTCAACATCTTGGGACGCGGTGGCGCGAATTGCGTAATCTAATGCGGCATTGGGAATTCTTCGATCAGGACAATCTATTAATTCCAACGGAACATCGGCTAGCGCCTTGTTAGAAGCCCACTCCTCTTTGATCATTTCCGATCTTCGGTCATCAATAACAAAGTGAACCGCAGAGAGGTTTCTTGGGCTCAAACTGCGCGCGTAACGAACTGCACCAACAGTGGCAATATCCACGCTATCGACCAAAACCGAAACATTGTGCCGCGTAATAGTGGTCGCTCGTGCTTGAACCTGAGTAACCTTCAGAGCCGTCTGCTCCTGGCGGTATTGGCGATTTAGTCGAAGCAAAGCCACCACCAAAATTGGTGTGATGACGATAATTACCCAAGCACCTTCAGTAAATTTCACTACTGCGAAAATAATGATGATCGTGAAAGAAACGATCCCAGAGACGATGTTGATACCAAATTTCCAGTGCCAGCCAGCCTCTTTATTGCTCTTGGCACGCTTGGCCATTCCGAATCCGACCAAAGCAAAACCAGTAAAAACGCCGAGCGCATAAAAAGCCACTAAATGATCTACGGATGCTTTTGTTGCAATAACCAGGACAGTTGCACTACTGGCTAGCAAGATGATGCCATTTGAAAACGCTAGTCGGTGACCACGTTTAGTGAGTTGCCGAGGCAAGTATCCATCGTTGGCCACAAAATTCACCAGATAAGGGAAACCGCTATACGCGGTATTGGCACCCGTGATCAGAATCAGTGTTGTTGCTGCCTGAACCACATAGAAGAAGACCGAACCAAATCCACCTTGGCCAAGCGCGGCCTTAGCAATCTGTGAAATAACAGTTGGCGAACCTTTTAGATACGGTGTGGCCCAAGTTGAATGTGCAAACCAAGAAACTCCGAAAACCATGGTTCCCAAAATTCCACTCATGATCATCAAGGTCTTCCGGGCATTGACACCTTCGGGAACTTTAAAGAGGGAAACACCATCGGATATTGCCTCAAGACCTGTGAGCGATGAACCGCCGTTAGCAAAGGCTCGCAGCAAAATAAAGATTGCAGCGAAGGTCAGCAATCCTTGCGAATGTCCAACGGGAACTGCCCCAGCAACATGAGGATCGTATTTTGGAAGTGTGCCGTTGATTGTTCGGTAGATACCCATTCCGAAAACAACAGCCAGCGCACCTACGAATAGATAAGTAGGTAATGCAAATGCCGCTCCTGCTTCTTTCACTCCGCGCAGGTTTCCGTACGTAAGCAACAAAATGACCGCAACTGTCATTTGCAATTTATATGGGTGCAAATTTGCGAAAGTGGAAATCACAGCGTCAATACCTGCTGAAGATTGAATCGCAACAGTAACGATGTAATCCAGCATGAGTGCTACTGCAGCAATCTGCGCAACCACTTGACCTAGGTTGTCCCTGGAGACGACATAAGCGCCACCGGACTTGGTGTAGATCTGAACGACTTCGCGATAAGAGAAAGAAATGATTACCAAGACGAATAAGACGACCAAGGTCATGGGCATTAAAATATTAAATGCTGCCAATCCAAAGGCAGGAAGCAAGGCGAGCAGGATTTGCTCGCTGCCATAGGCCGAAGAAGAAATACAGTCCGAGGAAAGGATGCCCAGGGCAAAGCGCTTGCTCAATCGCTGGTGCGAGAGCGAATGTCGGTTTAATGGGTCTCCCAGGAGAGCTTTCTTGACCTTATAAGAGAGCGGGTCCCGTAGGTGAGCGTGTTCTTGCAAAGCCATAGGTTCAGGAGCGTCATCTGTCCAAGACTTGGGCACGGTCACTTCTTTCTGCTCTGGGCTTGCCAGCCCCCGGGGGTGGCATCTGGGGGTGTGAAATTGCTTTCACTTTGCCAGGGTGATGATTTTACTTCGCAAGCCAAGCGTATGCTTCTTTAATGCTACTTAAAACCGACCTTTATATTGACGGCGCCTGGGTCAAAGGCGAAGGCACTGTCCCAGTTCTCAACCCTTCAACCGGAGAGGTCATCGCCGAGGTTCAAGCCGCCAGCGATGCTCAATGTGACGAAGCGGTTGACGCCGCCTATCGCGCATTTCCTGCTTGGGCTAAGACCGCACCTCGCTACCGAGCGGAAATTCTGCGCAAGGCGTTCGAAATTATGATTGCCGAAGCAGACCATATTGCGACGCTTATCTCATTAGAAAACGGCAAGGTCTTTTCCGATGCTCGGGGCGAAGTTCTTTACGCCGCCGAATTTTTCCGTTGGTTCTCCGAAGAAACAGTTCGAACTGCTGGAGATTTCCGAAAGTCCCCAAGTGGCGACAAGCGAATTTTGATCACCCACCAACCAATTGGTGTTTCCTTATTAATTACACCATGGAATTTCCCTGCTGGTATGGCCACTCGAAAGATTGGCCCAGCAATTGCAGCTGGATGCACCATGATCTTAAAGCCAGCCAGCGAAACTCCACTGACGGCACTTTGGATCGTTGACATTATGGAACGCGCTGGCGTTCCAAAGGGCGTTATCAACTTAATTCTTCCTAAGAAAACTGGTCCAGCAATCTCCAGAATGCTTCACGATCCACGGGTTCGCAATCTTTCCTTCACTGGTTCCACCGAAGTAGGCCGTGTGTTAATTCGCGAAGCAGCCGACCAAGTGATTCGAACATCAATGGAGTTAGGCGGCAATGCGCCACTTCTAGTTTTGGATGATGCAAATATTGATGAAGCCGTCAAAGGTGCCATGATTGCAAAGATGCGTAACGGTGGAGCAGCGTGCACCGCAGCAAACCGCATGTTTGTAGCTCGTTCGGTTGCCGAAGAATTCACCACAAAGTTAACGCTGGCCATGTCGAGCCTGAAAATGGCTGACGGTATGACTGAAGGCGCACAGCTTGGCGCAAGCGTTTCTTTGAAAGAGCGAAACAAGATTGCCGAACTAGTAGAGGCATCTGTCGCAGCTGGTGGGAAAGTCACTACCGGCGGTGCAATACCTGAAGGTGAGGGTGCTTTCTATCCAGCAACGGTTCTTCAGATTGAAAAAGATAATCCAATTCTGGTCCATGAAGTATTTGGCCCAGTTGCTCCCGTGATTATTTTCGACACCGACGAAGAAGCAATTGCCATGGCAAATGACACACCATTCGGGCTGATCTCTTATGTATTCTCTGGCGAATTAGGTCGCGCTATCCGAACTGCAGAAGCCTTGGAATCTGGAATGGTCGCCATCAACCGTGGCGTTATCTCCGATCCCGCTGCTTCCTTCGGTGGCGTAAAGCAAAGTGGTTTAGGCCGTGAAGGTGGTTTCGATGGAATTCATGAATTCTTAGAGACAAAATATATTGGCGTTGAGATCTAATCAGATAGAGCTTGCGGAGAGATTTAAAAGCCCCATTTTGGAGGAATCCGAAGCGGGGCTTTTTTCTGCCGAAGCATTCCGCCAATCAAAACAAAGTCGTAAAGTGGCGCCAAGAAGCGCACTATTTTGATCTTCTCTTTGCTCACTTCACTTGCGCTGACTTCTTTCACCCCATTAGCCAGTGCCGCGACTAAGTCAAGTTCTACTTGCAAAGTGGCAGGTCAAACAGTTGTCGATTCCGGTAAGAAATATCGATGTGTTAAATCGGGCAAGAAATTAGTTTGGGATAAGGGATCAGCAGTTGTCGATTCCAATTCACAAAAGAAGATCCCTCAGTTTCAAAAAATGGTTAGCCAAGCATTGATGCCAAATACATTACTGCTGTTCCGGTTGACTTAGATCAGATAAATAGTATTTCTAAATATGCGAGCTGTTCTGGCCACAATCGAGATGGCTACACGTTCGATAAAACTCTCGTGAGTAATGCTTCACTTAAACATTATTTCTTTCCGATTCCAGAACTTCAAGGAACCACAGATAAAGTCAAGGTTTTTGCGCCATTTGATGGCAAGGTAGACAAGATATTTCTTGAAGCAGACAAAAAAGGCCAGGGGCGTCCAAAGAATGGAGATGGATTGGGGCTTTCTACCCCCATTGACCAAAATGTTCTTTTCACTTTTGGACATATATATTTCACTAAGAACTTTAGAGTCGGAGACTCGGTAAAGGCTGGCGATTTCTTAGGCTTTGGTTCGTTAGCGGAATCAGGTTTTGATTTCGATATAGATTTGACCGGAAAATCACGAGCACCAGACGATGCCGAAATACTCGGAAGCATCTTTGATCACATGACCAAAGAAGTCTTCGCGAAGTTCGCTGAACACGGGATCACTCCATCAGATATGAAGATTTCCATTGCTGAACGGAAAACAAACCCTTGCGACTTTAGTGTTGGAACAGGGCGCACCACCGCAGATTGGGTTGCCCTCGAAGGAGAAACAATTGCTGCGAAGGTTTCTTCCTCACAGAGTAATTCCGGCAACTCCGATAGCGGTGCTAAGCCAGGCGAGACGCAAAAACCAGAGGCTCCTAAGAATTCTGGTGGTCCAGTCTTTCAACAAGTTGGAGAGTCATGCGATCCCACAAAGGGTGCAAGCGGTAAGGCCGCTGATGGAACTCAACTTGCCTTCAAGGTAGCTAGTGACGGGAAAAGTTCTTGGCAGAAGAAGTAGTTACATACCGAGTTGACCTGACAGTGAAGAGCGGAGGATTTGATGGAATTCTCTATTTCTTGCAGACCAAGTTCATTGGCGTTGAGATCTAAGTAGTTTTAAAGCCCTTCCGGCATCATGATATTTGCTTCGGTTATCGCAAAGAAATCAGGCAGGGCTTTTCTTTTCGCCTTTTTACCCCAACCGAATCGATTCCAGGATCTTTTTCCTATTCCCTTGTCTGAATTAGTCGCATCAAACCAACACCCGGTTCTGTCTAGTGTGTACTTCACCGAGTACCCACTAAGTTCTAACTCAATACTTTTCTTGTGAAGCAAAAGTTCGGTTTGCTCTAGATA
>JBAXSZ010000061.1:0-7967 GCA_037130455.1 Actinomycetes bacterium | reverse complement strand
GCCTACCTCACCGAACATATAGCTTCGGTAGAACGCGCTATCGCCGCAGGAGTTCCAGTTCGAGGATATTTTGCCTGGTCAATTATGGACAATTTTGAATGGGCGGAGGGCTACGCCAAGCGATTCGGATTGATCTATGTGGACTTCGAAACTCAGGAAAGGTTACCTAAGCGCAGCGCATTGGCTTATAAGGCAATAATCGAAAACAGCGGATTGTTGCGCTAATTTATTTGGTTTTATTTAGCTGTGGATTCTCGCGCAATCAGATTTACATCCAGCATCTTCTTCTCTACGGTTTCCCCAGCCAGAATTTGAATCAAAGCCTTAGCAACTTCTCGGCCTAATTCGCGGACGGGTTGATGAACTGTAGAAAGAGGTGGAGTATTTCGGGAAGCCAGAACAGAATCATCAAAACCAATAACTTTTACATCCTCTGGGACTCTGAGGCCGCCTTTAAGTAGCGCGTTGATAGCACCGATTGCACTTAAATCATTCGCGGCAACAATCCCATCAAATTTCTCTTTGCTACTTATTAATTCGCGGGTGATCAACTCACCTTTATAGAGTGAGTAATCTCCATGAATAATCATGCTTTCTGATATTTCTCGACCTGATTCGGTCATGGCCTTCTCATATCCCAACAACCGATCTCGGGCAGATTGCAATTTTAGATCGCCGGTGATGTTGATAATGTGTTTGCAGCCTTGGTCTATCAAATGTTTTGTAGCGATGTAACCACCCTTGACGTTGTCCACATCTACATAAGAAAATTTCTCAGATCCGCCCAGGTCGCCACCGAAGACAACGGACATCTTCTCTGGAATAAGTTTTTCAAAACTCTTAATGGGCTTGTGCCAACTGAAAATTGCAATTCCATCTACTTGAGCCAAACGCAGTGATTCAAAAAGTGCATCTTCGGAACCGGTCTTTGGTCGAATCATGAGAAGCGGTTGCATTTTGGCTTCATTCATGGCGGTAGTGAAGCCCTGAACAACATAACCCCAAAATGGATTGAGAAAGAATTCTTCGCTGGATTCTTCAAGAATAAGCGCAACTAAACCACTACGTCCACCAGCCAACCTTCGGGCCGTTATATTTGGGGTGTAGTCGAATTTCTTGATTGCCTTGCGAACCGCCTTCTCACTTTCTGGTGAAACTTTGGCACTTCCATTGATTACTCGTGAAACCGTAGCTGGGCTCACGCCGGCGGTCTTTGCGACTAAATCCAAAGTCGCATCGACTCGCTTGGGTTTTGCGGTGCCCTTAGTTGTCATAAATCAAGAGTCTAGTGACTGGGTAGGTAGGTCTCAACCAATTTCTATTCGCGAAGTGCCAATTAAAGTGATGGCGCCAGTTCCGCTAATTTGGCGATAACTGATGCAGCAGAAGGATTGGTCGCTGCAGTGCCATCGGAGTAAAGAACCGTAGGAACGGTCTGATTTCCACCGTTAACCTTCTCCACAAATTCGGCGGCATCAGGCGCTTCTTCGATATTCACTTCCGAATAAGTAACTCCAGCCTCATCCAGTTGGCGCTTGAGGCGTTTGCAGTAGCCACACCAAGTTGTGCTGTAAATCGTGAGATCTGTTGCCGACACTATTCCTCCAATTATCCGAAGCCCAACTCTAAATGATTACTAGGGCCGAGGCATTTCAGACATTTAGGCTTAGAGCCGCCAGAGCTGCATTGACGATAGAACCTGAACTTAAGTCGTTGATGTTGTATAAATCGTGGATATTGCCTGATTGGCCGAAGGCATCCACACCTAAAGAAACTTGAGGCATTCCCACTGCAGATCCGAGCCAGGCCATGGCATGTGATGCGCCGTCGTGAACCGAAACGATCGGAGCTTTCTCTGGGAATATCGGTCGAAAGACACCAGGAAATGATGGCGTGGTAGCCGTTCGGACACCTTGGCGAATGGTGCGTTGCCAACTGCCAAAGAGCCGACCTGGGGAGGTCACATCTACAACGTGGGCAATAATCCCCTCAGAGTTGAGAATGTCGGCCGCAGCAAGAACTTCAGGCATAACTGCGCCAACGCCAACTAGATGGATAACTGGGGCGTTCGCCAGGGCTTCGCTCTCACCGGTTCGGGCACGTCCATCCACTAATCGGTACGCCCCTGCCAATACCTGGCTCCGCAACGGCGCTTCGCCGAGCCGATCTAACGCCGCAAGAAAGGCTGCTTGATCTATTGGCCTGGTGGTCAGGCGGAAATAAAATGCTAATTCGTTTGGTCGAAGGTCCGGCGTGGTATCTACCTTAACTCCAGCCACATGTGCAATGGCATCGCATAACATCCAATCCAAGGCTTGCCCATAAGCAGGTTCCATCAAGACAACCCCTGGAAGTTCAATGCCGACCGATGGGGTTATAGTCGATTGGTGTGCGCCACCTTCTGGCGCGAGCGAAACTCCAGAAGGAGTTCCAGTGATGATAAATTTGGCACCAGAATAGACACTGTAAATAAATGCATCTAGCCCTCTTAATACAAAAGGGTCATAGACAGTTCCGATGGGAATTAATCTCTGATCCGAATGATCCCAAGATAGACCCAACATACCCAGAAGCATGAACAAATTCATTTCACTTATTCCAAGTTCAATATGTTGTCCAGAGGGATCTTCAGCCCATTTAAGAATTGGATCTTCATTCCATCTGCGCACTATTTTAGGATTGAAGACTCCGGTGCGATTTATAAATCCACCTAAGTTTGTTGATGTAGCAACATCTGGGGCTGTGGTTACCAAATAAGGTCGGATAGTTTCATCCCTACTGATGTCGTTAAGGATTCTGCCAAACACTTCTTGAGTTGATACCAGCCCGTTCTTTTGGGAACCGGTTGTTATAGGAATCGTGATTTGCAGCTTCCTATGCGCAGGAGCGCGATCTAGTGCGACTCTCCTTCGTAGACATAGTTGACCCTCTGAAGTATTGGTATCAAAACCTTCCCACTCTGCAATTTCGTTAACTCCCAGTGTGTGGCGTAAAGCGATGATCTGATCTTCTTTAAGTTGTGCAGAATGATTTCTAGGATCTCCGGCGATTGGCAACCGATACCCTTTTACAGTGTAGGCAAAGATAACACTGGGTTTTTCCTCTACTCGATCGCACTCTTCAAATGCCGACAACAACGCGCTGAAATCATGACCGCCTAAGTCGGTAACAATTTCTCGAAGCTGGTCGTCAGAAAACCGTGTTGAGAATTCTGCAACTTCACTTGGTGCACCATCTAACCAACGAGATCTAAAGGCTTGCCCGGTTAATGCAAAGAGGGATTGGTATTGTTCGTTGGGAATCGCATCAAACCAGAACTTAAATTTTCCCGTTGGATCCTGGCCAAATATTTCAGTGAGTCGAGCTCCATACTTTGTTTCAACTACGTGCCAACCTGCTGCTTCAAATTGCGAGCGCCACTGTTCGATTCGAATTCCTGGGATGACTCGATCTAACGATTGGCGATTGAAATCAACAATCCACATCACCTTTCCCAACCCATCCGTTGCTCGATCTGCAACGGCCTCCCAGATGTTTCCCTCATCTAATTCGGCATCCCCAATGAGGGCAATGAAGCGAGAACTTTCGCGTGGACCAAAATGTGCATCAACATAACGCCGAGTTGCGGCAGCGAAGAGCGGGGCGGCTGCTCCTAGACCAACCGAACCGGTAGAGAAATCAACCAGATCCGGATCTTTGGTTCGAGAGGGATAACTCTGCAGCCCACCAGCCATCCGCAGGGTGGTGAGGTATTTCTTATCTAGATTCCCGAGTAGATATTGAATTGCATGAAAAATAGGCGAGGCATGCGGCTTGACGCTGACCCGATCATTTCGCTCCAGGAATCTGAAATAGAGGGCGGTCATTATTGAGACCGTGGAGGCGCTGGAGGCCTGGTGCCCTCCGACTTTGATGCCGTCAACGTTAGGGCGCTCGCGGTTGGCGTGGTCAATCATGCGTACTGCAAGCCATAAGACCCGCTCCTGGATCCGATGGAGCAACTCTGATTCAGCGGGGTCTATCTGCATACCAAGATTGTGAAATGGTGGCGCTCTGAACACAAGGAAAAGGCGCTGGCTATTCCAGACAATCGGTCTAGAGCGGATCTAGGGAGGACTGCTTTCGCGCCAGTACAGTCAAACCATGAGGCGTTCTACTTGGCACATAAACGCTCACATCCCAGTCTTCTTCTATTTGATCTCACTTGTTCTGACGCTGCCCTGGATAGTCCGAAGTGAAGATCCAAAATGGTTTTTGGTTCACCTGCTACTTCTCGGTGCAATCACCAACCTAATATTCATTTGGAGTACACATTTCAGTTTGACGATGTTGCGTCTTCCCAATTTTCCCGAAAACCGCGGCTATGTATGTCGAGTTCTAATTCTCAATATCGGAATATGGCTGGTGATTATCGGAAAAAGTCAGGAAGCGCAATTTTTGATCTTCTCCGGCGTTGCCAGTATTTGTTTCAGCGCCATCCTTCATGCATTTGCAATCCGAAGATATATATCCAAAGCACTTCTTGCCCGCTTTCGAAAAGTGATGCGCTACTACATCAGTGCCTCATTCTTCTTGACTGTCGGAGCTGTAATAGGCGCCAATCTTTCACAACACCATTCGGCGGAAATTAAGAGCAGATTCTTGGTGGCGCATTATCTGGTAAATGTCTTGGGTTGGATTGGTCTAACAGTTGCCGGAACATTGATTACCTTTATTCCCACCATGCTTCGAACCAAACTCCCCGAGTTTGCTGAAAAACGAGGTCAGCAATCGCTCCCATGGCTGGTAGCGGCGCTGACACTTTCGGCTAGCGGGGCTTTGCTGGGAAACAGGTTTGCCGTGGCCCTAGGAGTGGTCGGCTATTTAGCTTCTTGGTCATATCTGCTATCACCACATTTCGGCTATTTGCATCCCATACGAAAATTGCCATTTTCAATTAAGTCAGTAGTGGCGTCAGCTATTTGGCTCTTCGTTGCCTTGTTAGATTTAACATGGACTCTACTGAGCCAGGATTCGTGGACGATGATCAAAGGTAGGACTGAAGCCATTTCGCTCATTTTGGCCATTGGATTTGCTTTGCAAATTGTTTTCGGTGCCTTTTCATATTTAGTCCCAATGATTATTGGCGGTGGGCCAAATGCCGTTCGATTGAACAATGAAAAAATATCTACTCTTTCGAATTTAAGATTCCTCTCCTTGAATGTGGGACTTTTAATTTTGGCAACGAATGGCAATAGTCGAATTTTCTATTTCGGTGGGTTCTTGGTGCTTTCAACCTTGATTATCAAGGTTGCCCTAATTATGAGGTTAGTATTCCAACACTTAAATTCTCACGTTCACAAGAGAAATTAATCATTGACACTTAGGAGAGGTGGATACCGTGGATATCAAAATTGTGGTTAATAGCAATCGCAATTTCTACCAGACTTCCTTGCCGCCGCTCTTGCGCTCCTTGAAAGAAGCTGGCTTCGACAGCGAAGAAATAATTACCTTTGTTGGTGGCTGCGATACCGCGGATAAAGAGATTTCCAAGAATGTATTCGCATTGCCATACGACTCCATCGATTTCACAAGTCTTATTGAATTATCGCAAAATGACTATGGTGCCAAACACTATTTCGTTATGCACGATACCTCCAAAGTCGGTGTGAACTTTAAGAAAATTCTCTATTCTGTTGACCCCGGCGACTTCGAAGTTATCGCCCTAAAAGCGTGGCCCTCGATGAACATCGGGCTCTATCGAAATGACTACTTGCATAGAAAATCCGAAGTATTGCTTCCAATTCGAAATTATGAAATCACGCCTGAAAAATTGCAAGAATCCAAGATTTGGGGGGTGGAGAATGAAGACCATTTGATGTGGAAGCAACAGGATGTAGAAATTTCAAGCTATTCAGAACTCTTGTCTTGTCCTCGGAATGGAAATGCAGATGCAGGGGAGCCGTTGGATTATTATGGCAACGGAACTTTACGAATAATTACTCGGTACGAATTCTTAGATTATTACAAGATCAAGGCCAATTGGGAACGGAAGGAAAGGTACGTCATCGAACTATAGCTCGGAAGGCTAAAGAAATTAGCGCACTTTTTCCAGAATCGCAAAAAACTCGGATTGGTTCCGATCCGTTTCAAAAATTTTCGTGCATTTGAAATCAATGTAGGAACGTTCATAGAGACCACCAATTATTTTAAAAAAACTCTCTGGTGTGAATTGCCAGCAGTGAACATCTATATATTCACCGTTTGCATCTTCATATTTTCTCTCCGCCGCAGCTAACCGGGAAAATAGGTCACTTTTGATTTCACCATGATCACCAACCCAATGGCGACTCGGATCATTATGAGTAGTCATTGCAAAATGCTGAAGAACATCGGTTTTCGTGGGGGTGCGTTGCTCTTCCACGTTGGCATTCACAACTTCTATTACATTGCTTTCTGGTATGAAATGATCGAAGCAAAATCTCTTATCAGGAACTATTACCCAATATCGCGAACCTACGTTTTTTAATAAGAAGGAAACCTGGTTTAGGTGGCGGATTAAGTCAGGTTGATGCTCAATACAGTGGGCGCTGACGATGGAATCGAACTTCATATCAACGCTGCTCAAATCACCATGTTTATCAACGAAATCAATTTCCGGGATCGTATCTTCGTTGAGTCCAGCATCTCGAGCTTTGGCTTTTAATGTTTCTGTGTCACAAATGTCGAAATACCAGCAATTGTCAGAAGTAACCAATGGCCTACTTAATGGGCCGATTTCAAGTATATTTTTGTTCTCCCGTTGGGTGATCGCTTCGGCAAAAATCTTACGAGTAGTCGGACCTTGCATAATTCCCGAACCAAGCCAAGTTATGAATTGGTTTCGACTTTCCAAATGCCCATACTGTTGAAAATGATCGAATCCTGAGGCGAAACCGCCAGACCGAACCGCTTCGGCAACATCTTTATTGGCAGCCAAATAGTTCGATTCACGAAAGTTTTCAACCGTACAAATCTCTAATTCAGTATTCACTAGCATCCCGACTCGGTCACGTTATCACTAAGGCTTTTCAATTCTAACTCTTATGAAGCCGATAATATGCGGCTATGTTCTTGAGTTAGGAGAACATCGGGAGAAAGTAATGGAGGATATTTTCATTGAATTCATTTCACTTCGATTCAAATGAAATTCATGACAAATCTGAACTTGCAACGCTTTTCCAGTTCTATGGTTCCGACAAAGGTTCACCCCGTAAAGGCACAATTCACCAATCTGGATGGCCGTATCATCATTATGCTGCTATTTATTCGCTTTTCCTAGACTCACGTCGCTTATCGGTCACCCGGTTTCTTGAAGTCGGAATCGGAACAACAAGCCCAAACTTTGCGGCCTCCATGGGCGAAAATGGCACACCAGGAGCCAGTTTGCGTGCCTGGAGTTCATATTTTCCATATGCCGAAATCTTTGGTGTGGACATAGATACAGAATGCCTCTTCGAAGAAGAGCGAATTCAAACTTTCTATATTGATCAAACCAATCCTGGTTCAATAAATGAATTCTTTAGAACGACCGGGGAAAAGCCTTTCGATGTAATCGTCGATGATGGCATGCATACCGAGCACGCCGCTCGAATCTTTTTCGAACAATCCTTTCAATACTTGCGCCCTGGCGGTCTCTATTTCATTGAAGATGCTGGCTGGTTAGAACCAGGGCAAGAAACTTTTCTCGATTTCATTCTGGATCCAGTTTCATTGTTTCAGCCGCGTGAAATGAAGAGTGGGCTGGATTATTGGGATAAGTTGATTGTTATAAATAAAAGAGGCGACTTTTCAAGTTCTCACATCCAGCTTTGACCAACCTGGCCCATATTTGGCCTGGGAATGGGGTAAATACGGGGTTATTGGATTGTCCTAATAGCCTGTAAACTTTCGCCACCACTTGGAGACGTCGCATAGCCCGGTCGAGTGCGCCTCACTGCTAATGAGGT
>JBAXSZ010000060.1:0-8332 GCA_037130455.1 Actinomycetes bacterium | reverse complement strand
GGCTTCAAAGGCCCATGTGCTAGCCACTACACAATGGCGGAACCTGAATTCTCTCGTAAAACCTTCATACATCCAAAACGAGATTCGACCCGCTAAGAATTCGCCCCTAGAGCGTCTCGATGACCCGAGCCCCATGGGTTGGGCCGCTAGCCCGAATAACGCCGGCGACAACACCGCTGGCACTAAGCGCCACGGTCAGATCCAGCGCCTTTTCTTCATCGGAGACTAAGAATGCCACCGTCGGCCCGGACCCGGAAACAATCCCGCCATATGCCCCGTAATCCATACCCACATCCAAAACCAACCGAAGTGCGGGTCGAAGCGAGCAAGCCGCTGCCTGTAAATCATTGGAAAGTGCGCTACCAACTGCCTCTGCATCCCCCGCCCGCAGGGCTTGCATCATGGCATCGTTAACCTGTGGCCGTGAGATATCCAAGCCTTCGCGAAGTCGATCGCACTCCCCATAAACGGCTGGAGTAGAAAGACCACTTCCGGCCAATGCTAAAACCCAGTGATAACTTCCACGGCTCAATACCGGTGTTATTTGATCACCGCGGCCTCGGCCAATAGCGATTCCACCCGCGATCGAAAATGGAACATCGCTCCCTAGCTCGGCGGCGATCCGTTCCAATTCATCCCGCGAAAGACCCAATTCAAAGAGAGCATCAATTCCCACAAGTACACCAGCTGCGTCGGCGCTGCCGCCGGCCATTCCACCGGCAACCGGAATCTCTTTCTTTAAATGAATCGAAATATCTGGAGTAAGGGAATAACGCTCCATCATCAACGCGGCAGCGCGATAGGCCAGGTTTGTGGAATCGGCAGGAACTCCCGCCGCCGTGGAACCTGTGAGCACTAAGACGATTCCAGTTTCACTGGCTCCAAACTTCACAGTCACATCGTCGTAGAGAGCAATCGCCTGAAAAATCGTTGTGACTTCGTGATAACCATCCGGATCCAAAGGACCGACACCTAAATGAAGATTGACCTTGCCTGGTACTCGAACCACAACGCCTTTGATCTTCACCCTAAAAGAATAACGGTTTTGGCGCGCTTTATTCTTGGTAACCAGTCACGGCAATCTTTAGAAAATCAGCCAGCACCAGCGCTTCACCTCGAAGCGTTGGGTCCACTCCAGCTTTCTCCAAAACAGCAGCAGCTTGAGCCGAACCACCAAAGATCTCCGAGAGCGCTCCTCGCAACATTTTTCTTCGTTGTGCAAAGGCAGCGTCTATCAATTGAAATGTCTTAATTCGAAGCGATTCGGAAGCTGGAACAGGATGACGAACAAAACGGACTAGCGAGGAATCCACATTAGGAATGGGCCAAAAAACCGATCGAGCAACGGATCCGGCCGGAGATAAATCAGCCCACCATTGCGCTTTAACACTTGGTGAGCCGTAACTTTTCGAATTGGGAGATGCAACTAATCGATCGGCAACTTCGCTTTGAACCATCACCACTCCGGAACCAAGCGAAGGAAATCTTTCCAAATAACTAAGCAGTACTGGAACTGAAATGTTATATGGAAGATTTGCGACCAAGACGGTTGGCAGTATCGGCAGTTCGTATACCTCTAAAGCGTCGGCGTTCATCACTGTTAAATCAGAAAGGGGAAACCCGTGACGGTCAACGGTGTTCGGCAACTCTTGCGCCAACCTAGGATCAATTTCAATAACAACTACTCCAGCGGCAATTTCCAATAAGGCAAGCGTTAACGATCCAATGCCTGGCCCAATTTCCAAGGCAATATCTTCTGAAGTAACTTCGGCGCTCTTAACAATTCTGCGACAAGTATTGGCGTCGACGACAAAATTCTGTCCTAACTTCTTTGTTGGATGTACACCAATTCGCGCCGCGATTTCACGGATTTCGGCTGCGCCAAGAAGGCCAGACATCTAAGCGAACGATCCAAAAATACGCTCCACATTGTCTGAAATCGCTTGAGCTAGATACGACTCATCTTCACCACGTTCCACTGCGATCGCTCGCAAAATGTTGGGGATTTGGGCCGGAGTATTTAATGAACCTCGGTGCGGCATCGGCGCAAGGAAGGGTGCATCGGTTTCCACGAGCAATTGCGAAATGGGAACTAGCTTTACTGCTTCTCGCAATGCTGGTGCATTTTTGAAGGTCACGGTGCCCGCAAAGGAAAGTATGTAACCCTTTTCAATGCACTCCACTGCCATTTCAACATCGCCTGAATAACAATGAAAAATAGTTTGCAAAGGAGCGCCGACTTCGGCCAAGGTATCCAAAACCGCACGATGGGCATCTCGATCGTGAATGACCAGAGCTTTATCTACCTGCTTGGCTAATGCGATATGTCTTTTGAACGAATAAGTTTGTCGCTCTTGCAATTCCGGTGGCGTCCTAAAGAAATCTAAGCCAGTTTCACCAATAGCGCGGACGCGTGGATGGGCTGCCAGCCGTTCAATAATGGCGAAATCTTTTTCTAAATCATCAACGACAGGCGCTTCGTTTGGATGCAACGCGACAGCTGCAAGAACTTTTCCTGGCCAACTTTCAGCACACTTAACGGACCACTCCGACTGCTCTGCCGAATATCCCACCTGCACTACTCGATCAATTCCAACCATCGCAGCCTCTGCCAAGACATCAGCGACTGCTTGCGAATCCGGTTCGGCGTTGGTCACGATTTCTAAGTGGGCATGCGAGTCCGCACACCGAACTCGAAGTGGTTCTGGCAGCGGGGCTAGAGGTCGATCAATATCGCGGTTATGTCGGTCAGCCATGATGCGGAAATTACTTCTCTTCTAATCGAGGAAAGAGAACCGCACCTTTGGTAACTGCACTACCTGCAGGCAATTGACCCCACTTTGCAACTTGAGAAATTTTCTGTTGGCCTAAATCGCCCAACGAAATGTCAGCACCCAGACTGGACCATAACTTTTCAGCACTTTCGGGCATGATCGGATTGAGCAAAACTGCAAGTGCTCGCAGGGCTTCAGCGGTGTTGTAGAGAATCGAATGAAGTTCGGAAATTCGGGTTTCATCTTTTGCCACAACCCAGGGCTCTTTTTCGGTCACATAACCGTTGACCCGTTTGCAGAATTCCATCACGGTATTTATTCCGCCTTGAAAATCCAAAGCACAAATAGCGGCATCTGCGGCAGGAACTGTCTTTTCCAAGTACTCCACTAGTCCGGCGCCATCGGAGACTGCAGGGATAACTCCACCGCAATACTTTTCAATCATGGCCGTCAGCCGTGAAGCTAAATTACCGAAATCATTGGCAAGTTCGGAGGTGTATCGCGCCGACATATCTTCCCAAGAGAAGGAACCATCGGTGCCAAATGGAATGGCACGAAGAAAGTAATAGCGGAAGGCATCGACACCGAAATGATCGGTGATGTCTTTAGGGGCAATTCCGGTGAGTTTGCTCTTGCTCATTTTTTCGCCGCCAACAAGCAACCAGCCATGGGCGAAAACTTTGCGCGGTACATCTAGCCCAGCAGCCATTAACATCGCTGGCCAGATAACAGCATGAAAGCGAAGAATGTCTTTGCCGACAAGATGGACATCTGCTGGCCAAGTGCTAGCAAACTTTTTTCCACCTTCAGAATTTGGGTCGTCCATCAGACCTACTGCGGTGGCGTAATTGAGAAGCGCATCGAACCAGACATATATAACTTGATTGGTATCCCACGGAACCGGGATTCCCCAATCAAAGGTGGAACGAGAGATAGATAAATCCGAAACGCCACCTTCCAGAAAAGCCAGAACCTCATTGCGAGCGCTCTCCGGTTCGCAAGCGCCTGGATTGCTGCGGTAACGCTCAATCAAGGCAGGGACAAATTCGGAAAGTTTGAAAAACCAATTCTCTTCACTAACCATTTCCACTGGACGGGAATGGATTCGACAGCTTCCCTCAATCAAATCCCCCGGCAATTTAAATTCTTCGCAACCGATGCAGTACGGGCCTTCGTACTTACCCGAATAAATAAAACCTTTATCTTTCAGATCCTGCATAAAAGCTTGTACCCGAACCATGTGCCGCGGTTCGGTGGTTCTAATAAAGTCATCATTGGCGATATTGAGATGACTCCAATTGGGCTTCCACTCGGCTTCGACTAACCGGTCGCACCAATCCTGAGGTGAAACTTCATTCTGCGCTGCGGTATTCATGACTTTTTGCCCGTGTTCATCAGTGCCAGTCAGAAACCAGACGCTCTCTCCGCGCTGACGATGCCACCGGGTCAAGACATCTCCAGCCACAGTTGTGTAGGCATGGCCAATATGCGGAGCATCATTGACGTAATAAATGGGCGTAGTCAGGTAAAAAGACTTATTTTCTGCAGACGACATGGGGCAAGTCTAGCGTTTTGGTTAACTGCTCGAAGTTTTGTGCTCCACCATTGCATCAAAGACGGCCCGTTTGGGAACGCCCAGTGCTTTGGCAACCTCATTGATCGCTTCTTTGCGCGTTATCCCAGCCTTTTCTTGCGAAAGAACTTGGGCAACATAATCAGCGGAGGTGAAAGTCCGGCTGCTTGGATCAAACCCCGCGAAGACTATGGTGACTTCACCTTTTATTTCTCGTCCATCGGCCCAGGCCAACAACTCTGCCAACGGTCCCCTGACGATCTCTTCGTAATGTTTTGTCATTTCTCGGCAGATCGCCCCGCTTCGCGCCGATCCAAAAACAAAAAGTGCATCTTCCAAAGTTTCCAATAGTCGATGTGGAGCTTCAAAGAAGATGATCGTTCGCTCTTCGGTGAGAAGGGATTCAAACCAACTCCGGCGAGCTCCTTGAGTTCTGGGGGGAAATCCTTCAAAGCAGAACCGGTCCGAAGGAAGTCCAGAGAGGAGAAGGGCTGTGGTTACCGCGCTTGGACCTGGCAGGACCTGGACTTGGATTTTCTTCTCGATAGCCGCGCGGACTAATCGGTATCCAGGATCGCTTATCCCTGGCATCCCGGCATCGGTGATCACCAAAAGGTCAGAACCCGATTCCATAATGGCCACCAGTTCGTCAATCCGTTCTAGTTCATTTCCTTCAAAGAAGGAGATTACTTTGGCGTGGTGCGTCACTCCTAAATCACTGCATAACCTAGAAAATTTCCGTGAATCTTCGGCGGCAATAAATGGCGCCGCGGCGATGGCTTCCCGAAGATGGGTGGAACCATCCTTGGGATTTCCCAAAGGTGCGGCGGCGAGAAGCAACATGGGGCAATTCTCGCAGGCTTTAGGCTATAGCCATGCCGCAATTGCTGGTCCGTCGCAAAGACCTTTACTCATCACTGGGGTTTGGACTCCTTGCCCTCATCTTTCGTTTGTGGCATTTGGGTACACCTAAGGGTTACATCTTCGATGAGGTGTACTACGCAAAGAATGCTCGCTCATTATTGCTGCATGGCGTTGAAATTGACCCGAAAACCCATAGCGCCGAATTCATCGTTCATCCCCCCATCGGCAAATGGCTCATATCTCTGGGAATCAAAATTTTTGGCTATAACGAGTTTGGGTGGCGTTTTAGCGCCGCTTTATTTGGATCTGTATCCGTCGTATTAATTTATTGGGTGACGAAGAAGTTATTTAATAATTATTTCCTCAGTTGTGCTGCCGCTATCTTGATGTTGGCCGACGGGTTGCATTTAGTCCACTCTCGCGTTGCCCTCTTGGACTTGTTCCTTATGTTTTTCATCCTGCTTGCTTTTCTCTTTATCCTTCACAGCAAACATTGGTGGGCTGGAGTAAGCCTTGGACTTGCCGCCGCCACTAAGTGGAGCGGGGCGTACTACATCATCGCTTACGCCGCATTTATTTTGTATGTGGACTATCGCAACTACCGAGCATTGGAAGTAGAGAGACCATTCACTTCCTTACTCAAAGAGAAATTAGGGCTTCGGACTTTGCAATACGCATTTCTCCCCATTGTTGTTTATCTTTTCTCCTGGGTTGGTTGGTTCGCAACAAAGACGGGTTGGGATCGAACCTGGGCAGATTCGCGAAAAAGTTCTTTCTGGTCTTTTGTTCCTGCCCCGCTTCGTTCGTTCTGGCATTATCACTCCGAAATACTGGGTTTCCACCAAGGGCTCACCACCAAGCATCCGTACTCCGCTAATCCGTGGTCATGGTTGATTCTGGGTCGCCCGACTTCTTTCTTCTACGATGCTCCAAATAAGTGCGGTGCGCCCTCATGTGCCCGTGAAGTACTAGCTTTAGGTACGCCACTGCTCTGGTGGGCCGGAATACTCGGAATCCTTGTTACCTTCGGTTATTGGATTTCTCGGCGCGAATGGCAGAGTGGATTGATCTTGCTGAGTGTTGGTGCCGGTTATCTGCCGTGGTTTTTATTTCAAAAGCGGACCATGTTCGAATTTTACGCAATTGCGTTCGAACCCTTCATTATTTTAATTTTGATTTACTGTGTCGCCAAATTTATGGAGGTTGATGACCCTGCACTATTTAAGCGGCGCAGGGCTTGGGTAATCGCAGCGATTGTTTTAGTCGTAGCTAATTTTCTTTACTTCCTACCCATCTTTATTGGCTCGCCAATTCCTTATCCTGATTGGCTAAGTCGAATGTGGCTGCCATCTTGGATTTAGTTGTCACAAGAAAAAGAGCCGCCCCATACCGGAGTGGCTCAATTCATTTTTAAGTACTACAAATTATGCAGCATCTTTTTGTTGGATTGCTGAGACTTCGAATTCAAGGGTGATCTTCTCGCCAACAAGAACTCCGCCGGTTTCTAGCGCTGCGTTCCAGGTAACGCCCCAATCCTTACGATTGATGGAAGTTGAACCTTCGAAACCAATGCGTTGGTTACCCCAAGGATCAACGGCATCGCCGGTGAATTCAAGATCGATGGTGATGGAGTTGCTGACACCCTTGATGGTTAGGTCGCCAGTGACTTTGTAGGTAGAGGCATCGGACTTATCAAATGCGGTGGATTTGAAGGTAATAACTGGGAACTCTTCCATCGCGAAGAAATCATTGCTGCGAAGGTGAGCGTCGCGGTCAGCATTTCGGGTGTTGATGCTGGTGGCTTGAATGGTTACTTCAAGGGTGGAATTGGCTGGGTTTTCGGCATCAAAGAAACCGGATCCGGCGAATTCATCGAATGTTCCGCGAACTTTGGTGACCATTGCATGGCGAGCTCCAAAGCCAATTTGGCTGTGGGAGGCGTCAACGACATATTTTCCGGTTAATGCTGGGGTGATTTGGGTACTCATGGATTGTGCTCCTTGGGCTGGTGATGGTAGATAGTATTTAGTTGAATATTCAACTAATGTAACAGAAGGCCGGCCGATTGCCAAAACCAGATGTGTGGAAAATGTCATAGAAGCGCAAGGAATAAAACTTGGGGCATGGGAGTTACAGGGCAATGTGTCGCATATGGGATAAAAAATCAGTGGAGCTGAGGGGAATCGAACCCCTGGCCTCCTCGTTGCGAACGAGGCGCGCTACCAACTGCGCTACAGCCCCCCGATCAAAGTTATCGACTAGCGGAACTGTCAGATTAGCACTTAGTCGTTTACGGCTCGAGACTGCTCATGCGCATCTAGGTCTGGATGAGGCCGCGCTGCTTGCTCTGCTAGCTCTTGGTCAAATACTTCATCTCGGCTGGGCATAAGGGCTTCGTAGGACTTTACTTGTTCAGCAGACCATTCTCCAGGAACGGTGAGATCGATCAAACGCTTTGGAGTAATCGCTTTAGGAGCGCTTACATAAGTTGGTTTCGGAACCGCAACTGGCTGCCAACTGTTGGATTCTCGTGGGATGACAACAACTCCGGCGCTATCTAACCGATCTGAAAGTGGAATCCAGTTGTCACTTGGTGCAACAGATGGACGGGCAAAAGAGATTTTCTCAACAGGCTCTAATGGAATTGTTGCAGCCGCAATTTGTTGCAAAGCCCGCAATTTCCTGATCTTGGCTTGCGATGCCAGTACCTGGCGACGAACGTTAACTGTATAAATTCCAATTGCAGAAAGCGGAATTGTCAGAATAGATATCGGTAGCAGACCAAACCCAGCAATAACTAAGGTAACTACAGTTGCGCCTGCAAGTGCGGAAAAAATTTGACGTCGGCGAGCCATAACTTTGAATTTTTTCTCTGGATCTTGGGCTACTTCAGTAAAGCCTTCTTTTTCCGTGACCGCTTTAATGGCAGTTTTGTACCGTTCGGCATTTCGCCCCGAAGTTTCGTGGTGATGGGTCAACCATCGAGGCAAGAAATATGCTACCCACATCCCAATAATGATGAGATAGATCAATCCGGATGCCATAGTGCTTAACCATAATTCTTTTGAGCGTGAAAAGTGCGGATTTGCTATCTGATTCGTGAGTTTTCTTTGACAAATGA